>JADLDL010000281.1 GCA_020846655.1 Saprospiraceae bacterium | reverse complement strand
GCAATAGGTTTCGGTGCGCTGCACCTCCACACCAATTATTGGTATCTAATGCTACAAATATTTCGCGGCGCTGCCGCTCGCTAAGAAATTAAAAATCAAGTTGTCACACCAAAATAGAGGTGCAACTTTATTGCCGGGTTGTAGGGGGACAACTTAGAGTCGCTCGGCAGAGGGGGCAGGGGGAGGACTACGGGGCGCAAAATAAACGCCCGCTCGCCCGATCCCCCGAAACACGCACCCCGAAACACGCACCCCGAAACACGCACCCCGAAACACGCACCCCGAAACACGCACCCCGAAACACGCTCTACCGCCCGCCCGCCACATCCACCAACATACCCGTCACATACGAGGCGTCCTCGGAAAGCAGCCAGAGGATCACGCGGGCTACTTCTTCGGGTTGGCCGCCGCGCTGCATGGGCACCTGGGGGCCGAGCCGGTCGACGCGGCCGGGCTCGCCGCCGCTGGCATGGATCTCGGTGTAGATCAGGCCCGGGCGCACCGCATTGACGCGGATGCCTTCGGCGGCTACTTCTTTCGACAAGCCCAGGGTGAGCACATCGACGGCGCCTTTGGACGCCGCATAGTCCACATACTCGTTTGGGGCGCCGTGTTTGGACGCTCCGGAAGACACGTTGACGATGCCGCCGCCGCTGCCGCCCGAAAGGGTCGACATCCGCCGCACGGCTTCGCGTGCGCAGAGAAAACTGCCGGTCACGTTGGTGGCAAAGATGCGCTGGAGCCGTTCCGCATCCAGGTCGCGCACACGGCATTGGGTTTCGAGGATACCGGCGTTGTTGACCAGGGCCGTCAGCGGCCCCAGCGCATCCGTGACGGTATCGAACATCCGCAGCACATCGGCTTCCTGCGACACATCGGCCTGCACGGCCACCGCACGGCCACCGGCGGCTTCGATTTCAGTCACCACCTGCGTGGCGGCGGCTTTGTTTTGGTGGTAATTGATGCCTACCCGCCAGCCGGCCCGTGCCGCCAGCCGGGCCGTAGCCGCACCGATGCCCCGGCTGCCGCCGGTAATGAGGATCACCTGCTCGTGTTGTGCCATATTTTTTTCAAAAAAACAAGTTTGCAAGCGGCCGCCTGGCCGCCGGAAATTCGGTTGCCTAATGTTTCGCTTCGCTGCCAACCGGCGGCTCCAGGAGGCCGTTGTCCTTCATCCAATCGGCCAGGCGCTGGGGCCAGGTGTTGAGCGTGACGAGTTTGGAGCGTTTGCCCATGTTGAAGGCATGGCCGCCCCGCGCATACAAGTGTACTTCGGCCGGCACCTTGGCGGCGTGGTACGCCTGGCACAACTTCAGAATGGGGGCCGAGCAGCATTCGTCGTCAATAGTGGCCACCATAAACGCGGGCGGCGCATCGGCGGCTACCGAGTCGGGCACAAACAAGGGGCCGGGATACACCAGCACCTGGAAATTGGGTTTCCCGTTGAGCCGGTCCACCGGATCGGGCGCCTCGGGGTTGCCGTCGCCCGGGGCGTAGGCGACCATCGCCACCACCTCGCCACCGGCCGAAAACCCCATCATGCCCAGTTTGGCGGGATCGAGGTGCCACTCGGCCGCCCGGCTGCGCAGGAGCCGCATCGCCCGGTAGGCATCCTGGCGGACGTGCTGCTCCAGGGTGTACGGAGAGTTTTCTTCCCGCGACAGGCGGTATTTCAGGACAAACGCCGTAACGCCGAGCCCGTTCAGGTACTCCGCCGCGTCGCGGCCCTCAGAATTGTAGACCAAGGCCCGGTGCCCGCCGCCAGGGCAAATCAGCACAGCCGTGCCGTTGGCTTTTTCTTTCGGCGGGAGGTACGCTGTGATGCTGGGGTTGTGCACGTTTTTCACCCACCAGTCCTGGGCTTGTTCGGGTTCGTTGCGGCGGTTTTCAAAGCCGGGAGCGCCGTCGGGCCAGAGCGGGATTTGCAGAGGGGTATTTTGTGCCGACAAAAAAACAGGGGCAAAGGCCCAAAAAAAGGCCATCGCCGGGCGGAGGGTAGACATGGCAGAAACAGTGTTTCGTTTAGGTGTGCGTGATCAAAGTAGCGTACAAGGGCGCGCGGCTGTACAGGGACGGGCGCTCGCCCAATTTCCGGACCTGCCTGTAGCCGGCTGTTGCAAACAAGGCCCGCAAGCCCGCAAAGTCGATCGGAAACGGCACCCAGGGGTTGGAGCGGAGCGTGTCGTATTCCACGATCAGCCATTGCGCCGTCGGGCGGAGCAAGGGTGCAAGTTGCTGTAAAAATGCGGTTTTATCCCGAACAAAATGCAGGGAATTGGCCATCAAAACGCCGTCCAAGGCTTGAAACGGCAGTCCTTCCTGCACAAAATCGAATTGGCAGGGTCGGAGTTCTACCTGCTTAGGGTTGGGCAGGGGCTGCAGGGCAACCGGCTCCTTGTCCACGGCATGGATCAAACTGCCCGGCGGCAGCGACTGTGCCAGGGCAAAGGTGAACAGGCCGGCGCCACAGCCCAGGTCGGCCCAGGTTTCGGGCCTTGGGCCCGTAGCAGGCGCTCCGGCGAGCAGGGAAGTGGCTTCGGCGAGTGTCATTTGGGGGCGCCTGGTGTTGGGTTGGGCTGGCGCCGGAGTTGGCGCAGCACTTTTTTCCGCTTGTATTTTTTTAAAGGATAAATGCCGCCCATCACCAGCACCTTGTCTACCTGTGCGCCCGTTTTTCGCTTTTCTTTTTCCGTCAGGATAAACAAATCCATCTGCGGATGTTCGAGGGGATGGACGCCGTAAAAATCCAGTTTGCCGATGCATCGGTAGTCTTTTACAAAAGCCAGGCGATCGTTGGGCCGGAGATCCAGTTGGCGGTGCTGGTAGTAGGCGGCGCGGGCCTGGATATGCTCCACCTCGGTGGCGCTCAGGGTTTCGGCCAGGGGCTGGTCGTGAAACAGGAGGTCCAGCAGTTCTTCGTCGGTCGAGAGGCGCCGCAAGGCCGTGCGGGTACAGTAGCTCGTGCGCTGCGCGTCGGCGTACACGATGTATTCCTGTCCGGGCTCGAAATCCATGCCGCAATCCGCACCCCCTGCGCCACTGACAATGCGGACTTGTTTTTCCGACACGCCTTTCCAGGATTTGAGCACCTCAAATTGGTACTCCAGCGGATACACATCGGCGTTTTTGGACAACACCCGGCCGATAAAAATCTGCTCGTGTTTCCGAATCTGGTAGTCCAGGCTGCTGATGGGAATCAGGCATTCGCAGGCTTGGGCGAGCGATGGTAAAAGAAACGCGAAGAGCAGAACAACAGTAGCGCGTGTTTGCATGTGGAGCCGTTTGACGTGAAAAAGTAAGGAGTACCCGGTGTTTGAAAACCAGGAACTACAACGCCGGATGTTGACCGACCCCTTAGCACAGCCCCAAATTTAACACCCACCAGCCGCTCAGGCACACAAACGCCGGTGGTAGTTGACCTGGCCGAGGTGGTAACTCAGGTGCCCAAACAGGTGCAGCAGCATGTGTTCGGTGGTCACGGTCTGGTCGCGTTTTTTGACCGGAAACTCTGCCTCGATTTGGGCGGCCGACAACTGGTTCAGGGTGCTGGTCACGACGCCGATAGTGGTCTCGATGCCGGCCAGCAGTTCGGCGCGCGGCACGTTTTTATCTGAAAATTCGCGGTCGCGGTCGCGCACATACCCGCTGTTGCCGAGCAGGGCGCCGATAAAATGCTGGAGGTTGCCGAGCAGGTGCAGGCAAAGGTTGCCGGCGGAGTTGCTGATGCCGTCGCGGACGATCCACAAATCGGCTTCGTTTTCGTAGAGATGGATCTCGTTGGCAAGCACGCGCAGGTCGCGCGCAAAGAGTTCGGAGAGGGTATGGTGGAACATGCGGGTAGGCTTGTTTTTGGGGTAAATATAGGGCTATTTTCTCCCGACCACACCCGTGGCGCAGCCAAAGAAATAGGTGCGAAATTCAACCTGCAAGCCTTCCCGGGCCAGTTGGTCGAGGAACGGCCGGCAGTCCTGAAACCGGGCGCAATACACGCCCAGCATCTTGTAGGAAAAATTGTCGCCCGCAAAGATTTTGCCGATCCAGGGGATGATATTTTTCAAATAAAACAGGAAGAGGATATTCAGAAAACGGTTGGGCGGCGCTGAAATTTCCAGCAGCGAAAACTGCCCGCCGGGCTTTAGCAAGCGGCTGATTTGGTTGGCCAATTGCTCCAATTGTGCCTCGGAAAAGGTTTTTAAGCCAAAGGTCGAAATGAGCATATCGGCGCTGCCGGTAGCCAAGTCGTTGTCGAGTATATTTTCCTGCCGGATCTGCACCTGGCCAGCCGGCAGCCGGGCGGCGGTTTGGCGGGAGCGTTTGATCATTTCCGGCGAAATATCCACCCCGATCACCTGCGCCCGGCCCTGGCTTTGCCGCAGGATGTCGGCCCAGCACTCGCCCATGCCCGACATCAGGTCGTAGCAAACCGGGGCTTCCGCAGCGCTCCAGTCCAGTTGGGCGATGCACTGCCTGCGCCATCGTTCCGAAAAGCCGAACGAACTCAGGTAGTTGGTGATGCCGTAGGTGCTCGACATGCGGTCGAACAGGTCCGATACGAAGCGGGGGTCGTAGATGCCCGGGCCGGTGGGCGGCTTGTTGGGGTGGTGCATGCTCATCGAAACAAAATTTGAAAACGCGTCCAGCCATCGGCGCCGGATTGCAGGGAAAACAAAAACCCGTGGGCGCTCAGGATTTCGCGGGCCAGCGTCAGGCCGATGCCTTGGCCGCCGGGCTTGTTGCTGAAAAAGGGCGAAAACAACTTGTCTTCCAGGTCTTTCGGGATGGGTGCGCCGTTGTTGGCGAGGGTCAGTTGCAGGGGCCGGGCGCTGGTTTGAATTTGAAGGGTACCGCCGTTGCCGCAGGCTTCGAGGGCGTTTTTTACCACATTGATCAACACCTGCTCAAGCAAGGCGGCGTCGGCCCGGACGAACACGGGCGCTGCCGGCGCCAGTTGCCAGTCGATACCGGTGCCTTGGGCGCGGGCTTTGTGTTCCATCAGGCGCAGCACTTTTTGCAGGGTATCGTGCAGGTCCACGCTTTCCAGCCGGGGTTCGGGGAGGCGGATGACGTCGGCAAAATTGCGCATGAACAGGTTGAGGTGTTCGTTGCGTTCGATGGCGATGCGCAGGGCTTCGGCCACATCGGGTGGGCCGGTGTGCAACTGGAGCGTGGTATCCAGAATGGAATTGACCGCCCCGATCGAGTTGTTCACTTCGTGGGCCATCATGCGAATCACCTTGCCATACGAGCGTTTTTCGGCCTCCAGGATCTCGGCCGTCAGTTCTTCGATCATCACAAAATTGCGCGGAAAACCGCGGTCTACGAACTGGCTTTTCTGGAGTTTGAAGGTTTGGGCGCCGGGCAGCGTCAGGGTTTGCGCCGCACCGCTGGGCAGGCCCCGGATGGCTTCGAACAAGGGGTGTCGCAACTCGGCCAGCGTTCGGCCGATCAACTCCTGTTCGCGGCGGCTGTAGCCGGTCCATTCCAGGGCTTTGGGGTTGAGGGCTTCGATGCGCTCGTCGAAATCGAGCACCACAATGCCCGTGGGCGCCGTTTGGATGAGTTTTTCCAGGAAAAAATGCTGCTCTTGCTGGGCCGTGCGCTCGGTGCGCAACTGGTCGATCATCTGGTTGTACACCCCTATCAGTTTGTCCATTTCATAGCGCCCGGTTTTTACAAATTTCACGTTGAAATCGCGGTCGCGGATGGCATCCACGCCCCGGGTGAGCAACTGCAAGGGGCGGATCAGTTCGAGGTACAGGGACCCGCAGACGGCCAGCGAAAGCAGGATGAAAAACTCGGAGGCGATGAACAGGAGTTTGTTTTGCTGGAAAATATAAAACGACAGCGCGATGGTCACGCTGTGGATGATGGCGATGAACAGGATAAATTTGGTGCTCAGTTTCATAGGCGAGCGGTAAAGTACGGGGCGAATTTAGGCTTCGTCGTACGGAATCCCGTATTTTTCCAAACGCCGGTACAAAGCGCTGCGGGTGAGGCCCAGCGACCGCGCGACCCGGGCGATTTTTCCTTTATGAAACGCCAGCGCGCGCTGGATCATCTGCACCTCCATTTCTTCGAGGGTCATGGCGCCCACTTCGGGCAGGTTGCCGGCGGTTTTGGGCGCTGCGGGCTGGTAGTGCCGCTGGAAGCCCGGCAGGTCCAGCGTGTCGGAGGGGCTGAGCAGCACGGCGCGCTCCACCAGGTTTTTGAGTTGGCGGACGTTGCCGGGCAGCGGCAGTTGTTTGAGCCAGGCCAGGGCCTCGCGTTCGATGCGCAGCGGGCGCTGGTAGAGTTCGCTGAGGTTGTTCAAAAAATGGCGGACCAGCAGCGGGATATCGCTCGCGCGTTCGCGCAAACTGGGCAAGTGGATGGTAATGAGGTTGATGCGGTAGAGCAGGTCTTCGCGAAACTGGTTTTTGGCGACCAGTTCTTCCAGGTTTTTGTTGGTGGCGCAAATGACGCGCACATCCACCGTTTTGGTGCGACTGCTGCCCAGCACCTCGTAACTCCGGTCTTGTAGCACCCGTAGCAGTTTGACCTGGCTGGCGAGTTCCAATTCGCCGATTTCATCCAAAAAAATACTGCCGTGCTGGGTCATCTCAAAGCGGCCGGCGCGGTCGTGGCGGGCATCGGTGAACGCACCGCGCACGTGGCCGAACATTTCGGACTCGAACAGGCTCGACGATATGCCGCCCAGGTTGACCTTCACGAAGGGCCGCTTGTGCCGGGGGCTGTGCTGGTGGATGGCTTCGGCGATGAGTTCCTTGCCGGTGCCGCTTTCGCCCAGGATCAGTACCGGGGCGTCGGTGGGCGCTACCCGGCCGATGGTTTCGAGCACCTGGAGCATGCGCGGGTCTTCGCCGATGATAGCGCCAAAATCGTACTGCTGGTCCAGTTTTTTGCGCGACAGCTCGCCGGGGGCGCCGGCCGGCGCGGCGCTGAGGTTCAGGACGGTGCGCACGGACTCCATCAGGTGGCTGTTTTGCCAGGGTTTGTGGATGAAATCGGCGGCTCCGAGTTTCATGCCCTTCACCGCCAGGTCGATGGTGGCCCAGCCGGTGATGAGCAGGACCGGCAGGGCAGGATACCGCTTTTTGATTTGTTCCAGCATGCGCAGGCCATCGGCGCCGGTGGTTTCATTGGAAAAATTCATGTCCAGCAAGACCAGTTCGGGCAGCCGGGTTTGCATGAGTCCGAAAGCCTCCTCCGGTGTGCCCACCGCCGAAGCCTCGAAGCCTTCTTTTTTCAACAACAGTGAAAGTGAAGTGCGGACGGCAATATCATCGTCGATAATCAGCAGCATAAGGATTTATTCTTCGTGCAAGGCCGTGGCCGGGTAAATGGCAGCGGCTTGCCGGCTGGGGTAAAAGGCGCATCCGATGGTGATGAGATAAATGGACAATACCGCCAGCAAGATCCCCCAAACATAAATACTTGCCTCCACATCCAGTACATGGAGCAGCGGAATCTGTATGGCGAAAAAAAAGCCCAGGCCAATGCCAAAACTTGCGATGACGAGGGTTTCACCGATGAAATAGCCCATGACCTGCATTTTGGTGGCGCCCACGGCGCGACGAATGCCGATCTCGCCTTTGCGGCGGCTGATGTTTTGAAACAACACACCGAACAATCCCAGGCCAACATTGAACACCAGAAACCCGCAAACGACAAACAAAATCAGAATCGGGATCAGTACCAACTGATTTTGGGTGTCTTTCATCTGGTCCAGGTGCTGGATTTCGATGGTCCAGTCGGGGTTGAGTTGTTGCAGGGAGTGGGCGAGTTGGGCTTCAAACTCGGCATTGGCGCCGGTGCCAACCTGGAGCAGGAGGTTGTAGTCGGCACTACCGGCTGGCTCGAAAAAACAATTGTCGTCTTCCTGGAACGAGGATTTGTGGCGGAAATAATCGACCACCCCAACAACCGTCCGCTTTTCGTCGCCATCCAAACTGATTTGTTGGCCAATGGGCTCCTCCGCGCCCAGCAAGTCCCTGGCCAGGTGCCGGGTGATGACGACCGGCCGCCGGCCGCCGACGGTGTCCGCCGCCGAAAACCATTGGCCCGCCGAAAGGGACATGCCCAGCACGGCTGGATAGTCTTCGCCGACCAACATGATTTCGCTGAGTACTTTTTTGCCCTTAAACTCCAGTTCGCGGTTGGAAGAACTAAAACTGAAGGGCAGGTTGTTGGCGGCAAACGAAAAACTCTTGATTTCGCGGATGCTTTGCACATGCCGGGTCACGAGTTCGTTGTTGATCCGAAGGACACTGTCCTGGTCCGTATTGTAGTTGAGAAACACTGTCCAAACCCGCTCGGTCGATAGCCCGGCCGGCGTCGCGTAGTTGCGGTAGGTGTACACGCTCAGGCTCCACACGGCAAACAGGATGAGAAACGAGACGAAGATTTCGAGCATCATCAGGAAATTGCTCCTTTTCTTCTTCCAAATCAGTTTAAAAATATGTTGTAGCATGGTATTCTTTAATTTTTTGTCGGTTACTGAACGCGGTGTGAAACAGGAGTAGCGGCTTTTCACGCTGGAAGAACCCCACCCCTGCCCCTCCCCAAAAAAGGGAGGGGCTTTATGTTGTTTTATATTGTTGATTATCAACAATATAAAAAATGTTTCCTCAGAACCCCATCCTCTGCCACCCTTTTGACTTTTACATTTTACATTTTGCCTTTTGCCTTGCTCAGCCTTTCAGCGCTTCCACGGCGGGCAGGCGCGACATGCGCCAGGCGGGATACACCCCCGACATGAGGCCGAACACCAGGCTGAGCACCAGGGCTACGAGCACCACGGTCCAGTTGATCGTCAGGTCGGCGTAGTCGATCAAGCCGCTTTGGTTGAACCACCACAAAAAACCGGCCGAGAGCAGGATGGCAACCAAGCCGCCAAACAGGGTGAGCAAGACATTTTCGATCACAAACTGCGCCACCAGGGTCCAGGAAGAGGCGCCAAAGGCCTTTCGAATGCCAATCTCAGAGGAGCGTTCGAGGATGCGGCTGATGTTGATGTTGACGAGGTTGATGGCCGGCAAGGACATGAACAGCAGGGCAAACAAGGAGATAAAGATGTAAAACCGAGTGCGGGCCGAACCCTCGCCGGTCCTGAAAAACGTGTCTTGCACCAGGCTGTCGAAATACGTACTGAGGTTGGCGTTCAGGCGGTCGGGCTTGAATTCGCCATAGGTCTGGAGCGGTATGCGGGGCACGATCTCGAAATATTCCCGCTGGATGGCCGGTAGATCGGCTTCCGAGCGGGCCAGGACAATAGCGTAGTACGAGCCGTTCATGTCCTGGTTGTTGGGGTCGCGTTTTTGGAGGTGATAGGGCAGGTACACATCGGCCGCTACGACCATGCGGGTGATGGGGCAGCCGCGCACCACGCCGATGACCCGCAGGTTTTGGCCGTTGATCTCGATGGTTTTGCCCAGGGCCGGCAGGCCTTTGCCGAAATAATCGTCGCGGGTTTGGTCGTTGATGATCGCCACGGATTCGTTGTTGTCGATTTCCCGCTGGGTAAAGGCTTTGCCTTCCAGAAATTCGAAGCCCATGATTTCCCAAAACACCGGGTCGGAATATTTGAAAAAGAGTTTGAGTTTTTTGCCGTTGCCGTAGGTGTTCACGGTGTTGGGGATGCTGGCAAAGGCCACTTTCTCCGGTGTTTTCAGCGTTTTCAGGTACTTGTTGATGTACGAAATGCTCATCGGCCCCCGTCGCATGCCGCCCGATTCGGACTCTACTTCTTCGAGCACGGTGGCGTACAGCGAGCGGTCGCGGTGTATTTCGGGGTAATTGGTCGAGAACAGGTGTTCGTAAAAAGCGGTGAGCACGATCAGGATGCTCAGGGTCATGCTGATGCCAAACAGCGTGATGAAGGTGAACATTTTGCGCCGCCGCATGACCGTGATCGTGATTTTCAGATAATTTTTCAGCATAGCGGCTTAGTTGACAAAGGTGTTGGAAGAAACCAGCGAGCCGTCGAACAGCCGGACGAGGCGGTGGGTGCGCCGGGCCATGTTTTCGTCGTGCGTCACCATCACGATGGTGGTTTGGTCGGCGCGGTTGAGTTGTTCCAGGATTTCCATGATTTCGTTGCCCATCGTCGAGTCGAGGTTGCCGGTGGGCTCGTCGGCCAGGATAATTTCGGGTTGCCCGACGATGGCCCGGGCGATGGCGACGCGTTGTTTTTGGCCGCCGGAGAGCTGCGAGGGGTAGTGCTGCATGCGGTTGGAGAGGCCCACTTTTTCGAGGGCTTCGGCGGCCAGGCGGCGGCGTTCTTTGCCCGATACATTGCGGTACAGCAGGGGCAGTTCGACGTTGTCGAGTACGGGCAGGTCGTTGATGAGGTGGTAACTTTGAAAAATGAAGCCGATTTTCTGGTTGCGGAAGCGCGAAATCGTGCGGTCGTTGAATTGTTTGATTTCCTGGTGGCCGATGCTGAGTTGGCCGGTGGTGGGTTCATCCAGCAGGCCCATAATGTTCAGCAGGGTGCTTTTGCCGCAGCCCGAGGGCCCCATGATGCTCAGAAACTCGCCCTTGTCGATGTGCAGGGAAATGTTGTTGAGGGCCAGGGTTTCCACCGTATCGGTGCGGTATACTTTTTCGATACTCGTTAGTTGAATCATTGGACGACTGAATTTTTATTCCTGAATTTTTTCTCCTTTTTCAAAATCATACAAGGTTAGCCAGCGCAACTGGTAAAAGGCGGCCCAATAGTCGCGCAGGGCGCCGATAAAATCGCGGCGGGCCTGGTCTTTTTCAGCAAACGCGATACTCAGTTCGGTGATGCTGAGGTTGCCGAGTACGTAGCGTTCTTTGGCGATCTGGTATTTTTCGGCGGCAATGGAGTCGGCCCGGGCGGTGAGCGAGAGCTGCGCCTGGAGCATGTCGAACAGGGTGACCTGGGTGAAAATCTGTTGTTTGAAATTTTGCTGGTCCTGCTCGATGGTGTACTGCGTGAGTTGTTGGTTGGCTTCGGCGGTTTTGCGGCGCGACTGGGCGCGGCCCCAGTCGAGAATGGGCATGGTAAATTCGAGGGCCACCAGTTGTTGGTTTTGGGGCTGGTTGTACAAGTCGCCGATCTGCGGGCCGCGGTTCGAAAAGCCCAGGCTGGCGGTCAGGCTAGCGTTCAGGCCGCTTTCGGCTTTGGCTTGGGCCACGGCGCGTTCGGCTTCGAGCAGGCGCCGGCTGAAGGCGATGGCATCGGCCCGGTTGGCGTAGGCTTCTTCGAGGGCTTTGGCGGCCGGCACGGCGGGCATGCGCTCAGGGTAGGGCTCGATGAGTTCGAGGCGCGCATCCTGTTGCAGGCCGATGTAGGCTTTCAGGTTGAGGCTGGAAATTTCCACGTCGCGTTTGGCGGTGCCCAGCGCTTTTTCGGCTTTGAGTTGTTCCAGTTGGAGTTGCAGGATTTCGTTCCGGCTGATTTTGCCGAGTTCGAATTTCTCCTGCGCGATCCGCAAAATGTCGCTGGTGTTGTTCAGGTTTGTTTCCGAAATGCTTTGGTTGACTTGCGCCAGCAATAAATCAAAAAACAAACGGCTGGCGGTAGCGGCGATTTGCTCCATGGCCTCGATGTATTCCTGCTGGCTTTCGCGGTATTTCAGCGGCTCGATTTTGCGCGCCCATTTCAGGGTGTTGAACCGAAACAGGGGTTGTTCGAGGCCAACGGCAAACAAGGTGCCGTTGTACAGGGTGGTTTGTCGGGAAAAATCGTCGAACCGCTGTACCTGCGTGGTGGCGTAAACCGTGCCACCGGTGCGGGCAATCTGTTGTTCGAGCGACAAGCCGACGGAGGAGTTGTTGTTGCGCACGGGCTGAAACAGGATGGTGCCGTCGGGCTGCACCACCTCGTTGAAGGAGCGCGAGAAGGCCGGCAGGCGGCTGTCGAGCAGCAGTTGGGGTTTGAAATTGGACTGGAAGGTCCGGTATTCCCAGTAGCGGGTTTCGCGGGTGGTGGCCGCCTGCCGGGCGGCGGTCGATTGGGCTTTGGCCCTCGCCACCACCTCCGGCAGGCTGAGCGGGCTTTGTGCCCGGGCAAGCAGGGCGGCGCTGCACAGCAAGAGGAACGATAGAATTTTCATGGCGCGTGGGGGCTATGGGTGGATGTCGATGCTCGTGCTGTGTTGGAAAGCGCTCATATCGGAGATAATGACCCGTTCGCCGGGTTTGAGGCCGCTGGTAATTTCCACCCAATCAAAATTGCTCAGGCCGGTGTGCACGGTGCGGCGGGTGGCTTTGCCGTCGGGGCCGACGACGAACACATCCTGCACGGTGCTGCCCTTGAATGCCGGGCCGTTTTTGACGCGCACGACATTTTTTTTGGAGGCGGTGACCAAAAAAACCTCCAGTTTCATGTTGGGCCGGAGCAGGCTGCGGCTGGCGTGCGGGTCGTTCAGCGCGATGTCGAAACTCATGACGTTGTTGGACACTGCGGGGTGGATGTTGATCAGTTGTCCGCGCAGGAGGGTGTCGTTGACGCGCAGGATGGCATCCATGCCCGTGCGCAATTGGGGACCGTAGTTGTCGGAAATACTACCCAGTACCCGGAAACTGCCCAGGTCGGCGATGCGGGCGAGGATTTCGCCTTCGTTCACTTTGGTGCCGAGGTTTTTGTTGACGAAGGTGAGTACGCCGGCGCGGGAGGCCACGATGTTGGCTTGCCGGAGTTTTTGTTCGAATTCGCTGAGTTCTTTTTCCTGGATGGAGGCGGTGATTTGGGTTTCGCGCATGCTGGCCTGCATGACCTGCTGGCGGCTGCGGATGTCGTTTTCGAGTTGGCGTTTTTCGAGTTGGGCCACGCGCAGGTCGGTTTCGGCTTGTTCGATGGCTTCGCGGGTGCCGCCGCCGGCCTTGAACAGGCGCCGGGCATTTTCCAGCGCGGCCTTCAGGCTGTTGATCCGGTAGGCTTTGATGGAGTCCTGAATTTGAATATCAAAAAAACTTTTGTCCAGTTCGAGTTTGATCTTCACGATACCGTTGCGCTTGAGTTCGAGGGCGTCTTTTTGTTTTTCAAACTCCAGTTGGGTAAATGTTTTGTCGAGTTCCAGGATTTTGTCGCCGGTTTTGACAGCCGAACCGGCGCTGAAAAAGGCCTCCTGGATAACGGCTGCGATAGGGCTGGTGATCACTTGTTCGAATTCGGGGCGCACTTCGCCGGCTGCGCTGAGGGTGTTTTCCAGGTAGCCCGTTTCGGCAATGGCCACCCGGATGTCCGCCTGGTTCAGCGAGGTCTTCAGGGTGTTGCGCAGCAGCCACAGCGCGCCGAGCAGCGCGAGCAGGGCCAGCGCAGCATACCCGGCGGTTTTGCGCCATTTGTTCCGGATGAGCTGTTGAGAAAGTTCTCTGTCCATTTTCGATCGTTTTTTGTCGACGATGTCTACAAGGAGGCAAGCCATGTGCCAAGTGGTAAGTCGTTGATATGATGTATTTTATGTTGTTTTTGAAAATAAAAAAGTGCCCGGTTTCGGACACATTGCCCGGTTCTGAAACCTCAGTGCTCTCAGTGCTCTCAGTGGTTCAAAATTTTTAAACCACTGTGTACATAGAGAGCACTTCGGAATCTTGCATATTCAAAAAGAAAACAGGTTTTTTGCCGCAGTTCGCCCTATTCCCCCTAAATTTCCGCCCAAACCCACTATACCCGATCACCAATTCAACCCACCGATTGTTATGAAGATCAAATTCTGCGGCGCTGCGCGCGAGGTTACCGGCTCCTGCCACCTGATCACGCTCGACGATAATTTTCGCATCCTGCTCGATTGCGGCCTCTACCAGGGCGGCGAAGAGGGCGAAAACGACGGTGATGGCAACCCGATGAAGGGCTTCAATGAAAAATGGATGTTCGACCCCCGCGATATCGATTGCCTGATCCTGAGCCATGCGCACATCGACCATACGGGCCGGGTGCCCAAACTGGTAGCCGACGGATTCCGCGGAAAAATATACGCCACGCACGCCACGCGCGACCTGTGTTCGATCATGCTGCTCGATTCGGCAAAAATCCAGGAATACGACGCCCAGTATAAAAACCGGAAAAAGCCAAAAGCCGAAGCCGAAGTACAGCCCTTGTACGTGGTCGAGGATGTGCGCACGGCCCTGAGCCAGTTTGTGGGCTACAACTACGAACAGTGGTTTCACGTGCACCCAAAGGTGCGGGTGATGTACCGCGACGCCGGCCACATCCTGGGTAGCGCCAGCGTGACCCTGGAAATCCAGGAAGGCGAGCGCACGATCCGGCTGGGCTTTACCGGCGATATCGGCCGGCCAAACCGACCCATTCTGGGCGACCCGCTGCCGCTGCCCGAGGCGGATTACATCATTTGCGAAAGCACTTATGGCGACCGCGAGCACGAGTCGGCGCCTGGCGAGGTGGAGCATTTTGTGCGGGTAGTGCACCACACCTGCGTGGAAAAGCGCGGCAAACTTATCATTCCGGCGTTTTCGGTGGGCCGGACCCAGGAAATCGTCTACATGCTCGATCAGTTGCACCGCGCCGGGCGCTTGCCCAAAGTGCCGGTGTATGTAGACAGCCCACTGGCGGTGAACGCCACCGAGGTGTTTGTCAACCACCCCGAGTGTTTTGACCACGACCTGCACCAGTACATGCTGGAAGACGACAATCCATTCGGATTCAATGGCTTACAATATGTGCGCTCGGTCGAAGGCAGCAAGCAACTCAATACCTCGCAGAACCCCTGTATCATCATTTCCGCTTCCGGCATGATGACGGCCGGCCGCATCCGGCACCACCTGCTCAACGGCATCGAAAACCAGCGGAATACCTTCCTGATCGTGGGCTACTGCTCGCCCAACACACCGGGCGGCCGCCTACGCGAGGGCGCGCAGAGTTTGTACATCATGGGTCAAAACAAGCAGGTGCTGGCCGATGTGGAAGTGATGGACTCGTTTTCGGCGCACGGCGATCGGGTGGAAATGCTGGAGGTGCTGAAAAACCAGCGCGCTTCCGCCAAAAAAATCTGGCTGGTCCACGGCACCACCGACCGCCAGGAAAAATGGCGGGACTACCTGTTGGAAAATGGATTTGCGGAAGTGGGTATCCCGGGTTTGGGGGAAGAGGAGGTGGTTTAGGTTTTTTTCAAGTCACTTTTTTCCAAAAAATACACCAAGCCCACATACCCGCCGAACAGTACCGCGCTACCCGCCAACTGGAGCGCCAACTGCCCGGGCATCATATTTTTCAACCACACACTGGCAGCATACAGCCCCAGTGCCAGTGCCACATAGCCGCCCATGCGTCCGAATGCATAGGCCACCGGGTAGTATTTCCGGCCGATGATCCAGGCGGCCAGGCACATGATGGCGTAGGCCAGCAGGGCCGCCCAGGCCGAACCCTCGTAGCCGTACACTGGCACCCACCAGATGTTGAGTACCATGGTGGCCAGGGCGCCGCCCACGGAGATCAGGGCACCGATATGGGTTTTGTCTTTCAGGCGATACCAGACCGAGAGGTTGTAGTACAGGCCCAACAGCACGTTGGCCAGCAGCAGAATGGGCAATATGGGCAGCCCCACCCAGTAGGGCTCGCTGAGGAAATATTTGATCACATCCACAAACAACAGCACCCCGAGCATGCCGAGTGTCGACACGATGGTAAACCACTTGGTCACCTTCGCTTGCAGATCGGGCGCGTTGGCGTCGTTGGCATGCCGGAAGAAAAACGGCTCGGCGGCGTAGCGGTAGGCCTGCGTGAAAATGGTGATCAGCATCGCCAGTTTGTAGACGTTGCCGTAGATGCCCACCTGGGCCAGATTTTCGGCCGGCGTGCCCGGCAGGAGCCATTTTTGCATGGCCCGGTCGAACATGCTGTTCACGATGCCCGCAAACTGGACCAGGATCAGCGGCAGCGAATACAGGATCATTTTGCGCCACAGGGCCCGGTCAAAATGCGCCGGTTTGAGGATGCGGATGTAGGGCGACAAATAGAGCAGCGTAGCGGCGGCGGCGATGAGGTTGGCCAGAAAAACATAACCCACCCGCACCTCGGGCGACCAAACGTATCGCACCCAAGCCCAGCCCAGCCCGTCGGCCCAGGGGCAAAACACCAGCCAGAACAGGTTCAGCGCGATGACGATGCCGATGTTGAACAACTTGCCCGTCACGAAGCGGATCGGGCGTTGTTCGAGGCGCAGCCGCGCAAACGGCAGTTCGACGAGGCAGTCGAAGGCCAGGATCAGGGCAAACCAGCGGATGTACTCGGGGTGATTGTGGTAGTCCAGCAGGTTGGCCAGGGGTTGGGCGGCCAGCAGCAGGCCCAGGGTGATCACGACGGTGGTGCCGAGCAGCGAGTACAACGCCGTGCCGTAGGCTTTTTCGCGGTCTTCGGGCGGAGTGCCGAAGCGGAAAAACGCCGATTCGAGGCGGTACGACAGGATCACGATCAAAAACGCCGAGTAGGCGTAGAGTTCGGTCAGCATCCCGTTTTCCATCTTGCTGAGCGTGCGGGTGTACATGGGTACCAGGAGGTAGTTCAGGAAACGCCCGAGGATGCTGCTAAGCCCGTAGAGTGCCGTTTCGCCGGCGAGTTTTTTCAGTAATGACATGCGATTTACCCCTTGGGGGTCGGCAAAAGTACAGTGGATGTTTCAATCGGCCGGCGAAAAACAGGTGAATTGGACGTCTGGGGGCTTATATTTGCCCAGCCGCCAATTCGCCAGCCCGCACATGCCACAACCGCTGAAAACATTCATCATTTACGCCCGGGAAGACCGGGATGCCCTGCTTGAACTCAAAAAGCAACTCATTCCGCTGGAGCGGCGCGAGCAAATCGCCGTTTGGTACGACGGCGAAATCGTGGCCGGGCAGGAGTGGGGCATAGCGATCCAAAGCAATTTGCAAGCCGCCGATATCATCTTGCTGCTGCTCAGCAGCGATTTTTTTGCGTCCGACTACATCGAAAAAGAAGAACTGAAAGAGGCACTGGCGCGCCACGAGAACGGCCAATCGGTAGTGGTGCCGGTGGTGATTCGGCATTGCATCTGGCAGGAACACCCCGAAATTCAAAAGTTGCAAGTGCTGCCCGAGGGCGCCGCGCCGGTTTTTTCCAAAAAACACTGGGATAGCCCAGATGAAGCCTTGGCTAATGTGGCGCAAGGCATTGCGCGAATTTCAAAAAACCGGCGGGGTGCTGGGGATATTGAAAAAGAACCGATTGCAACGCCGTCCATGCCTGCCCGTTTGCACAAGGAGGAAATGCAGAGAGCGCAACCGCTTCCATCTCCGACCAGCCTTTCCTGCATGGTCCGCATAAAAGGCGGCACCTTCACCATGGGCAGTCCGGAACATGAGGATGGACGTTTTGACAATGAAGTGCAGCACCAGGTCACCATTGCTGATTTTGAAATCGGGCGATACCCGGTGACCCAACAACTGTGGCAGGAAATCATGGGCGCCAACCCTTCTCAATTCAAAGGCGACAAATTGCCTGTCGAAAGTATGATTTGGGACGAAGTGCAGGAGTTCCTGAAAAAACTCAATGCCCGTTACCCCGGGCGCAATTACCGGCT
>JADLDL010000280.1 GCA_020846655.1 Saprospiraceae bacterium | reverse complement strand
TCGGGCGGCGCGATGCAGTAGCCCGTTTTCCAGCCCGTGTTGTGGTAGGTTTTGCCGAAAGAAAACACACAAAGGCTGCGCTCGTACAAATCGGGGTAGCGAAGGGCCGAGGCGTGGGGCTCGCCGTCAAAAATGAGGTGCTCGTACACCTCGTCGCTCAGCACCAGGATATCGGTGTTTTTCAGCAGGGCCGACAAGGCGCGCATATCGGCCTCGCGCAGCAGGGTACCGGTGGGGTTGTTGGGGGTGTTGATGCAAATCATACGCGTGCGCGGCGTGATCAGCGCCTGCACGGCTGCCCAATCGATGCGGTAATCGGGCGCTGAAAGCGCGTAGGGCACCGCCACGCCGCCCACGGTTTCCACGGAAGGACGGTAGGAGTCGTAGCAGGGCTCCAGCAGCAGTACCTCGTCGCCCGGGTGCACAAAAGCCGCAATCGCGCAAAAAATAGCCTGCGTGCCGCCGGCGGTGATGGTGATTTCGGAATCGGGGTTCAGCGACCGGCCGTAGAGGCGCTCCATTTTTTCGGCCAAGCGTTCGCGCAGGGGCAGCAAGCCCGCCATTGGAGCATATTGGTTGGCCCCGCGCTGCATATGCTCGAACACGAGCCGCTGGAGCCGCTCCGAGGGGTTGTAGTTGGGGAAACCCTGGGACAAATTGATGGCGCCAACCTGGTTGGCGAGGGCCGACATCAGGGTAAAAATGGTCGTACCGACCTGCGGAAGTTTGGATGGGCGTGGCATAGGCCCGAAAGGTAGACCTGCCGCTGCAAAAAACGGTAGGGGCTCAGCCGTTTTTATATTTTTGGTAAATGCGCTCGATGCGCTCGGCGAGGCGGCGGTCTTTGTCAGTGACCACGTTGCCGGCGTCGTGCGTGGCCAACTGAATATCCACCGTGTTCCACACGTTGCTCCAACTGGGGTGGTGGTTCATTTTTTCAGCCTGCAAGGCCACTTCGGTCATAAAAGCAAAGGCTTCGGTAAAATCGCGAAACCGGAAAGTAGCCTGCAAGCGGTTTTTTTCTTCGTGCCACATTGTTTGAACGGGTTGGTCGGACAATGAATCTGTTCCACCTGAAATAGATTTTCCGGCAAAAGGTTCAGTGACCGTCGCCCAGGATTTTATTGTTCGTCCACGCGTGCGGCCAGACCGGGCCGGGCGGCGGCGGCACTTGCGCATCGCCCCGGCGGCGCTGCAACTCCAATTGGAGGCTACGCAGGCCCTGGCGCATGGCCCATTCGTGGTTGGCCGAAAACAAGGGCCGCAAGAGCCAACTCAGGCGCCGCAACAAAGGTTTGCCGGCGGCAATTTGCCAATCGTAGGTGATGTGACAGACAGGCCCCTCCTGCCGGAACGACCACTCCCCAACGCCCATAAAATCCCCTTCGGCCCGCAGGGCAAAGCCCCTGGGAAATTCGGTTTCCGTGACCACAAACGACCAGCGCAGGGTATAAGGCAGCCAGCCTTTGGTGTAGAGTTCCACGCGTTTGCCCACGCCACCGGGCTGGCCTTTTTCGCGTACCCGCACGTCGAGGTACACCGAGGGCCACCAGTCGGCCAGCGTTTCCACGTCTTCCAGGACGCGGTACACTTCTTCGCAGCGGGTATGGTCCAGTTGCCAGTGGGTGATGAAATGGTAGTGGGCGGCAGGCTTTGCCAGGCTTGCAGGAGGGGTAAGGTTGGTGGTATCCATCGTGAAATGTCGTATTTTTTCATGGCAAATTTCCGGACTAAACATGTTCAGGCCTTGCGCCAGGATCTGCTCAATTGGCATTCAAAAAAGAACTAAATTAGCCAAAATTTACCCTATGCGATTCCTTCTATTTTTCTTGTTGATCCTGAGCTTCCTGTGGCAAGCCTGCCAACAGGATGGGGTAGCCGCTCTGGCTGAATGGCGCAAACGCTATGCTCCCCTGCCCCAACGCTTGCTGGTGCCTACCGGTCGCGACACCAGCATCACCTGTCAAAACGGTACTATCCTGCATTTTTGCAAAAACACCTTCCTTACCTCCGCCGGCAGCGTTGCGCTGGATGTACAGGAAGTCACCAACCGCGCCGAAATGGTAGCCCTCCGGCTGAATACCCAAATGAGCAGCGGCCTCATCCTGGAAAGCGAAGGCATGCTGAACATTCAACCGGTGGATGCGGCCGGCCTGCGCATCAACCCCGATTGCCCGATCCGGGTGGAGTTTCCAGCCAGGGGCGTGCCGGGCTATCCCTGGTTGTTTGAGGGCCAAGACAGCAGCGGCGTGCTGCGCTGGGAAAATCCACAACGGCTGGACCAGGACAGCCTCATTCGGGGCGTCGAAAAAGGCAAGCGTTTGTTTTGTTGGTATTGCGCGGCCTGCCACAGTCAAAACCTGGACGAGGCGCTGACCGGCCCGGCACTGGGCAACATTCAGCAATACCGCGAGCTCGACTGGCTGGTCCGTTTTACCAAAAACTCATCCCGTATGATCGCTGCAGGCGACCCGCTGGCCGTAGCGCTCTGGAACCGGTACAAACCCGTGATTATGCCGGACGCCGAGTTTTTGAGCAATGAAGACGTGCAGTCGATATACCGCTGGATCGCTGAGGAGAGCAAGCGGCAAGGCGCAAAAAACCAGCCCCCTGACCAAACATCTACGGCCCGCGACAGCATCAACGCGCTGAAGGTCGTTCAAAACACCTTGATGTGTCTCCAATACTATAAGTTTCCGTACACCACCTTTCAGTGGCGCAACATAGATGTGTTCGTGGATAACTACCCGGAAGTTGGCTTACAAGTACAGGTCCAAAATGCTTCCGAATTTGAGGAATTGAATGTCGTCCTCGTCTACGAAACCCGCAAGCTGGTCATTGACCTTTCCCCTTCTGGCAGATCCAACTTTACTTTACATCCCTACCCGCAAGCCCGGTTACCCCAGGAACCCGTGCTCCTGATGGCCTTCGGTGTAAAGGGCCGGCAGTTGTTTAGTACCGAACTACACACCCGCATTTCAGCAGAAAACAACTTCGTGCTAACACTCAAGCCTGAAAAGCAAGAGGCTATCGACGCCTTGTTCGAATTCCTGAAGCCGCCGCCCGGCCCTGGCAGAAACGGGTGCAATATGAACACAGAGACTCGATAGGTCGGGTCCCGGTTTGTCAATTTTGGACGAGTTCGGCAAATGCATTGTAAGTATTTGATTTTTAAAATATTATGATTGTTTTTTTCAGATGAAAAAGTATATTTTTTGCTTCTTTTCCAAGGCAAAAAGTCGTACTTTTGCACCCCTATGAAAGAAGAATTCGATTCAGTAGAAGATCAGCAGAAAAAAGCCGCTGCGAACCCCGGCGATTATGGAGCCAGCAGCATTACCGCCCTCGAAGGCCTGGAAGCCGTGCGCAAACGCCCGGGGATGTATATCGGCAGCACCGACAGCAAAGGCCTGCACCACCTGGTGTGGGAGGTGGTCGACAACTCCATCGACGAACACCTGGCCGGCCACTGCACCCATGTGTATGTGACCATCCACTCCAACAACAGCATCACGGTCAAAGATAACGGCCGCGGTATCCCCACGGGCATCCACGCCAAACTCAAAAAATCGGCCCTGGAAGTCGTCATGACGGTGCTGCACGCCGGTGGCAAATTTGACAAAAACACCTACAAAGTCTCCGGCGGCTTGCACGGGGTGGGCGTTTCCTGTGTGAACGCACTCTCCATCTACCTGCGCGCCGAAGTACACCGCGAAGGGAAAATATTCGAGCAGGAGTACAAACAAGGCAAACCCCAGTACGACGTGCGCGAAATCGGCAACACCGACGACCGCGGCACCACCGTTACCTTCCTGCCCGACCCCGAGATTTTTGAAACCGACGAATACAAATTCGACATCCTGGCGCACCGCCTGCGCGAACTCTCGTTCCTGAACAAAGGCCTGCACCTCGAACTGATCGACGAACGCGAAACCGCAGACGGCGGCGGCTTCAAAACCGAACATTTCTACTCCGAAGGCGGCTTGCAGGAATTTGTGGTTTGGCTCGACGAAGCCAAAACCAACCTGATCGAAAAGCCCATCTACATCACCACCGTCGAAGAAGGCGTGGATGTGGAAGTCGCGATGATGTACAACACCTCGTATTCCGAAAACGTCATCTCCTTCGTCAACAACATCAGCACCCGCGACGGCGGCACACACGTGAGCGGCTTCCGGCGCGCCCTCACCCGGGAATTCAAAAAATACGGCGACGACAACGGGTTTTTCAAAAAAATCAACTTCGCCATCAGCGGGGAAGACTTCATGGAAGGCCTCACGGCTATCGTTTCCGTGAAAGTGCCCGAACCCCAGTTCAAAGGCCAAACCAAAGGCGAACTCGGCAACTCCGAAGTGCTCGGCATCGTGAGCCGCAGCGTCGGCGACGCCCTCAAAACCTTCCTGGAGGAAAACCCCGGCCAATCGCGGCGCATTATCGACAAGGTCGTTCTGGCCGCCACAGCCCGCAACGCCGCCCGCAAAGCCCGCGAAATGGTGCAGCGCAAAGGCGCCCTCACCGGCGGCGGCCTGCCCGGCAAACTGGCCGACTGCGCCAGCCGCAACCCCGCCGAAAGCGAAGTGTTTCTCGTGGAAGGGGACTCTGCCGGCGGGACCGCCAAACAAGGCCGCGACCGGCACTCGCAGGCAATTTTGCCGCTGCGCGGTAAAATCCTGAACGTCGAAAAAGCCCTCGAGCACAAGATCTACGAAAACGAAGAGATCAAAAATATCTTCACCGCCCTCGGGGTATCGGTCACTGAAAACGACGAAGGCCACCGCGTGCTGGCCACCGACAAACTGCGCTACCACAAAGTCGTCATCATGTGCGACGCTGATATCGACGGCAGCCACATCACCACGCTGATCCTGACCTTCTTCTTCCGCTACATGCGCGAACTGATCGAAAAAGGCCACATTTATATCGCACAGCCGCCGCTGTACCTGGTGAAAAAAGGCAAACACCAGCGCTACTGCTGGAACGACAAGGAGCGCAAAGCCGCTACACTCGAACTCTCCGGCGGCCGCGAAGACGACGATTCCGTAAAAGTGCAGCGCTACAAGGGTCTGGGCGAAATGAACGCTGAGCAACTCTGGGAAACTACCATGGACCCCAAGACCCGCATCCTCAAACTGGCCACCATCGACGATGCCGCCGAAGCCGACCGCATGTTTGCCATGCTCATGGGCGACGAGGTGCCGCCGCGCCGGGCCTTCATCGAGGCCAATGCCAAATACGCGCGCATCGACGCGTAACGTATATCACTCGGATTCTTCTTCTTGGGCAGGCGCCCTTCGCAGTTGCTGCGGAGGGCGTTTGTGTTTTCAGTGCACGGCAGCCCCACTTTTGCCCAAAATATCCGCCACAATCTGCTCCGCGTGCACCCGCGAATTTTCAATAAACCACACGTGCGTGTCCATGCCCCCGCAGATCACCCCGGCCAGATACAGGCCGGGCAGGTTGGATTCCTGGGTGTCGGGGTGGTAGGCCGGGTAGTACTTGCCGTCGTCGGAGAGCGCAATGCCGATGCGGCGCAGGAACTCAAAATCGGGCTGGTAGCCGGTGGCCGCGATCACAAAATCGTTGGCCAAGGTCAGCGGGCCATCGGGGGTTTGGATATCCACCTCGGTGGGGCGTATTTCGAGGAGGCTGGACCTGAAAAATGCCCGGATGGAGCCTTCCCCGATGCGGTTGACGATATCGGGCCGCACCCAGTATTTGACCCGCTCGCCGATATCGGCTTCCCGGATCACCATCGTGACGGCGGCGCCTTTGCGCCAGGTTTCGAGCGCAGCATCCACGGCCGAATTGTTGGCCCCCACGATCAGCACGTTCTGGCGGTAGTAGGGGTGCGGCTCGGCGTAGTAGTGCGTCACCTTGGGCAATTGTTCGCCGGGAATACCCAGTTGGGTGGGGATATCGTAAAAGCCCGTGGCCACGATGACGTGTTCGGCGCTGTACCGGCCTTTGTTGGTCGAAACGACATAGCCACCGGCAGCGGCCGCTTCCAGTGTTTCGACGGCTTCGTAGAGCCGGATCTCCAGTCGGAAACTTTCGGCCACCCGCCGGTAATACTCCAGCGCTTCGGCCCGGGTAGGTTTGGCGTTGTTCGAAACGAAGGGAACGCCGCCGATTTCGAGTTTTTCGGAGGTGGAAAAAAAGGTCATGTTGGCCGGGTAGTGGTACAGGGAATTGACCAAAGTTCCTTTTTCCAGGATCAGGTAGCGGAGGCCGGCCTTTTGGGCCTCGATGCCGCAGGCCAGCCCAATGGGGCCGGCGCCGATGATGAGTATGTCGTATGCTTGCATGCAGGCAGGAAACAACGGGCCGCTGCGTTGGTTGCGGAGCTCAGGCAGCAGGTACCAGCCCGGCCTGAATTTCAGTCATCGTTTTCAAGCGCTGGAAATATTCCACCCCCAACGCGGGGCCGGCCTCGTTCAGGATGAGGATGAGTTTTTCCAGGTTGCCCCGGTGCGCCACATTGCCGTACTGGTATTCCACTGCCGTACTCAGGAAGGTTTCAAGTTTTTCCCGCAGTTCGGCGGCGGGCCAGCCGGCTTCTACCATGTCGCGGAAGATGGTGCGAAGTTCGGGTTCGTTGACTTGTTTTACTTTTTGAAAAAAGCCGGCCAGGTCGTTGGGCGGGATTTCAAAATCATTGGCGCTCAGGTGGTGTACCGTAAAGTAAGTTTCCTGCGCCGCCGTGTCGAAGCGTTTTTTGAGCGCGGCCAGGATGTACAATTCCCGGTAGGCGTGCAACAGGCGTTCGGCGTTGTTGTTGCCGGCTGCCAGGCCCAGGGCATAAAAAAAGCGGAGTGCTTCGGCGTCGCGGCGGCCTTGCTCAGCCTGGAGTTCGGCCAGTTCGGCCTCCAGTTGGGTTTTGACGGTTTCTGCTTCCGATTTGGGTTGTTTTTGGCCGTCGAAATCGAATGTTTGGGTGTCAATTTGTCCGTCGATGATGGCCTGCAGGGTGTTGATATCGTTCTGGATCATGCCCATGTTGGCGCTCAGGTTTTCGCGAAACAAGGCATCGAGCCGCCCTTGCTCGAAGGTTTCGGGCGTGGTGTGCAGGCGAATGGCCTCCAGGTCGGTTTCGGCCAGGTAATGGCTGTTGTAGTAGCCGTTGAATACGGCGGGCAACTGGAATTTTGCCATATCCGCCTCGTACTGCGCGCCAAAATCGGGGGTTTCCAGCACCTTCAATTCGCCGGAAGGCTTCACTTCGCGGTAGAGGTAGCGGGTGAGTTCCTGTTGCCAGCGTTCCGATTGGCGAAACAATACCCAGGCCGGTGCGTCGTCGACCTCTGCTTGCAGGCCGATGGCCTGCAGGCTGGCTTCGCGCTCTTCTTCGGTGGGGTGCGAGGCCCATTGATTTTTGAACACGACGCGGGCCTGGCGCTGGCGCTCCAGGAAATCGCGAGTGGCTACCGGCACGCCGTGGTTGAGTTGAAGTTCGTTGCTGCGCGCAAAATGAGCGGTTACGACCAGTTGACTGCTGTAAAAATTGGCAGGCGCTGTGTTGCGGTTGAGCAGTTCGTTGCAGCGCTCGATGGTCTGCTGGTAGGTCTGGCTGCCGATTGTCACTTGCCGCAAGGCCTGAATCATGTTGTTGCTGCCCGCTACGCTGGCTGCCACCGCATCGGCATGAAATTCCATTTCGCGGGACAGGCTGAGGTACTGCCGGTTGATAAACCCGTACATCCGCTGGAGGACCCACTGGATACCCATCACAATCCAGACGGCTATCTGGGCAAACATGGCCAGGATGGCGTGCACACCGGCGATGGTTTCCACGGCGCCGGCCCAGCCCGTGTTTTGGTAGAGCATGTTGTAAATAGCCTGGTTGACGTAGTACACGTAACTGCCCAGGCGCATGCTTTCCTGCGAAAAATGCCCGAATTCGTGGGCCAACACCGACTTGAATTCGCTCACGTTCAGTGAATTGACCAGCCCCAGCCCGATATTCAGGTTTTTACGGACCGTAAAAAACAGGCTCCAGAAACTCGAACTGTGAAACACCGAGGCATTGACTTCGGGGATCAGGTATATTTTTCTGGGAAAATGCGTGCCGACATCTTCCGCTACCCGGCGGATAAAATCGAACAACTCCGGTTCGTCTTCTTCCCGAAGTTCGATGCCGTGTGTTTCGTTGCCGCCGGAGCCGGTGAAAATAAATTTGATCAAAAAAAACATCACCATGCCGCCCATCGACATGATGCCGCCGCCAATCAGGAGTGTCCAAAAACTGGGGCTAAACCGAATCAGCATCCAGCCCAGTGAAAAGCACCAGATAGTAAGCCACAAGGCGATCAGCACCATTGCCAGATAGACCAGCGCAAACAGCGCAATGGCAAATATCACTTTCCGGATGTTGCCGGCGAAGGCTTCGGAGGGTTGGGTCACTTCGGCGGGCACTTCGGCCGGTGGAGCAGGATAGTGGAGTTGCATAGCAAACTGGTTTTCCCCTGCAAGATACTTTCATGGATGAAAAACGCCAAACCTCAGGTGGGCCTCTGTGGCTTTTTGCCTGCGGTAAAGCCCGTTGCCAACACCGGTCAAAAACATCAACCCTGCTTTCAGGCGCTTGAAAACGGCTTTAGTCGGAACAGGTAAAAAAGTCGGGGGCAGGCCCCTATTTTCGCCGGAAAAATTTTCAGGTATGATGAAACGACTATTTTCTCTTGCCCTGCTGCTCGCGGGCATCACCCTGCTCCCGGCTCAAGACCTGCCGACTGAGCTCAACGGCTACAAATTTACCCTCAGCAAACGGGTCAATACCACACCTGTTGAAAACCAAAACAAATCGGGCACCTGCTGGGTCTACTCGGCCAACTCGTTTTTTGAAAGCGAGATCCTGCGCATGGGCAAACCCGCCGTCAACCTCAGCGAAATGTTCATCGTGCACGCCGGCTATCTCGACCGCGCCGAAAACTACGTGCGCCGCCAAGGTGCTACCGCCTTCGGTCAGGGCGCCGAAACCCACGATGTGCTGAAACTTGTGCGCAAATACGGTCTCGTGCCCTACTCCGCCTACAGCGGCTTCCCGGCCGGCCAGGACAAACCGGTACACGGCGAAATGGAAGCCGTGCTCAAAGCCATCGTCGATGCACTGGTCAAAAACCCCGACGGCAAACTCAGCAAACAATGGATGAAAGCCTATGTCGGCGCCCTCGACGGCTATATGGGCGCGCCGCCGGAAAAATTCAACCTGGGCGGCAAAGAATACACGCCGCAAAGCTATTTCCAAAGCCTGGGTATCAACCTCGACGACTATGTGGCCCTCACGTCCTACAACCACCAGCCGTACTACAAACCCTTTGTGCTCGAAGTGTCGGACAACTGGTCCAACGGCCTGTTCTACAACCTGCCCATCGACGAGTTTGTACAAGTAGCCGACAATGCCGTGAACAACGGCTTCAGCATCGTGTGGGCCAGCGACGTGAGTGAAAAATCATTTTCTGCCAAAGAAGGCCTGGCCGTGTGGCCCGAAACCGCCTGGGCTGATATGAGCGAAGCCGACCGCGGTAATGTGTTCAAAGCACCCGTGAAAGAAAAATGGGCAACCCAGGACGAGCGCCAGCAGGGCTTTGATGAACTCAGCACCACCGACGACCACGGCATGCACATCACCGGCGCTATGACCGACCAAAACGGCACCCGCTACTACATCGTCAAAAACTCCTGGGGCAATACCATCAACCCCACGATGGGCGGCTACCTGTATGTTTCGCAACCCTACTTCCGCAGCAAAACCATGTCGATGCTCGTCCACAAAGACGCACTCCCCGCCGCTACCCGGAAAAAACTGGGCATGTAGTAGCAGTTTGCAGTAGCAGTAGCAGTTGCAGTAGGCAGTGGCAGTTTGCAGTTGCAGTAGGCAGTAGCAGTAGGCAGTAGCAGTAGCAGTAGGCAGTAGCAGTAGGCAGT
>JADLDL010000279.1 GCA_020846655.1 Saprospiraceae bacterium | reverse complement strand
TAGACAAACACGCCCCCCCACACGCCGGGGCCGGAGAAGTAGCCGGAAATTTCGGCGGTGAACCCGAAGGGCAGGTCGAAGGTATGTTGCTGGAAAATGCTGTAGGTAAAGGCTTGCACGTCGACAATGGCGCCGTCGCCGTAGTCGGCCTGGTTGTTGATGTGGGAGGCGCTGGCGTTGAAATAGGCGTTCCACTTGGGCAGGATTTGCACCGGCGCGCTAATGTTGAAACTGATGATGGTTTGATCGGCCAGGTTGGCCCAGGTGATGAAACCGGCGCGGGGATCGACTTTGTCGGGGGCAATGAGGCGGGTGATCTGGTCGGTGGTACGGCTGTAGGCCAGTTTGAAATTGTAGCGATAGGCCAAGGTATAGCCCAGTTCCAGGTTGTTGACGATTTCGGGCCGCAGGAAGGGGTTTCCTTTTTCGTAGGACAGTTGGCTGATCTGGTTGTTGAAGGGGTTGAGCACGTTGTAGTCGGGGCGGTTGATGCGGCGCCCGCCGCTGAGGGCCAGGTTGTGCTGGGGCGCCAGTTGCCAGGTGATGCCGGCATTGGGAAACCAACTGAGGTAGTTGAGCTCCACCGGGGGTTCCTGGAGTTCGGGCAGGAAGGCGCGCAGGTCGCCGGTAGCGTTGGTTTGTTCGGCGCGGAGGCCGGCCGAGAGGTTCCATTTTTTGCCGAGGGGGCGGGCATAACTGAAGTAGCCGGCGTACACCTGTTCATCGTATTTGAAGCGGTTGGAGCGGCGATCGTTTTGCAACGGCGTGCCGTTTTCCACATCAAAAACCAGGAACGTGTTGTCCGACACTACGCGACTCAGTTTGGAGCCCAGGCCCAGTTTGCCGCCCCACAGATCGTCTTCGTAATCGAGTTGGACGGTATAGATATCGATATCAGTTGGGGTCTCGAAGCGGTTGATGATTTCGGTGAGCAGTTGTTGTTCCGAGGCATCATAGTAGCGGTTGGGCTGGAAGCGCTGGCTGTTGTTGCGGTAGTTGCCGTAGTCGAGGTCCAGGTTCAGGCTGCGGCCTTTGGCGTTGTCGAAGCGGTAATTGAGGTTGTAGGTTTGTTGGTGGCGTTCGTTGTCGGCGGTGTTGTTGGCGATCAGGATGCTGTCGATCTTCGAGGGCGTATTGGCTTGGGCGAGGGTGATGCGGTTGTAGGAGGTATTGCCGCCGGGATTGGTGTTGCCCCCGGCCAGGAACCCGATGGTGTGTTGTTTGCCCAGGAAAAAATCGGCGCCGAGGCGGTAGTTGTAGTTGCGCCAATGGTGTTTGTTGTTGTTGATTTCCTCCTGGACCATGTTGTTGAGGTAACTCAAAAACAGCATTTCATTGAATCCGGCGCCATCGCCGAGGCCGGCAGAGCCGTAGGCATTGAATTTTTTGTTGCGGTAGTTGGCGGTGCCGTTGAGGTTGGCGCGGTGGTAGCGGCCCTGGCTGGCGGTGGCGTTGAGGGAGCCGTTGGCGCCCAGGTTTTTGTCTTTTTTCAGCCGGATGTCGATGATACCGGCGTTGCCTTCCGCTTCATAGCGGGCGCCCGGGTTGGTGATGATTTCGATGCGGTCGATTTGTTCGGCGGGCAGGTTTTGGAGGTAGTTGCTGAGTTCCTGGCCATTGAGGGGCAGGCGTTTGCCGTCGACGTAGAGCAGTACGCCGGAGCGGCCCAGCACGCTGATGTTGTCGTTGTTATCCACCGTCACGTTGGGCGCTTTGCGCAGCAAGCCGATGGCATCGGAGCCGACGCTGTTGATGGTGCCGTCTACGTTGAAGACCGTACGGTCGGGTTGAATTTCCACCAGCACCCGGGAGGCTTTCACGGTGGCTTCGGCCAGGCTGATGGCGGCGGCCGAAAAATTGAGCACACCCAGGTCCAGGGGCTGTCCATCCTGGAGGCGGATGTCGTATTTTTTAAATTCCTCCAGCCCGACGTAGAGGGCTTTCAGAAAGTAGGTGCCGGGAGCGAGGTTTTTCAGTTCAAAAATGCCGGCTTCGTTGCTGGCGCCGGCTTTGGCCAGGCTGCTGTCGGTCATATTGAACAGGGCGACATTGGCAAAAGCAACAGCCTCGCCCTCAGCACTTTGCAATTGCCCACGCAGGGCAGCCGTTTGTGCGGACAGAGAGAGGGCCAATAAAAACACAGAAAGGGTAGTTAAAACGCGCATAGAACATGAGTTGTACACCTGCAACACCAGCCGGGACATGACTTTGGGTGCTTGCAAGCGGATTTGGATTGTCGCTAAAAGATCGAAAAGTTCGGGGTACGTTGCAGGGCGGCAGGTATTTTTCGACCAACAGTCCAAAGGGTTGGGGTGGAAGGAGGGTTCTTAGGGCTACAGCCGGCCGGGCGATTGGCCGGCCGGGCGGAGGAGTTGTTCTTTTAATTTGAAAAGTCCTTCTGCCAGCCGACGCATACTGTGCTGGGAGGCGACGCCTTGTTGGCCCAGGAAATTAAAGCCTAACTCCAGGATCTGTGGGTGCGTGGTTTTAAAATAGGGCGCCGGATAAAAGACTTTCATCAGGTTGCGGAAATAGGCAAGGGCTTCTCCGATTTCATAGGCCCGTATTACTTTGACGTCTTTTCTGTTTTGCAGGCGCTCGGAAAAAGGGATATCGTAATATCCCGTGACGGGAGAAGAATCGAAGGCAACAACCAGTTTGATGGCACCGGAGGCATACGCGGCGTGTTGCGCGAGTCCGCCGCCGAGGCTATGGCCGGTAGCGATCAGGCGGAGCCGTTTTTGCCGCGCAGCGGCTCGTTGCTCCAAAAATGCCACCAGAGGTTTGATCAGCGTGCGGGTCTGGTGGTATTGGTCCCAGCGACCAGGAAAAAACAAAGGTGCAAACCAGCGGGCATTGGTTTTCCAGTCGTCAACATTTCGTTCTGAGCCCCTGAACACCAGCGCCGTATGCAAGGCCGCTTCCGTGTCTTTTTCCCACACTTCATAGGCCAGACCGGGCAAATATAGTTTATCAGCAGGCGGCTGCGGAATGGAGGGCAAATTCGGCACCTCCGTCCATCCAGGCAAGGGAATCCGGATCTTTTCATTTTCCCAATCCAGTTTGTATTCCCTGGTATCCTGGTAGGCATTTTCACTCAGGATGTCGTATTCGTGGAGATCTGCCAGGTCGGGGTCTACCCTACCCTGCAGGAGTTCCGGCAGCGGAATGGAGCGCAGGGTCCAGCCACTGCGGAGTTTGGCGGGCGGAATGGGACGTGTTGCAGCATTGCTCATAGACATTTGGTATTAGAGATGAACCGTATCCGGTATTTTGCTACCCAAACAACAGCGAAGGCACCCCGATGCCAATGGCCACGCCGTAGATCAGGTCGGCCCAAACCACGCGCAGGATATTGAACAGGTAAATCAGGCCGATCACCGGGAAAGACAGGAGCGCCAGCACGTTCCATTCTTTCACTTTTTCCTTGGCCTGTTCGTACACATTTTCGGCATCCTGGTTGGAAGGGATGGCGTGCATACCGATGGATACGCCCAGCCAGATCAGGAAATACGACAAGGGGTGCTCCAGGTCAAAAAATTTGATGGGCATGTAGGCCGGCAGGCAAATCAGCAAACACAACAGGGTGTTGACAAAAAACGGCCCCATGGAGATGAGGAAGGTGGTGGTGAAATTGCTGCTGTTTTCGTGCACGACATAGCCGGCGGGGTTGCCAACCCGGAAGTAGCAGGCATCGAAAACGACCACCTTGCGGAGCCGGCAGAACAGCATGTGTGCAAATTCATGCACGATGATGCCGGGAAAAGTCAGGATAGCGATGAGTTCGCCGGGAATAAAAAACATGGCGTTATTCTTTGGTCCAGCCCTTGGGGAATTGTTGGCGAAACTCGTCCCGGGTTAGGATATTTTTGGTGAAAAGCCGGTGCTGAATCATGTTGTAATATTCGGTCATGTCCTGGCTGGTGCTGTCGATGCGTTGGGCGCTTTGCAGGTAATCAAGCGCGCGGGTACGGAGCGAATCCTGGCCTTTTTCGGCATACAGGCAGGCATAGGCCGAGGCGACACGGGCCCAGGAAATGGCCGGGATCGAATCTTCGCGCAGCACTTTTTTGGATATGGTCAAAAAACCGCCGTAGTCCTTGCTGTCAAAACTGGCGCCCACCTTCGCCTGGTCGATCAGGTAGCCCACATTAAAATCAGCGGGCATTTTTTCTTTGCACAAATCAAAAGCCTTGAGGGCTTCTGCGCTCTTGTCTTCCGTCAGTAGGGCAACACCCAGGTAGTATTGATGCAAGGCCAGAAGGTCTTCGATTTCCGGCACATCCTGGCTGGCACGGAAGGCCAGTTGTTCGGCTTGCCGGTACTGGCCGGTCTGAAACGCGGTGTTGGAGTCCTGCAAATGTTGGTAGCCCTGGTAGAAACGCCAGTTCCAGTAACAGGCAAACACCACCACCAACAGGATAAAGGCAAAAAAACCTTTTACCCAGAGAGGCAGGGTGCGTTGCCGAATCGCCAGGGCGCAGTCGGGGCAGATGGGATAGGTAGAAATTTTGCCAAAGGCAATATCGCCGTTGTCTTTGCCGCAATTGGCACAAACAGTGGGGTCCAGGACTTTTTCCACCTGGCGGCCCTCCAACAGCGAAGGGTCCCGAAAGATCATGTCTATACAACTGGAACAATACAAGGTGCCGTCCACAAGGACCGTATCGTTGGTGGCCAAGCCGGAGGTATTGCAGTGGGGGCAGGTGACAGGTGTCATGGGTGGCGCTGGTGAACAGGTGTTTTTGCTGCGTTAAGTTGGTGTTTTTCCTGATATTTTTTCAGATAACGGTGAAAAAAATATCACGGAAGGCCTGGGGTGAGCAATGGCAACATTCCTTTACTCAACTGCCGGTCATAGTGGACAGACAGGAGACCGGCATCGGCAGGCCGATAAAACCATGTGCTATTTTTTTGAATTACAAGATCCTTTCAAGACTTTATATCTCAATAGATCTACGGCTAAATTACAAAATAACAATAAAAAAATATATTAAATTATTGTACACAACAAATTTTATCAATTTGAAAATTCTACAATTCAAATACACTTTTAGATATAACTTAAATAATAATTAATTTAAATTTTACACAAAAATAATCATACAAAAAAACAAAGACACGGTGGGCGGGTATCAATTTTTACAATTACCTGACTATCAGATGCAATTTATTTAATAACAATTTGGTAACAATTACCTTACATAGCCCTGTGTCGACCGGCTTATGTTTGTTAGCTGAATGATTATATTATCACTTCACTAGCATTCTTATCTAATGAACAGAAATCTATTATTGATTCTTCTGAACCTATTTGTTGCACAAATTTTTGCGCAGCAAGTTATTTCGGTTCAAGTCAGCGCTGCATCGGATGATCTGGAAGAATTTATTCCAGGCCCCAACCAGACCAAAGTAGTTGGCACCCTCGATGCCGGCAGCTCTGACCTGGAGTTAGGCACTGAATCGCCTAACAATGTAGATCCGCAATTGGTAGGTATCCGGTTTAGTGCCGTTGCGGTCCCAAAAGGCGCCTTGATTACCAAGGCTTATCTGCAATTTCAGGTGGACAACACCAACAAAAATTCGGACCCCTGTAGCATTTGGATCAAAGCTGAAAACAACGACAACCCGCTTACTTTTGAAACGACACCTTTTAATATATCCAGCCGCCCTTCGCTGCCGGACTCCGTACTTTGGAATATTCCTGCTGGCAGTTGGACTGCAATTGGCGACAACAGCGGCGATCAGCGTTCGACGAACATCGCTGTACTGGTGCAACAACTGGTAAATCGTTCAGGGTGGAACTCTGGCAATGCCATGGCGTTCATGCTGTATGGAACGGGTTTGCGGGAAGCAGAATCCTTTGATGGCCTGCCCGCTGGTGCGCCGAAGTTAATCATTGAATTTATCCCCGCCTTTAATTTTACGGCACAGGTATCTGCTGCCGATGATGATCAGGAAGAATGGATTGCTGGCCCGAACCAAACCAAGGTGGTTGGCTCCCTCGATGCCGGTAGTTCTGATCTTGAATTGGGTACTGAAGCCGCCAACAACGGCGACCCGCAAGTAGTGGGTATCCGCTTTGTCGATTTGACCATTCCCAAAGGCGCCTTGATCAAATCGGCCAAGATTCAGTTTCAGGTAGATGCTACGGCTAAAAATACTGATCCCTGCAACATCTGGATCAAGACGCAGTGGGATGCCAATCCGGTGACCTTCAATCCGAGTATTCCGTTCAACATCACATCGCGCCCCACTTCGCCCGATTCGGTGCAATGGGCCATCCCGGCAGGCAGTTGGAGTACTGTTGGCCAAAATGGAACCGACCAGACCACGTCCGATTTGTCTGCCCTCGTGCAGGCGATGGTCAATCGCGGCGACTGGAATTCCGGCAATGCCATGGTTTTCTTTTTGCGTGGTACAGGCCTTCGTGAGGCCGAATCGTTTGACGGCTTGCCAGCAGGCGCCGCCAAATTGATCATTGAGTACGTTCCAGTGGCTACTTCAACCTATCAGGTGAGTGCCGCAGAAGACGATCTGGAAGAATTCCTCGCTGGCCCCAACCAAAGCAAAGTGGTGGGCAGCATGGATGCGGGCAGCTCTGACCTCGAATTGGGCACGGAAGCAGCCAACAATTTTGATCCACAAATCGTGGGCGTACGTTTCCGAGACATCAAACTGCCCCAAGGCGCAGTCATCCAAAACGCATATTTGCAGTTTCAGGTAGATGCTACGAACAAAAACACCGACCCCTGCAACATCTGGGTGAAGGCCGAGGCCAACGACAATCCGGTAGCCTACGCAACCACCCCGTTCAACATCACATCTCGTAGCTACACACAAGATTCGGTGTACTGGGCCATTCCAGCGGGCAGTTGGGCCACCGTCGGCCAAAACGGTGCCGATCAGCGCAGCAGCAACATTGCTCCCTTGGTGCAAGCGTTGGTAAACCGCGCAGGCTGGGCTTCCGGCAACGCTATGGCTTTCACCTTGCGCGGCACTGGCCTTCGGGAATCCGAGTCTTACGATGGCCTTCCCGCTGGCGCAGCCAAACTGGTCATCGAATACTTGGGTGGCAGCGGCCCTGTGGATCCAAAAGGCAACGTCACCACGGCTTATCCGGTGAAACGGAAAGAAAGTTGGTCGTACCTTGACAAGGGCCTGTTCCCAGGTGCCAACTGGACCAGCCAGACTTTTAACGACACTACCTGGGCTTTTGGCCCGGCTCCGTTGGGCTACGGTTTTTCTTCGCTCGGCACCACCGTGTCGTTTGGCGCAGATGCCACTGCCAAACACATCACCACGTACTTCCGCAAACGCATCACCATCGCCGATGCCGCCGCACTTCCAGTACAATTGGAATTGCAGGTGCGCCATGACGATGGCGTAGTGATTTATGTCAATGGCACGGAAGTAAAGCGGGTGAATATGGCCGCTGGTGCAGTAACCAACACCACACTGGCCACTGCCAATTTGGAAGGAAACCGCGAACTGATTTATGTCACCTTTGACATTCCCAAAACGGCTTTTGTCACCGGAGAAAACGTCATTGCAGCAGAAGTACACCAGTTTGCGGCCAACAACGACGATCTCGTGTTCGACTTGTCTTTGGTCAATCCAACAGGCGCCAGCAACCCTACTGCATTGGGCTGCATTGATCCCGACGACAAACACATTGCCTGTTTCACCTCCCTGATGCCAAGGGAGCAGAACGAAACCATGGAGATTCCCTCGGCTACCCATGCCTTCCAATACCTGCATTTTGCTGGCACACCGTATACCTTGGGCGGCGGCAATACGCCAACAAACTTTGACTTTACCGGCTATGTCCCTGCCAATGGCACCAACAGCCGCCAGGGACACTTGTCCATCAATCACGAATTGGGCGGCTTCAATGGCGGTGTCTCGATCTTGGACCTCAGTTTCTCTAATGCCACGGGTTTGTGGAAAGTGGACAGCTCAGGCGCAGTCGATTTTAACGTAGTGGCCAAAACGCAACAGAACTGTTCCGGCACGGTAACGCCTTGGGGTACTGTAATCACCTGCGAAGAAGATGCGCCGACCAGCGGAGATGCCAACGGCGACAGCTACATCGACATCGGCTGGAACGTGGAAATTGACCCGCTCACTCGCAAAGTAAAAGACTACGGCAATGGTCCCGCAAAATTGTGGGCTATGGGCCGTATGGAACACGAGAACGTGGTAGTCGCAAACGATAAAAAAACAGTTTATCAAGGCGAAGACAACCCTACGGGCAATGTCTATAAATTCGTAGCCGACAATGCAGAGAACTTGTCCAGCGGCAAATTGTATGTCTTGAAACTCGACCAGCCTATCGTAAATGGTGATCCTACTGGCACCACAGGCACATGGGTTTTGGTACCGAACTCCACACCTCAGGAATGCAACACCGTCAAACAATTCGCTGCATCCAATGGTACAGCATTTAATGGAGTCGAAGACGTAGAAATCAATCCTTTGACCGGCGACATTTATTTCGCGGTAAAAGGAGTAGGTCGCACCTACTCTTTCAAAGACGACGGCACGACTTTGAGCGCGTTCAAAACTTTTGTCGGTGGAAAATCCTACCGCGTCACCATCGGCAACGACGTAGTGACCGAAGACTGGGGTGGAGGCAACGACAACCTGACTTTCGACGATCGGGGTAATCTCTGGATCATGCAAGACGGCGGCAACAACTACGTTTGGATTGTTCGCCCCGACCATACCCAAGCCAACCCGAAAGTGGAGATTTTCATGCAAACACCCATTGGTTCTGAACCAACTGGCATGACGTTCTCGCCTGATTTCCGCTACATGTTCATTTCCATCCAGGAGCCAAGCAACAGCAACAATGAAACGGTAAGCGACGTCTCCGGCAATGCACAGCGCTTCAACAAAAGCATGGCCATTGTTATTGCACGCAGTGAATATCTGGGGGTTAAGCAACAGGAACTCGCACAACTGAAAGGTATAAATCCATGGAAAACCGCCCCGCTGTTTACCATCGGTGAAAGCCTCAATGGTTACACACCCGCCGGTATCCTGGACGGCGTTGGCGCCCGTAAATTGGCTGATGGCACCGTCCGCGCTTACGTCAACCATGAATTGGGACAATCCGCTGGCTATACCTACACGCTGGAAAATGGCACCGCGTTGAAAGGCGCTCGTGTTTCCTATTTCGACATCGATCCGGCCACCAAACAAGTGAGCAACGCCGGCCTGGCCTTCAAAGCCATCGTCGACCGCGCGGGTAAGGTCGTAACCTCCGCCACCCAGATCAACGAAGGCACCAATACCACCAACGGTATCGATCGCCTCTGCTCCGCCACCCTGTTTAACGCCGGTCAGTACGGACTCGTCGACGATATTTTCTTCACCGGCGAAGAAACCGCCGACGGACAAGAGTTTG
>JADLDL010000278.1 GCA_020846655.1 Saprospiraceae bacterium | reverse complement strand
TGCATTGTTGGTTGTATTGACTCTATTCCACCAATAGGATAGTGCAGGATTCTGCTGCGCACGATTGAGGTTAAACGCATACATCGTCGCACCGTCGCTCCCCATTATTTCCGGAAAATCTTGCGCAAAACCAGCCGTTTTGTCGTTATACACATTGGCAACACAGGGCAGGGCGGCGCCCAGCCAACTATTGTTGGGATAGGGAAAAAAGTGCAGGAGCCCGTTTTTATTCCAAACATAAATGCCGTGATCGGCATTCACTTTCGAGGCAACAAGAACATCCAGCACGCCATCCAGATCAATGTCTGCCACAGCAGTATACCCATCAAAATATTGCAGGATAGCGGTATGCGGCAAACGTCGCTGCAGTTTGATTTCGAAACCGTCGCCATCGTTGGGATCGAGGTCGATGGAATAAATGGCGGGGCCGGCGGCCAGTTCCAGGCCGTTGCAATCGGGGTCGCCGTTGCAATCGGCCGGCGTGAGCAGATCGGCGGCAGTGGGGTTGCAATTGGTGCGCAGGAAATTCTGGTAATTGCAGCGGCCCATTGAGTTGGTGCCCAAATAGACGGCGGCACTAAGGGCTCGGGTGAGCGTAGGTGCTGCCGGATTCGTAAAATTGAAGCGAAAAACATCACTCCCGACGTACACTTCGGAGATGCCGTCACCGTCGAAATCGGCGAGCAGCGGGCGTTGGCCAGCCAGGTCCACCAAGTCGGCAGAACTCATCCACAAGGTCATGGGCGCGCCGGGCGCTTCCGTGTAGTTGGTATACACCCGGATGCGGCGGTCGTTGCAGGTCATCAGCAATTCCGGGATACCGTTGCCGTCCACATCGCCAATGGTGGGGCCAGGCGGTTCAACAGCGAAGGTAGTGCCGGCGATGGTGAGTACCCTCGGATTGGCAGCATTGGAGCCGTCGCCCCGGAAAAAAAGAATGCGGTTGCCTGGATAGGCTGATATTCCATCCAGGGAGTAGGACTCGGTCACGATGATCTCCGGCATCTGATCTACCTGCGGATTCATGTTGCCCACCACCGGGGTCGACGCTGTGGATGCCTGGTCTTTGGTCGATTGCCAGGCCAGCCGGGCGGTGAATTTGGCAGGCAAGGAGGCAATCGAACAAGAGATATCCGGCTCGCAGGGGCATTCCGGGTCGTAGCAATCGACCAGGCCGTCGGCATCGTCGTCGAGACCATTGTCGCAAATTTCAGCCAGCGCCGCTTGTTGCAGAATAGGTTGTTGTGCAAAAAAACGCTGGCACGGAAGCGCAAAAAGGAGCAACAGAAAGCATACTCGAAACCGTAGCATAGGTTGGTTTAGTGTAATAATGCAGACACGGGACCGCAGATGAAGGATTTTGGATTAACCATAAACGGTTTTTGAAGTCTAGGTCCTGTATGATTTCAAGCAGAGGGTAGCCCTCCACCCCTCAATCCACCACGGTCACATCGCCACTCAACCGAATCAACCTGCCGTCTTGCCCCTCAAGTTCGGCATACCAGACAAACACGCCCGGCGCCAGGACCTGCTGTCGGAACGAGCCATCCCAACCGGCCGCCGGATCGCCCGGCGCGAAGTTTTTGTTTTCAAACACGAGATTGCCCCATCGGTCGTACACCCGCAAGAGCCGCACCGTAGGAATACCCTCTGCGGCAAACAGGGTGAACACACCGTTTTGCGCCGAACCGGGCGAGATGGCGTTGGGGGCGTACACCTGGTAGTTCACCACGGCCACGGTAACGCGGTCGGTGGCGGTGCAGCCACGCAGGTCGGTGACTTGAACGATATACTGGGTGGTTGCTTCGGGTTGCACGCGTTGCCGCAGTTCGCCGGGCAGCATGCCCCCGCCCAGGGGTTGCCACTGAATATCCGCCAACAATACCCCCGCCGGCAGCGGTTTGGCTTGCAGCAACACGACGTGCCCCAGGTCAATGAGGGTGTCGCTGGCCAGCAGGCTGACGGCAAGTTGGGGCGGCTGATTCAGGCTCACGCTGGCTTGCCAGAGGCAACCGCCGGCATCGCGCACGAGCACGGGATACAGGCCCGGCCCGAGGTTTTCAAAAATATGGTCCGGTCCAAAGTTTTGTTGGTCAATCGAATAGGTAAACGGCGGGGCGCCGCCGCTGAGGTGCTGGAGTTGAATGGCGCCGTCGTTTTCACCAAAACAGGAAATCGAATCGATGCTGGCCAGGGCGGCGATGGGCGCTGTCCAATCCACGAGCACGGAATCGGCCGCCACGCAGCCGTTTCGGGTGTCGAGGTTGGAAAAAATATACAAGCCCGATGCACTGATCGTCAGGGCCGTTCCAGTGGCCACTAACACCGGCCCGCCGGCACTTTGGCGGAACCACTGGCCCACAAAGGCCGGTCCGACCGAAGAGCCCGGCGCCGCATCGAGGGTCAGCGTGGTTTGCTGGCAAGACACCTGCACCAGCTCCGCGCCGGCCTCGGCCAGGGGCGGCAGGCGGTCTTCCACGACGAGCAATGCAGCGGCCACCGTGCAGCCGTAGGCGTTGGTCGCCAGCACCT
>JADLDL010000277.1 GCA_020846655.1 Saprospiraceae bacterium | reverse complement strand
ACGCAGCAGCATTGCTGGCGTCTGTATTTTGTAACAAGCCGTAGCCGAATAAGTTGGCCGGCCGGCCGGCAAAAAATACCCACCCTGCAAGGGGTTTTCAGACGGTTGCTCAGGAAGACAGGCCGGCACGAGGCAGCAGAGCCCTCCACTGCCGGATATCCAGCAAACGCAACCCAATCGCCAACAACAGCGAGACCAGCAGCATCCCGCCCATTTTGACCGGCCATGAAGCACCAGCCTGTTGATACACCCAGGCATTGGTGGCCAGCACCAGTGCCGGGTATGCCAGCAGCCGCGCCAGGCCCAACACGGATGGCCGAAACCCAAAATGCCGGACACACAGCACCATGACCGACAGGGCGATAAACACCTGAGTGCCCAGCGTTGCCCAGGCCGATCCGATCGCCTGGTAACGCGGGATGAGCACCAGGTTCAGGGCCACGTCGAGCAGGATGCCGGCCACAAAAAAGCGGTTCATCTGCATCAGTCGCTCGTCGGCCGTGAGCAGGGTGCTGAAAATATACGTTGCGCTCACCGGCACAAAGGTCCAGATCAGGATGCCCAGGGTGTCCCAGCGATAGGCCGAAGCGCGCTCCGGCATCATCAGTTGCACCAAATCGGCGCGGGCAAAAAACACGGCCGCGGCCAGGGCCAGACTCCCGGCCCAAATCAGCTTGAAACTCACCGACACCAGGGGGCTCAAGGCCTCGCCTTTCCGGAGCATCCGGGCAAACATGGGCAACAACAGCGTTGCAAACAGATACCCCAGCATGTTGGTCGCGTCGAGCAAACGGTAAGCGCCGGCGTACACATCGGCGTGCAGCTTGCCATCGGGCAACAACCGCTCCAGCAGCACCGCATCGAGGCGGGTATAGGCCGTCATCAGCAAAATTACCAGGGCATAGGGGAAACTTTTGCGAAACAAAGCCACCAACGCCGGCCGGCCGGCCCGCCAGTTGCTCAGCCAATTGGGACGCCAGGGCAGGCTCACTTTGGCGCGCAGCACCGATAGTACTACCGCCGCTGTGCCCAGCAAAGCGACCGTTTGCGCCAGCGCAAACGACTCGGCCGTCAATGCCCGCCCGGGCAAGCCCCACAGCAACACGCTACAGGTGACCAGCATCAGCAATTTGTCCAGCGACGACAGCAAACTGTCCAACCGGTAATGCCCCAAACCCGATATATTGGAACGGAAAAAAAGAATGCCCTGCGCCAGCACCTGATTGCCCAACAAGATGAGCAGCAGCGGCAATTCCCGCCAGCCATAGCCCGCCAGCGCCCAGGCGGCCACCAGCGACAAGGCGACATATATCCCGCTCAGAAACAATTTGATCGCCAACAGATTGGGAAAATACTTGGGCAACAAATGCGGGTATTGGCTAACGTGCCGGTTGTTGAAATTCTGAATACCAAAATCGTTCAGAATCTGGAACAGGTAGGTAAAATTCAGCAACGTGAAATACAGCCCGTAGTCGCCCACCGGCAGCCGGTTTTGTACCGTCAGGTCGATACCAAAAATAAAAAAGGGCTTGATCAACAGGTTGATCAGCACCAGGAAAAAAATGTTGAGTAAAAACTCGCGTTGCACCCGGCAAAAATAGCCGGCCGGCGGCGCAATGAATGGAAATGGAAAGGAAAGTTGTGAAAGCCTTTCGCCCTAGTCCATCCGTTCCACCTTGCCGCCCTTCAGGCGCAGCACCCGGCCGGTGCGTTTGGCCAGTTCGGGATCGTGCGTCACCAGCACCAGCGTTGTACCGGCTGTGCGGTTCAGGTCAAAAATCAGGTCTACAAGGCCTGCCGCGTTGTCGGCATCCAGGTTGCCGGTAGGCTCGTCGGCAAACAGAATCCGGGGCTGGTTGGCAAAGGCCCGGGCGATGCAGACGCGCTGTTGCTCGCCGCCCGACAACTGAGCGGGGTAGTGGTCGAGCCGGGCCGACAAGCCCACTTTTTCCAGCCAGGCTTTGGCCGTGGCCTCGGCGCCGGCATCGCCGCGCAGTTCCAACGGCACCATCACGTTTTCCAGGGCCGTCAGGGTGGGAATCAGTTGAAAATTTTGAAAAACAAATCCGACGTAGCGGTTGCGCACCTCGGCGCGTTCGTCTTCCGACAAATTATCCAAGGGCACATCACTCAGCGTAACCGAGCCGCTGGTGGCGCGGTCCAGGCCGGCACAAAGACCGAGCAAGGTCGTTTTGCCGCTGCCGGAAGGCCCAACGATGGCAAAAGTGTCGCCTTGTGCCAGGTCGAAACTGACATCCTCCAAAACAGTCAATTGGCGACCATCCGGCGTGGGGTAAGACTTGGTGAGCTGTGTCGTTTTAAGCATATCAAAGGAGAGTACAAGTGAACGTGAAGGAAAGCCTCTAAACAACTGCGAGGCTGTTTGGGCTGTTTGGATTCGGCCAAAACCGGCATTTCATAGACCAACCGAACGAATCCTGGCCAAAACTGTCGCCTTATTGCAACGTAACTTTATCAATCACGTCTCCCACCCCCAACTGATGCACCACATCCATGCCCTGCGTGACTTTGCCAAAAATGGTATACCGCCCATCCAAATGGGGCGTGGGCGAGTGGGTAATAAAAAACTGGGTGCCTTCGGTGTCGGCCCCGGCCGAGGCCATGCCCAGGTAGCCCTCGTCGTCGTACCAGGCCAGCCCGATTTCGGTGCGGATGGAATAATCGAGGGCGCCGTAGCCGTCGCCGCGCGGACAGCCGCCCTGCACCACAAAATTGGGCACCACCCGGTGAAATACTTTGCCGTTGAAAAAGCCGCTTTTCGCCAGGCTCAGGAAATTGGCCACCGAACCCGGCGCCCAAATGGGAAACAATTGCAGCGTGATATTGCCTTTTTTTGTTTGCAGCACCACCCGGGTAGCCGTCGTGACCTCTCCGACCAGTTTCCAATCGATCGGGTGGTTGAAGGCCGGTTTTTGTGCCTCCGGCAATTTTTGGCCGTCGAGATAGGCAAGCGCTTTGTCCAGAGCCAGGTAGGCTTCGTAATCGCGGGGGAGCTGCAATTTTTGCAAGGCGCTCCGCAAATCCTGGCGCAGGGTCGTATCCCGCACAGATTTGTAATCGAGGGCCTCCGCGCGAAAGCCATCAGCCGCGGCGGCAATCAGTCCGGCGTCGCCGCTACCCACGATTTGCCGCAGGTATACCAGCAATTCGCGGCGCACATTGCTGCCGTTTTCGCCGAACACCCGGTAAAAATCGGGGCGTTGGCAAATGCCAGTCAGGGCTTCGGCAGCCGCTGTTTTCACCACCGGGCTGGGGTCGTTCAGGGCTTTGTCGTGAATCCAGCGGTATTGCCAGCCAAACTCCGCCAGGGCATGCAGGCAGGCGGCCCGCTCGTACGGGTTTTGTGATTTCTGGAAAAAATCGCGCAACCGGTAGTTCAGGTATTCTTTTTTCTCCGATTGTTCGCGGGCCGACAGCCATTTGTACGAAGCCCGGTAGAGCGCGATCCGCGTGGGCCAGGGCAGGTCCGGATTGTCGCGCGCGACGCGCCAGTAGTAATCGCCGTCGTGCGCCTGGCCATTGTCCACAAAAAATTCGGCGGCCGTGCGCGATACGTTCAGGTTAATGTCTTTGATAAACGGCACAACCAGGGCGCGCACCGTGTCGGATTCAAATTTGGCCAAGGCCCGGATCAGGTCGCATTTGACGCGCCAATCCTGTTCCGTGTGGATCACTTTGGATAAAATGCCGAACGCCGGCCTGCTGGTCGATTTGCCCAGGGCACGGGCCAGGGGCATCCGGATATCCGGGTTGGCCGAGCGCACAAACGCTGCTGCCAACTGCACCGACTGCGCACTGTCGGGCGTCACTTCTTTCGCCCGGGCCAGGTAATGGGCGGCCATGAGCCGGGCCGACTCGGGGATGCGTTCGTTGGCCACATAGCCCACCATGCGGGCCGTCGCGACGTTGTCGGTAATGCCCCGCAGGGCAAAACGATATACCGCCCGGCATTGCCCTTCCAGCAGCAGGGTGTCGGAGGGGTAGTAGGTACTGACCGAAGCGATGTGGCGCAAATTGGCCGCGCCGCCGCATTTGCCGATGGCTTCGAGCACAATGGCGTTGAATCGCTGGTGCTGCGACAGCGAATCGTCCTGCCGGAAAGCATTGAGCAAGGGTTGTTCCGCGCGCGCCGAGCCAATTTGCCCCAGGGCAAATGCTGCGGCTATCCGCACTTCTTCGAGGGTGTCTTTCAGCAGCGGCACCAGCGGTTCCACGGCATTGGAGTCGCGTACCGAGGCAAACGAAATAGCCGCCAGGTAGCGCAGGGTAGCGCTGGGATGGCTCAGGTAGCGCAGCAAACTATCGGTGCGGCCTTGGTCGCGCAACTCGTAGAGGTGTTTGACCTCGCCAGCCCCGAGGTCCAGGTTGACTGTTTGATTCGCCGGCAGCCGTTGTTCCGGCGGCACACAAGCATACAGACAGGAAAGCAACACCAGGGATAGCAACAAGGACCGGGAATGACGCATGGCAATTCTTTTGCGGCAAAGGTAGAAAAATCAGGCCGAGCGCATACGGCTTGGCGCCGGTGATCTATGTCTTCGCGTCGGTCCATTTTATTTTCGCTCCACGGCGCCATCGCTGATCAGGTTGCCAAAAAAGACGGCATTGGCAAACAAGCGGTTGGTCCCGTACCAAAACGCGCGAAAATTCGGGTTGCCGGAAAAACAAATGATGCGCCCCCGGCCCAGCCCGCCCACGACGATGGCCGCCGCCCCGGGCAGCAATTTGCGCTGCCGCTCATGCACATAGCCAGCCAGTAAAGGCTTGGCAGAAAACACCGCCGGTGTGGCGTAGGGATTTTGCGCCGTTTCTACAAAAATAGTATCGCCCTGAAACATGGGTATGCGTGGGCGGGCGTAGCCGTAGCAGACCGGGTTGCTCAGGTCCAGTTCGACTTCAAATATTGCCCCGGGCATACCCAGGGCGCCCCGGTCATCACTCAACTCGCTGTATGGCCGGCGGCCGGATTTCGCCTCCGGCGCCATATTCCGAAACTCAAGTCCCAGCAATCCGTTGTTTTTCAGCCAGCGCAGGCTGGACCCCGTGGCTACCAGGGTACCGCCCTCGCTCACGAAACTGCGCAGTTTTTCCGAAGGAATACCATTGAAATTCCCGTCGGCCAGCACGACAACGTTGTATTTGCTCAAATTCAGGTTGCCCAGCCGGCTGGCGTCGACCTGAAGCGGCGACAAGCCGTAGCGCGTATCGAGCAGGTGCCAAACCTCGCCGGCATCGGCGGCATTTGCCCCCCGGCCGGTCACCAAAATCACTTTGGGCGCCCGCAGGGTCACCATATTGTTGCTGCCCAGGTCCGGGCCTTCCGGGGTAAGGCCATTGCGCAGGAGATGAACCCGGATATCGCTGGCGCCGCAGTTCTGAATCAGGCGCTGGATACCGGCTGCATCCTGCGGTTGTTTTTCCAGCGGAATCAGCAGGCTGCCAACGGCAAAACGTTGGCCCTCAGCAACAAAAGCTCGGGTAGCGGCTTTCACCCGGATACTCGCCCGGTGCAAGGCCGCCAGCAGCCGGGGAAGGTCGTAGGCCTCGCTTTCTACGGCAAAAGCATAGGTATCCGGACCGGGCGCCGGAACCTCCGGCAGCACCCTCAGGTCAGAGGCCGCCAAAGCCGGCCCCAAGGCAGTCGCCGGCACGGCGCGGCGCTCGGCGGTGGTCCAGGGCAGGCCGAAAGCGTCAGGCAGGGTCCAGGCAGAGATATCGTAAAAAATGCTGTCGGCAAACGTGGTTTCCCGCTGGAAAATCGCCTTGACAAGTCGATAGGCTGGCTGTTCGGCCGGGATCGCCCAGGCCTGGCCGCGCACAAAACGCTGACCATTGGCGCTTATGTCCTGCAACACCGGCCGCACCTCGATGCGGTGGCGAGCCAGGAGCCGCAAAAACTCCCGGGTCGGCCGGGTTTCCGAGGTGTCGCCGAACAGGTACCAGCCGGCGGCATCCTGGCGGGCCTCATCGAGGGCGCTTTGGTAAAAATCGCGGAGGTAGGTATTGAGTTCAACACGCAGATCAGACACTGCCTGCAAGGTCGACAAGGAGGTAATCACCTGGTTTCGAATGGTGTAGGGGAAAGTCAGGAGGCCATTTTCGGTTTCTTGTGCGCTGCCCCGGCTGCTGGCTTGTTCAAACAGGATACCAACGCAGCCATTCACATCGGGGTAGGTCGAACCTTTGCCGTAGTAGAAATCGTCGAAGTTTTCTTCTGAGTAAAACAGCACCTTTTTTTCCGACAAAAACCGGGCGTGGTACTGCGCAATTTTAGCGGTCAGGGCCTGGTTTCGGGCGGGTGTCAGCGGGTTGACCCGGCTGGGGACGCCCGGTTGGAAAAAAAACGTGGAATTGCTGCCCATCTCGTGGTGGTCGGTGAGGGTGTTGGGCAGCCAGTCCTGAAAAATAGCCACGCGCCCGACCGATTCGGGTTGTTGGGCCACCAGCCAGTCGCGGTTGAGGTCGAACCAGTAGTGGTTGGTGCGGCCGCCGGGCCAGGGTTCGTTGAATTCGTCGTGGCCGGGATCGGGCATAAGCGCCTGGCTGCGGCGGCTGTTGACCCAGGAAGAAAAACGCTGCATGCCATCGGGGTTGAAACTTGGATCGAGCAGGATCACCACGTGTTTCAGCAGGGAATCGACCTGTGGCGTTTGGGCGGCAGCCAGGTAGTAGGCAAGCAGCAGGGCGGCATTGCTGCCGCTGGCTTCGTTGCCGTGGATAGAATAGCCCATATAGGCCACGGCCGGCAAGGCATTGGCGTCCAGTGCAGCGGAGCGGGTCGGGTCGGCCAATAGGCGGCGCGATTGGCGGATATCGGCAAGCCGCGCCTGGTTTTCCGGCGCCGTCACCGTGAGGCAAAGCATCGGACGTTGTTCGTGACTCCGGCCATATTCCTGAATGGTGATGCGATCGCTCAGGCGGTCCAGTTCGCGCAGGTAGCCCACCAACTGATCGTGCGAGGCATGCCATTCGCCTATTTCAAAGCCCAGGTACTGGGCTGGCGTCGGAAAATCGAGGCGATACTGGACGTTGGGGAGGTAGTAGCGAAGGTTTGGTTTTTCCTGGGCCTGCACAGCCAGAGGGAGCAAACAACACAACACAAAGGAGCGAAAAAACTGCATTTATAATCCGATTTGAACGTGGAAAGACCGCCGGCCTGGCGAAACCCTAGTTTTGAATATTGGCCTGCATTCGTTTGGCATAGGCTGCCAGTACTTTTTGTTGAAAATAGAGGGGATGGTGTTTGGACACGTAGCGCCTCGATTTTAAGGCGCCGTCGAAGGTGCGCTCGTCGAAATGCCGGAATTTGCGCCGCCAATACCCTACGGTGATCCGCATGGCCAAGGCATCGAGCCGGGCGCCCAGGCCACCACGCAACAACCACTCCGCCAGTTTTTTAACTACTGGCTTGCCGTGCGGCGGCACACCCAGGATCGGGCGTTTGGGAAAATTAGGCAGGTACTGCCGGCGCCAGTCGTTGGCGGCAGCAAAACGCTCGCACCATTCGGCGCCGTACAAGGGCAGGAGCGTGGAAACTTCCGTAGCCGTAAACAGGTTTTTCTCCTCGATTTCCAGGTGTTCGGTATCGATGAAATAATTGACGCAGAAGTATTTATGCGAATTCAGGAGAAACGCTTTTTTAAACAGCACCAGCAAGGTGCGGGCCAGCCAAAGGCGCCCGGGTTCGGTGACCAGGAAGTAATCGATGTCGCCGTCGGGGGGCATACAATGTTTGGACAAAGACCCGGATACCAGTACGGCCCGGATAAACGGAAATGCCCCGATGAGGCGGGCCATGCGATGGGCTTTGGGCAAAAAAGCGTCGGCGCGCCGGTTGAAATCCAGGCGCCGGGACACCCAATCGGGGTCTGCCTGGGTTTGGTAAAACGATTGGTACACAAAAACTTGCCCGCTCTCCACCAGGGCATCCAGTTGCGGCAAAAATGCGGCCATGGAAACATCCGGGCAATTGGAACAGGCCCATACTTCTTCGGCCGTTAGCGGGTGCCGGAAAATTTCAAAATACCAGAGCGCACCCAGGATAGCACGTTGGGTAGGGCAAGGCACCGATTGAATCGTGGAAGAGGGCATCATTTGTCCGGGCAATTGGGTTTGGCCAAACCAAGGTAATGTGGTTCTCAGGAATTGGCCAACCATTCCCACACGAATTGGGAAATTTGTCTGATATGCACAGTTTCCGCGTTCTTCTCTACTTTCGCCAGACGATTCCGTTGAGGCCCCCGGAGGTATAAATAAAAAAGAGGCAGTGCCACCACAGCACTACCTCAGCCCTAACCAAATAAAACCAAATTATTCTTTATTCATTTGCATCTTGGTGGAACAAAGATAGTGTGCTTTGTGTAACTTCTACAAGAAGAACGAGAAAAAAATTTCTTTTTAGACAAAAAAATTTTGACCCCAGGATTGGACCATCGCCCAAAAAGCCGCCGAAAGAAAAATGCCCGGTATTTGAAATTACCAAAAAGAAAACTCCGCCAAACGATATTCCAAATAAATGGATTGATTTGCGCAACATTTAAAACATAATTTTATTCGTTTTGCCTCATGAAAAATAAAACGACGTATTTCGCATTCCTCTTTCGCCCGCTGCTACTGCTTATAGTATTTACTACACTTACTGAAAAGGCAAGCGCCCAAGCGCCGACAACTGGGGCAGACGCCGCGTTTATCCGCAAAATTTATAGCCAGGCCCTCACCGACGGCCGCTGCTATCCCTGGTTGAGCGACCTGTGCCTGGGGGTAGGCCACCGGCTGAGCGGCAGCCCCGCCGCCGAAAAAGCCGTCCGCTGGACCCATTCGGTACTCGATACCCTCGGGCTCGACTCGGTTTGGCTTCAACCCGTACAGGTCCCCCATTGGGTGCGCGGCGGCGCTGAAGAAGTAAAAGTCACTGGCTCCAAAAAATACGGCAGCTTCGCGCTGCATGCGCTGGCGCTGGGCGGCTCGGTCGCCACCGGCCCCAAAGGCATCAGTGCAGAAGTGGTGGAAGTAAAAAGTTGGGATGAACTGGAGCGCCTCAACGAGCGCGGCATCCGGGGCAAAATCGTATTTTACAACCGCCCGATGGACCCCTCTAAAATCCGCACGTTCGAAGCCTATGGCGGTGCAGTAGATCAGCGCTCCAAAGGCGCTTCCCAAGCAGCCAAATATGGCGCCATCGGGGTGCTGGTGCGCTCGATGGGCCTCCGGCTCGATGATTTTCCGCACACCGGCGCCATGCACTACGACTCCAACTATACCCTTATTCCGGCTGTAGCCATCAGCACCAACGACGCCGAAAAACTCAGCGCCCTGCTCCGCGCCGAAGGCAGCGCCACGGTGTCCATGAAACTCAATTGCCAGACCCTGCCGGATGCGCCGTCTCACAATGTGATCGGCGAGATTCGCGGAACCGAGTTCCCGGACCGGGTCATCCTCGTCGGCGGCCACCTCGACAGTTGGGATGTAGGCCATGGCGCCCACGACGACGGCGCTGGCTGCACCCAAAGCATGGATGTACTGCGCTGCCTCCAACGACTGGGCTACCGGCCCCGGCACACCATCCGCTGTGTGTTGTTTATGAACGAAGAAAACGGGCTGCGCGGCGGGCGCCAGTACGCCAAAGAAGCCGAACGCAAGGGTGAGTTTCACCTCTGCGCCATCGAAAGCGATGCCGGCGGCTTTACGCCCCGGGGCTTTTCGTTCGAGGGCGAGGAATCGGTGATCGGGCCTTTTTTTGAAAAAGTGTCGGCATTCCAGGACGTCCTGGCGCCGTATGGCCTCCAACTGACGCGCGGCGGCTCGGGCGCCGACATCAGCCCGCTACGCAACCAAAAAGGCTTGCTCAGCGGCTATTCGCCCGACTCCCAGCGCTACTTCGACTACCACCACACGGCCGCCGATGTGTTTGATGCCGTCAACAAACGGGAACTCGAACTCGGAGCCGCCAGCATGGCCGCTCTGGTGTATTTGCTCGATACCTACGGCTTATAGCCTAAAAGGCATACCCGACCGTCAGGTTGAAGCGGTAGGCCGGCAAGACCCAGCCGGGCGTACGCACCTTGATTTCGTTGTTTTCGATTTCGGGCGTCAGTTTTTTGCCGATGAGCGGAATATCCTTCACCGCTTCTTCCACTTTGGCGCGGAAGGCCTCGATATCGTTGTTGGGGTTAGAATTGGCGTAGGTGAGTGTGCCGCGCAGCCATTTGAAATCGATCCCCAGGAAGGTAAGGTCGAGGCGCATGCGTTCGCCCAGGCGAAATTGCCAGCCGGCTGCGGCGCCCAGGCCCGCGCCGCCCACAGCGCCGGTGATCCGGATGTCGCCCTGTTGTTCGGGGTTTTCGCTGGTATGGGTCAGCCAGATCCGGTTGTAGCGGGCGTAGGGCGCCAGGTAGAAGCCCCGCAGCGCTTCGGAACCCAGGTAAAACCGGTTTTCGATGATGACCCCCAGGGAGTGGAAGTCGTTGGTGGTGGTTTTGCCGTTTTCATCCACCTCGATATCGTTCAGAAACCAGCCGGGCACCTTGCTGCGCCGGGGAATGCCGATGATCACCGACAGCGATTTGTTGTCGGCATAGGCCCATTCGCCGCGCACGTTGAATTTGCCGCTGCGCAACATCAGGCTCAGCGGGGCTACGCCTACCACGAAGGATTGTTCGGGGCCATACGCGTGGCGGCTGTATTGGGCAAACGCGCCGGGAATAGCCAGCAGGCTGAAGGTCAGTACCGATAAAACAGCAAGAGCAGTTGGTTTCATCATTTTATTTTTTAATCAAACAATTTAAAATCAAGGCATTACAAGCGAGGCTCTATCCATTGGACGCCGCATGGGCTGTACTACCGTCAAAAAACGCGAACGCCTGCCCTGCATTGCAGGACAGGCGTTAAGGTGTTGCTAAAGTTTATTTCGAAACTGTTAGGAGCGTTTCCATTTGATGGTGCAGCCCAGGGCCTTGGTTTCTTTCAGGCTAATTTCCTGGCCGTTGCGGAGTGCGTCGATGGCATTTTCCAGGTATTTTGTTTTGACAGCCGAGGGGTCTTCGTGGTTGTCGTCGATCGCACCGATGTAGCGCACGGTGCGGTTGTTGTCGAGCAGGAACACGTGCGGGGTGCGGGTAGCGCCGAAGGCTTTGGCCACTTCCTGCGACTCGTCGTGCAGGTACACGAAGGGGTACTCTTTGTCTTTGGCGCGTTGTTGCATGTCTTCGTAGCTATCGTCGGGCGACACCACTTTGTCGTTCGAGTTGATGGCGACGACCGGGTATCCAAGGGCAGCGTACTTTTTGTGCAGTTCAATGATCCGGTCCTGGTAGGCGAGTGCGAAGGGGCAGTGGTTGCAGGTAAACACCACGATGTAGCCTTTGGCGTCTTTGATGCTGGCCAGGGAGCGCATTTTACCATCCACGTTTTTGAGTTCAAAATCGCGGGCCTGGTCGCCGACATGGTAGCCGTTGTGGACCGGGCTGGTGAAAGACCAGGCGACGAGCGCGACGGCCAGCACGCAAAGGGAAAGCAGTTGTTTCATGACAGGAGAAGTTTGGAAAAAGTGATACGATTGGATGAATATTTGATGGTCAGCGTTTGCGAAAAGGGTTCAGGGTTTGGCCAAGGCTTCCCGGAGGGTTTGCTCCAGTTCTTCGTATCTCAGTTGTTTTTCAAAAAAACGTTCAAAACCGCGGCGTTTGCTCACGATCAGGGTGGCCGGGATGGCGCCACTCCAGTCGGCACTGACGAGGTCGATCCAGTTGTTGGGCGTGGTTTCATCCATAAAAACAACCTGGCTTTGCAATTTTTGGCGTTGCACAAAGGGGCGGACCCGTTTTTCTACGTCGCGCCGGAAGTCTGTGTTGATGAGGATTACCTGTACGGGTTGTGCCGAAAAGGCCTGGTGCAGTTTTTCAAATTCCGGCAATTCGGCCACGCAGGGGGCGCACCAGGTTGCCCAAAAATTCAGGACAAACACCGTGTCGGTCTCCGCGTTTTTCCAGGCGCTGAGTTGGTCGGCTTTGATGTGCGGGATTTCCTGCGCTGACAATGTTGCGCCCAGCGCCAGCAGATATCCGAAAAGAAACGTTTTTCTCATATGTACTGCTAATAACGCCGCCGGTGGCCGAACTGTTTGCGGGCATTCGACAGAAAACCGGAATCCGGACGTATTCCACAGGAAAGTATAGTTCTGCGCCTTTTATCGACCCAAGCGTAGATTTTACCCAATTTTGACCTGAATTGTTTATTCAAGCGCTATTCTTGCGCCCAAAACACGTTATACTTATGCGAATCATCGCCCTTTTACTAACCCTGAGTATTTCCAGCACCTCTATTTGGGCCCAAATGCCCAGCGCCCCGGCTCCGACTGCACCCGCCGCCGAAAAACACCTGCGCAACATCCGCCAACTCACGTTTGGCGGCGACAACGCCGAAGCCTACTGGAGCCCCAACAGCAAATGGCTCACCTTCCAAAGCAACAATGCCGCCTGGGGCCTGCGCTGCGACCAAATCTTTGCGATGGAGGTAAAAAAAGCCGCCGGCAATAAAAACTACCGCCCCTTGAACATCAGCAACGGCAAAGGCCGGACGACCTGTTCGTATTTTATGCCCGGCAACAAACAGATCATTTTTGCCAGCACCATGGCCGGCGCCGATACCTGCCCGCCCACCCCCGAACTGCGCAAGGGCGGCAAATACCTCTGGCCGATTTACGACACCTATGATATTTATGTAGCCGACCTGAAGGGCAAGATCACCAAACGCCTCACCAACTCCCCAGGCTACGATGCCGAAGCCGTGTTGAGCCCCAAAGGCGATAAAATTCTGTTTACCAGTACCCGCTCAGGCGACCTCGAACTCTGGACCATGAACCTCGACGGCTCCGGCCTGAAACAAATCACCTTCGACCTGGGCTACGACGGCGGCGCTTTTTTTAACCGAGACGGCTCCAAAATCGTGTTCCGCGCCAGCCGGCCCAAAACCGCCGACGAAATCAAGGAGTACCGTGAACTGCTTCAGCAAGGCCTGGTCGCCCCCACCAACATGGAAATTTATACCTGCAACGCCGATGGTTCCAACCTGCACCAGGTAACCCACCTCGGCAAAGCCAACTGGGCGCCGTTTTTTCACCCTTCCGGCAAAAAAATTATTTTCTCCAGCAACCACCACTCCTCTAAGGGCTACGATTTTCAATTGTACATGATCAACGAAGACGGCACCGGGCTGGAAGCCATCACTTCCGAAAGTATTTTCAATTCTTTCCCGATGTTCTCGCCCGATGGCAAAAAAATAGCCTGGAGCAGCAACCGCAATAACAACGGTACCCGCGACACCAATGTGTTCGTGGCCGATTGGGTGGATTGAGAAATGAACTTTAAGCGATAAAAGATGTGCCACGCCGTTAGTACCGGGGTGGCACATCTTTTTTGAACAAACCCTATTTTTGCTGCCACTATCTCCCAAAAATTCATCCCGTATCGCTCATCTTTCATTTCTCCCTCAGCATGTTTCAGCGCCAGTCTCGCCAAGCCTTTCCGATCCGCAATATTCTTGTCCTGATCGCCATTGTGTTGGGTTTCCTGTATTTGGTCATCAGCCAGCGGCAAAAAGCCGCTCAGGCGCCCGCGGCGCCGGCTACTGAACAACCGGGTTGAGGCCTGCGGCCGCGCTCAGTCCAGGCTAAGGATGTCAAAAATCGCATCGATTTGTTCGAACGACTTGATGCCCACTTTTTCTTCCTCTCCGCCGCGCAGCACCAGGCCGGCGGGCCGAAGAGCGTCCAGCAGCGCCGGCAAGCGCTCAGCCGGCACGTCGAGCAGCAGCCGCACCGGGTACCGGGCAAACAAGGCTTGCCAGGCGGCAGCTTGTTCCAGCAAGGCCTGTTCGGCCGATGCGCTGCCGGAAAAATCGAGCACAAAACCGGAAACGGCCGTCGCTGCGGCCTGCATCATCGTTTCGGCTTCCGCAGCACTGGCCGGTCCGGCTAAAGCCAGTACCACATCCAGGCCGGCCAACTCGTGGAGCTCGGTCGCTTGGGTTACCTGCACGGCATCCAGGCCGTAAAAAGACGCCGCCTCCCGGACGGTACGCGCCGGCGTCCGGTCAAATTCGCCCATTATTTTTGGCCCTGCCACCCACTCGCGGATGGCTTTCATGTACATGGGGTCCAAGTATCCTTCGGTGCCTTCTTCGAGGTTAAAGCCCAGTATATCCACCTCTTTGGCGGCAAAATAGCGGGCATCCGTCAGGTTGGTGATGCGCGAGGCGGCAATAGAGATCGGTGTGTGTGGCGTCATTGGTGTAGCGAAAATCAGGGCTTGTTCAGCCATTCGTTTAGTTTTTCCTGGTAGGCCGCAAAGTCGCGCAGGTTTTGGTGCGTGCCGCCGGGCAGGGTGATAAATTCGTCGCCGGGCTTGAGGCTGGCTTGCAGCCGCGCGGCACAGTCGTAGGGCACCACCCGGTCGGCAGTGCCGTGAAACAGCAAGGCTGGCAACGGCGATTGGCGCAGGTGGCGGTCGTTGGGAAAAAAATACGCGGGCCGAAACGGCGGTGCACTGCGGCGCAGGTGGCTGGCCACCAGCCCGGGAATATTGTCGAACGGAGTTTCCAGGATTAGCAGCCGGGCGCGTACCTGCGCAGCCAGGTAGCAGGCCATGCCGGTACCCAGCGAGCGGCCGTACAGGACCAATTGTTGTGCCGGACAGTCGACGCGCAGCCAGTCGTACACCAGGCGGGCGTCTTCGTACAGGCTGTGTTCGCTGGGCGAGCCGCTGCTTTTGCCGTATCCCCGGTAGTCGGGCGCCACAAAATCGAAGCCCCGGCTGGTAAAATCGCGGTGCATGCCGCCCCAGCGCTGAAGGTTGTCGCGGTTGCCGTGGAAATAGAGTACGACACCGCGCCGGGGCAACCAGTCGGCCGGAAAATGAAGCACATTCAGGCGGGCGCCGTCGGGGGTATCCAAAAAATATTCGCGAAACGGGTGATCGAAGCGGAAGGCATATGATTCCGGCAGGGTAGTGGGCCGAAACAGTGCTTTTCGCTGCAAAAAGGCGGTAAACGGTTCGATCAAGGCGCGCATACGGCAGGGTTATTTCAATTTCGGGTTTTCAGCGTGGCGGGTGGCATCGCGGCGGGTTTTCTTGTCGAGGTTTTTCCGAAGGGCATCTTCCAGGTCTACGCCGGTTTGGTTGGCCAGGCACATCAGCACAAACAGCACATCCGCCATTTCATCGGCCAGCTCGGCCGGCGCGGTGCTGGCCTGTTCGGGAGTTTTGAACGATTGCTCGCCGTACAAACGGGCCATCAGGCGGGCTACCTCGCCCACTTCTTCCATCAAAATAGCCGTATTGGTCAGTTCCGAATAGTATTTCACCCCCACCGTCCGGATCCAGGTATCTACCGTTTGTTGTGCTTCTTGTATGCTCATGGAAATGTAAAATGTAGAATGTAAAATGTAGAAGTCAAAAGGGTGGCTTGCGGGGGCTGGGTATTCTGGCGGCATCTGTGTTGCCCGCTGGGCAGGTATATTTTTGAACAAACGATTAAAAAAACTACACTCCGACACTTTAAAAAGACAAAAAAGAGGTGCTGGTAAAAAGACAGATCAATGCGCCGCAGGACTCCCTTCTCCGCCAGATCACCCTTTTACATTTTGGCTTTTACATGTTACATTTTGCCTTGCTCAGGCCCACACGCGGCAGCCTTCGGTACAGTTGGTGCAAATATCGATCTGGTCGCGGCCTTTGAGGAGGTTTTGGCGAAAAGTTTCGTAGGCCTGGCTATGCCAAAGCTCGCGAAAGGATTGGGTGTGGAGGTTGCCGAGCCGGTATTGGGCATCTTTGTCAAAACAGCAGGGCACCACCAGGCCATCCCAGGTCACCACACAGGAATGCCAGAGTTTCCAGCAGTGGTTGGCCAACACCAATTTGGGGCGCCAGAGGCCGTCGGGGTCCTGGCGGTAGCGGGCGTAGCGGTCCTGGGTGGGGATCAGCGGGTTGCCCTGCCGGTACTCGTACACCTGGGCCGTTTTTAGTTTCACCTCGTTCACACCGGTTTCTTTGGCCAGGCGGTAGAGATCGGCGATCTGGTGTTCATTGGGGCGCACCACTAGGAACTGGAAAATAATATGGGGGTGTCGGGCGCCGAGCCGGCGTTTCCAGTCGACGAGGCGCCGCGCGCCGGCCAGCACCTGCTCGAGCTTGCCGCCCACGCGGTACTGCTCGTAGGTTTCTTGTGTGGTGCCGTCCACCGAAATAATCAGGCGGTCGAGGCCCGATTCGACGGTACGGCGGGCATTTTCGTCGTCGAGAAAATGGCCGTTGGTGCTGGTTACGGTAAACAGGCGGCGCTCGTGGGCGTAGCGCACCATATCAAGGAACTGCGGATGGATGTAGGGTTCGCCCTGGAAATAAAAATAGAGGTAAAACAAATCGGCCTGGAGTTCATCGACCAGGCGCCGGAAAAAATCGGGTTTCAGGTTGCCGGTAGCCCGGGTGAACGAGCGGAGGCCGGAGGGGCATTCGGGGCAACGGAGGTTGCAGGCCGTGGTGGGTTCGATGCTCAGGGTGACCGGCAGGCCCCACTGGATGGGGCGGCGCAGCCAGCGGGTGAGGTAATACGAGGCCAGCACGCGGCCCAAATTGAGGCTGCGGCGCAAAGTGATTTTGCGGGCAAAATTCAGGCTGTCGTTCCAGGTGATTGTCATGTGCAGGATTGGAACAAAGGTAGGCTTTTGCAGTTCACCCCGGGGTGGCGTACTTTTGTCGCCGCCCGGCGACCGGCACCTCCCACCAAGCCGCCCGGACAATTGCTTATGGAAAAAACAAACCGACCTGCCGGCAAAAACCGCGAAATCATTCTGCTCGTCATCGTTGCCCTGATCGGCGCTGTGGGGCTACTGGTGCTCCAGTTGGCCCGGAAAACACCGGCGTCGCGCTCCGATGAGCGCTCGATGGTACAGTCCGGCGCCAAAAAAGGCAATGCCGAGGAGGCCAATTCGGCGCCATTGCAAAAAATCCCGGGCAACCTGATCAGCCGGAACGAAGAATACCCCGAAGTGGGCCAGCCCTTTGTGTTCCGGATGGCCAATTTTTCACAGGGCGCCGTATACGAACTCGACCCCGGCGACGGCAGTGGCCGCAAGCCCTTTCAGGACGGCCGGCTGAAACATTCGTACCAGCGAACCGGCGAGTTTCAGGTATCCCTGTTTGCCAAATTTGAAGGGCAGGAGGTGAAATTACAAACCGTCACCAAACGGGTTGTGGTGCCGCCAAAGCCTCAAAATGAGGTAGTTACGCCGGTGATCGACAACTAAACGCCCCCGGCTGACGCCGAATACATGGAAAATTTTCATGTGCCATTTGGCGGGCATACCGATTTGAGTAGTTTTGTCGCTTGCGTATCATCAGATCTTGAAATTCAAAAAACAAAACGGATGAAGAAAATTGGAATTCTACACGGCAAGGAGAACACCTTCCCGGAAGCAATTGTGGAGCGTATCAACTCCAAGAAGGTCAAGGGTATACATGCCGAACGCGCCTTGGTGGAAGAGTTGATGCAGGGCGAGCCGAGCCCCTACGCCGTGCTGTTTGACCGGATCAGCCAGGACGTGCCGTTTTACCGGGCCTATCTGAAAAACGCGGCCCTCAATGGCACCGCCGTCCTGAACAACCCGTTCTGGTGGAGCGCCGACGAGAAGTTTTTCAACAACTGCCTGTCCACCAAAATTGGCATGCCAGTGCCCAAAACAGTGTTGCTGCCTTCCAAACAAATGCCGCCCGACACCAGCGGCCAGAGTTTCCGCAACCTGAAATACCCCCTCGATTGGGACAAAATGATCGAATACCTGGGTGGTTTCCCTTTGTTTATGAAACCCCACTCGGGCGGCGGCTGGAAAAGCGTGTACAAAGTCAACAACTTTGATGAGTTCTTTGCCGCCTACAATGAGACCGATACCCTCGTGATGCTCCTGCAGGAAGCCATCGAATTCGATGCCTACTACCGCTGCTATTGCCTGGGCGGCAAATACGTGCGGATCATGGACTACGAGCCCCGCAACCCGCACCACCTGCGGTATGTGGCCGATCACAAAATTCCTGCCGCACTTCGCGCCGAAATGCACGCCCACGTACTGAATGTCAACCACGCCCTGGGCTACGATTTTAACACCGTAGAGTTTGCCATCCGCGGCGGCATTCCGTATGCCATCGACTTCTGCAACCCCGCGCCCGATGCCGACGTGCATTCGGTGGGCGAAGAAAACTTTGAATGGGTGGTGGAAAACGCCGCCAACATGGCTATTGAAAAAGCCTTGTCGCATAAAGACGGCGCAAACAATTTAACGTGGGGATCTTACGTTCGAGATGCCGCGAATGGTGCGTTACCGGTTTTACTGCCAACTTCTACCCCTGAAGCGGTAAAAACAGGGTCCGGTAAGGCTTCAAAAGTTAAAAAATCGTAGGCAGGTCATTTTTGGCACGCGGTTTGAAAATATACCTGCAAGCGAGTAATTCTCCTTGCAGGTTTTTTTAATCCGCGGCAATCCTTACCAGCCTGACAGCAACAAAAGAGTAAAGTAGCCGCCTCAATTAATACACACACCAAAACCAAAACCGATCCAAAAAATGAAATCAATCTTCTTAATCCCGGTCTTCTTTTTCGCTTTTGCTGGCTTTACCCTTAGCACAGCACAAAACGCAAAAAACACGAACAACGGCACTCCGGCTGAACCGACGTTCCAGGATTTCCTGGCTCAGTTTCCTAAAGCCAGCCTGCCCTTCTCGTTCCAGGCAGAGGAACTCCAGGCCCAACTGGAAAAACGCGCTTCCGCTCCGAAAGCCAAGCGCCTTTCCTGGGAATACTTCCAGTTCCTGCCGACCCTCGAAGAAAGCGCCCGCTTCAGCCGCATGCCGGTTTACCCGGAGCCGGTAGCCTCCTTCGAAACGCCGGAATACTACGCTGTGCTGTACAACACCGGCCGCGGACTCACCAAAAACTTCAAGAGCTACCACGTCGCTATCTTCGACAAACAAGGCAACCACATCGCCACGCACTTCGTTGCGGGTGTAAATACCACTACCCTGACGACCGCTACGATCGACGAAACCCTGCACGCCAAAGTACAAGCCTTCGAAATCAACTGGTCGAAAGACCTCCAGGCCAACGGCCTCGACGGCAACAGCATCCTCAACCTGACCCCAGCCGGTCGCCAGTCGTTCGAACTGACCAGCGGTGGCATGGTTGAACAAGTAAACTGGTCCTACAAACCTTCCTCGCTCACGGCTTCGACCAAAGGCGACGCGAAATAAACCACCCCACACCCCGATCGTTACTGATCTACCCCCGTCCGGCACTGCGGCTCCCGGACGGGGGTTTTTATTGCCCCTACTCAAAAACCAGGCATGTTGAAATAAAGGAATGCGCGGTGGCGTTCAAAAAAACTAAACCACTTATGTAAACCCGACCAGATGGACATCCTCTCCCCTGGCACCTTCTTTTTCCTCACCCTTCAACACTGCCCCCACCATGAAAAACATGACCCTTGGCGTAGCCGCCCTCCTCTGCATCGGCCTGCTCGCTGCCTTTTCCTACCAGAGCAACAGTACCACCGCTCCCGGGACAGAACAAGAATTCCAGACCTTCCTGAAACAATTTCCCCTCGCCCACCTGCCCTACGAGCTGAGCGCCGCAACACTCAAAGACAACATGATGGCCGGCCTGCGCCTTGACGATGACCGCGACCCGCTGGACGTTCAAGAACTCGTAATCCCGGAACGTAAATCGGTAGATGACCCGAAGGGCTTTATTCCGGGGAGCCGGGCCTCCAAGATGAGCCGTGTTCCGCTTTTTGATGAGCCCGTGTCCCGCGTGGAAACCGAACAATACGTAGGTGTCATCTACAACCAATCCCGGGGATACAACCACCTGTACAATGCCTACTGGATCGCTGTATTTGATAAAAAAGGGATTTTGATGGCCAACAACCTCATCGCCAGCACGAGCCGCACCGCAATCACCTCCACCCGAATCGACGAACAACTCATCGCCCATTCGGAGACCTACAAGATCCATTGGAAAAACGACCTCAACCAAAACGGCACCCTGGGCAATGAAATTACCGGCCTGGGCCGCGACAGCGCTACTGAAATTGACTTGAAAAAACCCGCCGAAGCCCCCCAGAAGAAAAAGAACAAACCTGCCGCGAAGCGCGAACCCGTCGTTCAACAAAGCGGCGCCAAATAAAACTGGCACAGCCGGATGGGTTCCCGCTCAGACAAGCCCCATCCGGCCTTCCCCTGTGCCGTTCAAGAGACTCGCAACCGAATCGTCCATGAGAAATTTTATCCTGGGTATAGCCACTTTGATATCCTTCAGCGTATTGGCCGCTTTTTCTCGAAATGCGCAGCCTGATCTCGCAACCGCTCCCAATCAGGCTTTCCAAGAATTTTTAAACCAGTTCCCACTGGTCCACTTGCCCTATGCCTTGCCGGTAGCCGATTTGCAACAATCGCTTTCCAAAATACTGTTTCCACAGCAAGAAGTGCCGGATACCAGCGGGCTTAGCTGGGATGGTAGCAACACCCCGGGCCCTTCAAGGCCAGTACCTTTTTTGGATCCACATAATTTTATTTTGGAAAAAAAGAGCCGGTGGTTGCTCCGTTCCGCACCGGTTTTGTTGCCCAACGCGCGAATGGAAACAGCCAAACACATTGCCGTGGTCTACTCTTCCGTACACCGTTTTGGCTACCAGTTGCCTACCTATTTTGTAGCGGTATTCGACAAAGAAGGCTTGTTAATTTCCAAAAACCAAATCGCCAGCCTTTCGCTTCACGAAATCCAGGCGGTCACTATTCACCGCCATTTGAACGCAACGCTGCAAACCTATTGGCTCAATTGGGAGAAAAATATTGATACCGCAGGTGTGGACGGGAATCGAATTACTGGCCTTACCCTGGTAGCCACTACTGAAATTGACCTGAAAAAAACCAACGTGGAAGCCCCCCTGAAGATAAAGGACCAACCCGCTGCGAAGCGCGAACCCGTCGTTCAACAAAGCGGCGCCAAATAAAAAGCCCGGAGCCTGGGCGCTACCGGAGGTTCTTGCAGCGCAAGAGCCTCCGGCTTTTTTATGGCAATCCACTTGGCGGTCCTCAGCGACCATAGATCCACGCAAACCACGCCGTCCGCCGCAACAGCCATTCCGCAACGAGCAAATTCAGCACCCAACTGGGCCAGGCGACCAGGCGATAGGCCGTTTCCGGGTCCAGGCTGCTGTACATGGCCAGCCCAAACTGCATCAGCCGCAACGTAATCGCCGACAAGGTCAGGGCATAACTCCGGATCATCCAGGCGCCATGCGCCCGGATATCACCCACCCGGATAGCCCTGTAAGCCCTCCAGGTTACCCACCACCACAAGCCGCTCAGGAGCAAAAAGGAGGCCTGCGCAAGGGGGCCGCCATTGGCATACCAGGCCATCAACAAACCCGCCGGCCCGCAACAAACCAGGATACTCCACACGTACAACCGGCCCACCCACCGATGCAAACCCGGCGCCCGGCGCAAAACGGCACCGGAAAACTGTGTCAAACCCGCCGCCAGCACCAGCAAGGCCGGAAAAATATGAATGTAAAAAGCCAGCCGGTAGCGCAGGAGGTGGATAATGTGCTGCTTTGTCTGGAGAAAATCGATGTCCAAGGCACCCGAGGTGTAGGGCCATATAATCGTGGCCATGACCCAGGTGAAAAACGCAATAGCCGACAGGCCCAGTGCAGCAAGGCTGCCTTGAATCAAACGGATGGGTAAGGTTTTGGCGGGCATACAAAAGGCAATTGTTCCGAAACAAAACGGGCCCGACAAACAAAAAAGTGTACTCCCGGCCCCGAAATACACCCCCAAAACAAGAGCGCGCGATGCCGGGCATCTTGCCCGGTATCGCGCGTTGTCACCAGTTGCAGCAGGAGTTATGCCACCACCGCTGTCTTTTCGTACAGCGGGAAATTTTTCATAAACGTATTGATCTCCTGCCGAACGGCGGCGTGCTGCGCGGCATTGTCGGGCTGCGACAACACAGCGTCGATCCATTCTACCACCTGGCGGCAATCGTCTTCGCGGAAACCGCGGGTCGTTACGGCCGCCGTACCCACCCGAATGCCCGAAGTGGTCATCGGCGGTTGGGGATCGAAGGGAATCATGTTTTTGTTCACCGTGATATCGGCTTCGCCCAGCGCGTTTTCGGCCACTTTGCCGGTCACGCCTTTCGAGCGCAGGTCGATGAGCATGAGGTGGTTGTCCGTGCCGCCCGAAATGATCTGGTAGCCGCGCGCCGTGAAGGCTTCGGCCATAGCCTGGGCGTTGCGGATCACCTGTTGGGCGTAGGTTTTAAATTCCGGTTGCAGCAATTCGCCGAAGGCAACAGCCTTGGCGGCGATCACGTGTTCCAGCGGTCCGCCCTGCATGCCGGGGAACACACCGCTGTCGAGGATGCTCGACATCTGAATCGGAGCGCCTTTTTTGGTCGTGCGGCCCCAGGGGTTGTCAAAGTCCCGCCCCATCAGGATAATCCCGCCGCGCGGGCCCCGCAGGGTTTTGTGGGTGGTACTGCTCACGATGTGGCAGTGCTGCATGGGGTTGTTCAGCAAGCCCGCAGCGATGAGGCCGGCGGGGTGGGCAATATCGGCCAGCAGCAGGGCGCCGACGCGGTCGGCAATTTGCCGGAACCGGGCGTAGTCCCAGTCGCGGGCATAGGCCGAAGCGCCGCAAATGATCAATTTGGGTTGCTCCTGCAGGGCGAGTTGCTCGACCTTGTCCATATCGATCCGGCCCGTTTCTTCCTCCACCCCGTAGAACACCGGGCTGTACACTTTGCCGGAATAATTGACCGGCGAGCCGTGGCTCAGGTGGCCACCGTGGGCCAGGTTGAAGCCCAGGATTTTGTCGCCGGGATGCAGGCAGGCCAGGAACACTGCTGCATTGGCCTGGGCGCCGGAGTGGGGTTGTACGTTGGCCCAAGCGGCGCCAAAGACTTCCTTGATCCGGTCGATGGCGAGTTGCTCTACCTCATCCACCACTTCACAGCCACCGTAGTAGCGCCGGCCCGGGTACCCTTCCGCGTATTTGTTGGTCAGGCAGGAGCCCATGGCGTCGATCACCGCCTGGCTGGTAAAATTTTCGGAAGCAATGAGCTCCACACCGCGGCGCTGGCGGTCAAGTTCTTTTTGAATGAGGGAAAAAACTACGTCGGACATGCCTGATGGTATTTGATAAACAAAGAGCGGCGGAAACCTGCCGGAAAGGAAGGCAAAAGTAGCCATTTACCTGATTTTGAAGCGGAGAGAACGTTCTTGCCTTCATTTTTCACAAAAAAACATACGCACAGCAAAAAAGAAGGGCGTTGCAGGGTTCGTTTGCCGGGTACGCCGCCGATCCAGCGCAGCGTAGGTAATTTTGTTGAGTAAATGAACGGAAAACCGGCTCGGGAATATCGGTTTCCAGGCCGCTTGCCTTTACTTTGCCGGAAATATGTTAGCCATGCCCACCGAATCCGCTTCGATAGATATTAGCGCCTTGCGGCGCAATTATGCACGGGAATCGCTCTCCGAAACCGCCGTACAGCCCAGCCCCATCACTCAATTTGGGCACTGGTTTCAGGAAGCGCTGAACAGTGCGTTGCCCGAACCCAATGCCATGACCCTGGCGTCTGCTACCCCAGATGGCCGCCCCAGCGCCCGGACGGTCTTGCTCAAAGGCTTCGACGAGCGGGGCTTTGTCTTTTACACCAATTATGAAAGCCGGAAAGGCCAGGAACTGGACGAGAATCCGCAGGCAGCCCTCCTGTTCACCTGGCTGGAACTGGAGCGCCAGGTCCGGATCGAAGGCCGCGTTGAGCGGGTATCGGTCGAAGAATCCCTGGCCTATTTCCAAAGCCGCCCCAAAGGGAGTCAGATCGGCGCCTGGGCCAGCCCCCCAAGCCGGGTGATTGCCCAGCGCGACCTGCTCGAAGCCAAGGTGCAGGAACTGCTCGAAACCTTCAAACACGACGAAGCGCTGCCGCTGCCGCCTTTTTGGGGCGGTTATCGCGTGTTGCCCACGCATATCGAATTCTGGCAAGGCCGCGAAAGCCGGCTCCACGACCGGATTTTGTATTCCCAAACCGAAAACGGCTGGGCTATTGAACGGCTGGCGCCATGAGGCAGTTTGCAGTGGCAGTGGCAGGAGGAGCAGTGGCAGGAGCAGGAGCAGCAGTGGCAGGAGGAGCAGTGGCAGGAGCAGGAGCAGTGGTAGGAGGAGCAGTGGTAGGAGCAGTGGCAGGAGCAGGAGTCGTTTAGTTGCTTTTGGGCCATTGCCAGATACTCAGGCCTTCTTTTTCCTGAATCAGGAGGCCGCCGGGCGCCAGCCAGCAGCGGGCGCCAGGTAGCCGGGCCGGTTCTGGCAGCGGTAGTTGCCTCGATGCAAGGGTGTAGAGTTGTTCGAGGTGGAGGGTGGTATCGGACAGGTAGGCCAGTTGGTTGTTTCCCAGGGTAAAAGCCTGAATGCCGGGCCAGGGCAATTGTTTTTGAAACTGCCCGTACACATCAAACCACAGGATACCGTTGGCGGTATCGGAAGCCAGCACTTCGTGGCCGTTGTCGTGGATGGCGCACAGGCTGATCCGCCGGGCCTGCAATTGGTTGAGGGCCTGGCTCTCAAACAGGATTTCACCGGCTGCCGTTATTTTCCGAAGTTGAAAATCGACCTCGTCGTAGATCCACAATTGGCCATCGGAAGCGGGAGCAACGACATTCACCTCCGGGAAACCGGCACGGATCAGGTTCAGTTCGCCCAGCGCCGTCAGGTTTCGGTCCAGCAACACCAGGGTCCGAAAATCGGCATACCACAGCAACACTTTCATCGGATTGCTCACGTCGAGGGTACTCAGGCGGCCCAGGCGGTTGTTGGTGTAGCGAGCGAGCAGGCGCCCGTCGGGGCCATATTTTTCTACCGCATTTTTCTCGCTCAGGAGGTACAGGTAGCCGAGATTGTCGGCCGTAGCGAGCTGGGCCTGCAGGGGCAGGCTGCGCACAAACGACAGGGTATCGGCCGGTGTTTGCGCCCGAAGGCCTGTGGCCAACAGCAAGACGCCCAGGCATAGCAACAGGTTGTACAATCGGACTGCCTTATTCATATTTCCAGATATCTCCCCAGAGGTGTGCGCCGCCGTCGATATAGATTGTATCGCCCGTCATATAAGCCGCCAGGGGGCTGGCAAGGAAAAGGGTGAGCCCGGCAACGTCCCCCACGGTGCCGAGCCGTTGCATCGGAATGGTTTTGGCCACACCAGCCAGGAGTTCGGGCGGGTATTGCTCCAGGCCGCTGCTTTGGATAATGCCCGGCGCGATGCAATTGAGCCGCACGCCTTTGGGCGCCCATTCCACAGCCAGCGACTGGGTCAGGTTACTAACGCCGGCGCGCGCGGCGCCGGTATGTGCCATACCTGGAAAGCCCCGAAACGTATTGACTACGATATTCACAACGATGCCCGCCTGTAGAGGGAAAAAGAACCGCTGGGCCATCGCCTGGGTCACATACCAGCTGCCGTTGAGGTTCGTATTGACCACTGCCTGCCAACCTTTGGGCGAAATGTCTTCTGCCGGGCTGGGAAACTGCCCGCCGGCGTTGTTGACCAAAATATCAAGCCGGCCGCTTTTTTCGGCGATATAGGTTGCCAGCCCGGCTACCTGGTCGGGCTCGCGGATATCCAGTTGGTAGCTGTGTACGGGGCCCAGCGGCTGGAGCAATTCTTGGGCGGCGGCCAGGCGTTCGGGTTTGCGCGATGCGATGAACACTTCGGCGCCGTGTTGCAAAAACTGGCGGGCAATTTCGAAGCCAATGCCGCTGCCACCGCCGGTGACGAGGACCGTCTTGCCCTGAAATAAATGGGTTTGGAACATAAAAAGCACAAGTGATGCACACCAAAGGTGGCACTTAAATCGCGCTTCTCCGAGCCGATGCGGGTTTTTAACGGTCCTTGCAACCTCGAAAATTTGACCGGCGTCCTACCTCGCGACAAATGTGGTGATCCATGCGACCTCCGTGCAAACGGTTCGTCTGGATTCCAGTCAACTTTGCCACACCAGCACCAAGGCCTTCCCGGTGATCCGGTCTGGACCGCCGGCCGCCGAACGGCCCGGCAAGGGGTTCGGTAAAGATTTAATACTCAACGTAATACCCTTTCGAAGTGTACATTTTAGAACGGTGCAACGGGCTCGGTGTTTCAGCAGGAAACGCCGGGCCTTGTTGCTACCGTCCGAAAAACAGGGAACCCTGCCGGTGTGTGGGTGACCAGCAAACTGGAAAAAGCAAAAAAACAGATGCAATTTTCTCAAAAACAAGCAGTACAGTGCCGGGGCCGGGTGCTTATCCTCCGGTGATATATTGTTCCAAAAACTGGATATGCGTGCCTTGTTCCTGAAGCATGGCGGTCACGACATCGCCGATGCTGATCAACCCGACGACCTGGTCTTTGTCCATGACGGGCAGGTGGCGGATGCGTTTGTTGCTGAACATTTTCATACAATCTTCAATATCCATCTCGATCGAGACGGTAAATACATTGGCGGTCATCACCTCCGTTACGGGCGTGCTTTTGGCTTTACGGCCCTGAATAATGCCCTTGCGGGCGTAATCCCGTTCCGAAAAAATACCGGCCAGGCGTGGCCCGTCCATGACGACTACTGCACCGATGTTCTTTTCAGCCATCAGTTCCAGTGCATCAATAACCATGTGTTCCGGAGTAACTTGCCAAAGGGCGCCTTTAGGTTTTGCCGCCAGCAATTTTTCTACTGAAATCATACAAATAGTCCTTTTTGTAAATTACCAAAAATACCGCTCGATGTTCGGTTTTCACGACAAGCATTTTGCTAAGGTATGGCAAAACGAATGTTTAACAAAATATATCCTTGTTCAATTTTAAATAAAATAAATCGCGGTTTCGGGAGTGCCTGGCACAGCATACTGCCTGCTTGGGAACAACCCTTGCCGGTATCGGCATTTTCCTGTACCTTTTAGCAAAATTTTCAGCTATGATGGCAGTAGTAGTGGCTTCCGTAGTGCTGGTGCTGATCGCGTTTTTCCTGTTCAGCGTACGGCTTCTTTTTGTAAAAGGCGGCGAATTCAGGGGCACCTGCGCCGGCAACAGTTCCTTTCTGCGCAAAGACGGCATTGCCTGCGGCGTATGCGGCCGGCAGCCCGGTGAGGCCTGTGGAAAAGAAAAATCCTGAGTCTTTTACCTTAGTGCGTCAGGTAATAGGTGGCAATACCGGCCACATAACCCACTGCTGCATAGGCAGATACGTTTTTCAGGTACCACAGGAAATCAATTTTCAAAATACCCATCGTGGCCACTCCGGCCGCCGAACCGATGATCAGCATACTGCCGCCTGTGCCAGCGCAAAAGGCCAGCAGGTTCCAGAAATCATGATCGGGCGGGAATTCCGTCATTTCATACATCCCCATACACGCGGCCACCAGGGGCACGTTGTCGACTATTGCCGACAGCGCGCCGATCAGGGCGTTGATGATATAAATGTCACCAAAAGTCCGGTCCAGGCCTTCGGCCATCAGGTGCAGGTGGCCGGAGGTATCCAGGGCACCCACTGCCAGCAGGATACCGAGGAAAAACAGGACGCTCGGCGTATCGATCCGGTGCAGCATGTTGGATACCGAGTATTCCTGCCGGATCCAATCCTCTTTTCCGCGGTGTAAAAACACGGTGAGGTACCAAATGACGCTCACCGAAAGCAGCACGCCCATGTAGGGAGGATAATGGGTGATGGCTTTAAAAATCGGGACCGACAACAGGCCCACGCCACCCAGGACAAACATGGTGTATTGCTCCCAAAGGGCCCATTGGGGTTTGTTTTTCATCTCGCTTTCGGCCAGGGCCATCGTTTCTTCTTTGCCGCGCAGAAAAAAAGAAGCCACCAACAGCGGCGCCAACATGCTGACCAACGAAGCAAGAATCAGGGCGGTCACAATGTTGAACGTAGAAACTTGCCCGCCGATCCAGAGCATGATCGTCGTGACGTCGCCAACCGGCGACCAAGCGCCGCCGGCATTGGCTGAAATCACCACAAATCCGCCAAACAACCAGAGGTTTTCTTTCCGCCGGATGATCCGTCGCAAGAGGGCGCACATAATGATCGCGGTGGTCAGGTTGTCCAGCAAGGCTGAGAGGAAAAACGTCACCCAGGAGATGATCCACAGCAGTTTGACCCGGTCGGAAGTGGCGATTTTATCGGTAATGACCTTGAACCCATCGTGCTGGTCGACCAGTTCTACAATCGTCATAGCGCCCAGCAGGAAAAACAGGATTTGGGCAATTTCGCCCAGGTGCTCAAACAAGGCCCGGTTGACAAATTCATGGGTGCCCGGATGGGTGGCCAAGTCAATGCCCGGGTAGGCCGGCATACTCTCGAACCCAAACAACAAAACCAGCCAGCATAACACGCCGGTCAGCATAGCCGATGCGGCTTTGTCAATTTTTAGGGTGTGTTCAAAAGCAATGAGGGCATAACCCGCAATAAATACGAGGACAATGAACGTAGCCATAAGTCGGATTTCGTTTGACAGAATAGTGTGACACAACAAGTGACATTTGGCAAGGCAATAACACCCCAACCCAACGCGCCATTCTATCTTTCAAGGTAGTATCCGACAACAACATTCCGCCAGGACGGGCGGATCAGGACATATGCTATACCGTATTCGGACACCTCGCCCTATGTCTTCCCGAAGGTAAGAAACCAGGGCCTGACAACCAAGCAATGCGCCATAAATTTCATCGAGTTTTCGACCAAACAAAACAACATAACCTATTCATTATTAGGCTATTTCAAATCGACGCTAAAATTGGTGCGTACCTGTAGCGCCCCCTCGCCGTCGGCGTAGATAGCGTACACTTCCAGGCCGGTTTTTTCGGCCAAAGCAAAGGTTTTTTCCAGGCCCATCACCAGAAAAGCGGTGGCATAGGCATCGGCCGTAGCACAATCCCGGGCCAGCACCGAAACACTCAGCAATTGGTGCGTAATGGGGTATCCGGTCTTGGGATCTATGGCATGGCTGAATTTTTTACCCTCGCGCAGCACAAATTTCCGGTAACTCCCCGATGTCGCCATCGATTGCCCGCTCAGCGACACGACCGCTTGCAAGGGCCGGTCTGCCGATTCGGTGCTCTGCGGCTTGTCGATCCCGATTTGCCAGGGCTCATTTTTTTCGTTGCGGCCAGCCGTTCGCAGCTCGCCCCCGATCTCCACCATATAGTCCGTCACGCCCTTTTGCTCTAAAAATTGCGCCATCACATCCACCGTATAGCCCTGCGCAATGGCATTCAGATCCACTTCCATGCGCGGGTTGGCTTTGAGCAGCACGCCATTGTCCAGGCGTACTTTTTGAAAACCAATACATTGCTGCAAACTATCCACCTGAGCGGAATCCGGCGGCGGAAGGCCTTTTTTATAACTGAAGCCCCAGGCTTTTACCAGCGGCCCCACCGTGATATCAAACGCGCCGCCGGTCACTTCCGAAACGGCTTGCGCCTGCCGGAAAACCTCTGCAAAATGCACATCGGCGCGTGCCGAGGGCTCATTCCGGTTCAACTGGCGAATGATCGAACTGCTGTCCCACAGCGACATGCTGTGGTCGATCAGGCGAAAAAGACTGTCGACCGAACCGGAAAAATCACGCCCGGCGGCATCGCGGTACACCAGGTGAAAGGTAGTGCCTTGCGCCTGGCCTTCCAGCCGCATATACCTCGGCGGGTCCGCCTGGCAAGCCGCCCAACACAGCGGGAGCCACAGGAAAAAAATGTAGGTCCGTTTCAACTGCCAAAATCGTCGAAAGCGATGTTTTCCTTGGCTACGCCAAGGTTGTCGAGCATTTTTTGCACCGCCGCGTTCATCATCGGCGGGCCACAGAGGTAGTACTCGATTTCTTCCGGCTCGGGGTGTTTGTCGAGGTAGTTTTTCAAAACCACGTTGTGGATAAAGCCCACATCGCCCGTCCAATTGTCTTCCGGCAGGGGTTCCGACAAGGCAATGACAAAGCGGAAGTTGGGAAACTCCCGTTCGATAGACCGGAAATCTTCTTCATAAAAAATCTCCCGCTTGCTCCGCGCGCCGTACCAGTACGACACCGTCCGGCCGGTTTTCAGGGTATGGAACAAGTGGAAAATATGCGAGCGCAGCGGGGCCATACCGGCGCCCCCGCCGATATACACCATCTCTTTTTCCGTGTTTTTGACATGAAATTCGCCATACGGCCCACTGATCGTGACTTTGTCGCCGGGTTTGCGTGAAAACACATACGAGGAGCAGTAGCCGGGCGGCACCTCTGCCCAGCCATTTTTCGCGCGGTCCCAGGGCGGCGTGGCGATCCGGATGTTGAGCATGATGATATTTCCTTCCGCCGGGTGGTTGGCCATGGAATAGGCCCGGAACACGGGCTCTTCCACCACTGTTTTCAGATCCCAGATTTTAAATTTGTCGTAGTCGTCTTTGAAGCGATCCGGGATATTGTACAAGTCCGTTTTAAACGTAATGGTGGTTTCCGGAACATCCACCTGGATGTAGTCGCCGGAGCGGAATTTCAGCGACTCGCCCTCGGGCAACGCCACCACAAACTCCTTGATATAGGTGGATACATTGTCGTTCGACACTACCGTACACTCCCATTTTTTTACGCCAAATACCTCGGCCGGCACCTGGATTTCCATATCCTCCTTCACTTTTACCTGGCAGGCCAGGCGCAGTTTGTCCTGCACTTGCTTGCGGTTCAGGTGATTCGTTTCGGTGGCCAGTACCTCGCCGCCGCCCGAAAACACCTGGCATTTGCACATAGCGCAGGTGCCGCCGCCGCCGCAGGCAGAGGCCAGAAACAGGCGGTTTGAGGCCAGGGTAGACAACAAGGTGCCGCCGGGCTTCACCACCACAGGGTGCTCCCGGTCTCCGTTGATAATCAACACCACGTCCTTTTGCGGGAGCAAACGCTCCTTGGCCGTCAGGATCAGAAAGGCCAGCAACAGGATGACCAGGATAAATACGACAATGCTGGAGGCAAGTATGGGCAACATAAACAGTTAGCAGTTAACTATTTGCAAAAAAAGGATCTCGACAGGCCCGAAACACACGGGACTTACAACTGGATACCCGAAAAACTTAAAAACGCCAGGGCCATCAGTCCGGTGATAATCATGGCGATACCCAGCCCCTGCAGCGGCTGTGGCACATTGGAATAGCGGAGCCGTTCGCGGATAGCGGCCATGAGCACGATGGCCAGGAAAAATCCGGTACCGGTGCCCAGTGAAAAAACCGCTGTTTCGGCAAAATTATACTCGCGTTCCTGCATGAACAGCGAGGCGCCCAGGATGGAGCAGTTCACCGTGATCAGGGGAAGAAAAATACCGAGGGAGTTGTAGAGGCCCGGGCTGAATTTTTCGACCACCATTTCCACGAGTTGCACGGCCCCGGCAATGGTTGAAATAAACAGGATAAAAGCCAAAAACGTCAGGTCGACCGTAGCCAGGGAGGGGTGTATAGCGCCCAGGGCGCCTTTTTTCAATAAAAATTCGAGGATCACGTAGTTCAGCGGCGTGGTCAGTAGCATCACGAAGATCACGGCAATCCCCAGGCCGGTGGCCGTTTTTATTTTTTTAGAAACCGCCAAAAAAGAGCACATCCCCAGGAAAAAAGCGAAAATCGCGTTCTCCACAAAGATGGATTTGATCAGTATGTTGAGCAGGTGTTGCATGGCGCAGTAGTGTTTTGAGTCAGAAAAACCCTCAGGAAACGTTGACGAGTTTTTGGTTGCGGGCCCGCTGAATCCAGATATAAATCCCGATCAGAAACAAAGCCATAGGCGGCAGCATCATCAGGCCGTTGTTCACATAGCCCAGGTCGTACAAAAACTGCGGCACGACCTTTAAGCCCATTACGCTACCCGAGCCAAACAACTCCCGGATCACGGACACCACCACCAGGATGATCCCATAGCCGAGGCCGTTGCCGACGCCGTCGAGAAACGAAGGCCAGGGCTTTTGAGCCATGGCATAGGCTTCGAGGCGCCCCATCACGATACAATTGGTGATGATCAGTCCCACAAAAACTGAGAGTTTTTTACTCACGTCGAACATGTAGGCTTTCAAAATCTGGTCGACCAGGGTGACCAGCAACGCCACCACCACCAACTGCACGATCATCCGGATACGGCCCGGAATACCCTCCCGGATCAGGGATATGATCAGGTTGGAAAAAGCGGTCACCAAGGTAACCCCGATGGCCATGATAATCGCCGGCTTGACTTGCACGGTAACAGCCAGCGCCGAACACACGCCCAGGATTTGTACGGTTACCGGGTTGTTGTCATCCAGCGGGTCGCTGAGTACCCGCCGGTTTTTTTTGGAAAACAAACCGTCCTTTTTGGCCTCTTGCGGCGCCGCTGCGGTACTTGTTTCTACGCTCATAATCGTTGGTATTATTGGTTGCGCAATTTTTCAAAATAAGCCAGGTACGGCTCCACACAATTTTTAATCATCACATCAGTGCCCCGGGAAGTAATGGTGCCTCCCGAAATACCGTCGACCCGGTGCTCCGGTCCGTAGGGGATTTTATCGGTTTTTTTGACCACGTAGACCGACACAAATTTGTCGCCCTCCATGATTTTTTTTCCCTCAAATTGTTGCTGAAACGATTTTTCAGCAATCTCGGCGCCCAAGCCCGGCGTCTCGGATTTATGGTCAAAATAGGACCCAAACACGGTATTGAAATCGCTTTCGATGGAAATATAGCCCCAGATCGGTCCCCAAAGGCCAACGCCTTGCATCGGAACGATGTAGTATTTCTTCCCCCCCTCGCCGGTATATTCATACAAGGGCAACTGGCGCTCGGCGGCCGGCCTGGCCACTTCATCCTTGAGCACTACCGCGTTGGCATCCACGCCGGCGCGTTCGTTGCCCTGGGCATCCAGCACGATTTCCCGAACGCGCTCCTGGTAGATCTGTTCGATTTCGGCCCGCTGGGTGGTATACTGACGGACCGAACGAAGGATATTGGTTTTTTTGTCCAGGGCAATATTCGCTTCCTGAAGGGGCCGAAACCCCTCCGACGCAAACGCCAGCAATACCGCCGTGATGACGGAGAGCACAATGGCGTAGATGAAGGTATATCGGTTGCTATGCACGGTTCAGTCGTTTTTTTATGTGTTGTTCAACAACGATATGGTCAATCAATGGGGCAAAAACGTTCAGCAGCAGGATGCTTAGCATCATCCCTTCCGGGTAAGCCGGGTTAAATACCCGCAATACCACTGTAAACGCCCCGATCAGCAAGCCGTATATCCATTTACCGCGCTCGGTTTGCGCCGCCGTTACCGGGTCGGTAGCCATATACACGGCGCCGAATGCGAAACCGCCCATCAGCCAATGGTAATACGCCGGGGTATGCATTGCATGGTTCGGCACATCGGCCGGGGCCATGCCGTTGAGCAGCAAGCCCATCAGCAGGGCGCCGGCAAAACAGGACACGATCACCTGCCAACTGCCTACCCCGGAGAGGATCAGGATCAGGGCCCCGATCAAACAGGCTGCGGTACTGGTTTCTCCGATAGAGCCCTGTTCGAAGCCCCAGAACATGTCGCCCGCCGAAGGCAAGGCATGGTAATTGGCGTCGAAGGCTACCAGGTTGGTGGCGCCGGAATAGCCATCGACGATAGCCTGCCCGGCTTCCGGCGAAAGGTCCGTCCAGATGTCCCCCGACATGTAGGCTGGAAAGGCAAAAAACAGAAACACACGGGCCAGCAGCGCCGGGTTCATGAAATTCATGCCCGTGCCGCCGAAAATTTCCTTGCCCAAAAGGGTGCAAAAAATAGCGGCCAGCGCAACCATCCAAAGCGGAACCGTCACCGGCAGCGTGAGCGGAATGAGTAGGCCGGTAACCAGGTAGCCTTCGCTCACCGGATGCCCGCGCAGGATGGAAAACACGAATTCTACGCCCAAACCGGCAGCATACGACACCACGATGATGGGCAATACTTTCCAACAACCAAACCAGAAGTTGTCCATCAGGGAGGCATCCATGCCATAGGCCAGGTGGTGCTGGTAGCCCACGTTCCACATCCCGAACAACAGCGTAGGCACCAGGGCGATAATCACCGTCATCATGGTGCGCTTCAGGTCCATGGCATCGCGCACATGCACGCCGTGGGCCGTGGTTTGGCCGGGCACAAAAAGGAAGGTTTCCAGCGCTTCAAACGCCGGATGAAATTTTTCAAACCGACCGCCTTTTTCAAAATTTGGCTTGACGGAGGCGAGGATGCGTTGTAAAAACTTCACCGTATGCAGGTTGAGTGAACGGAATGTCTTAAGTCCTGGTCAATGGGGTGGCACCTGGCTTCAGCCTTCTTTGCGAATATAATCCAGGCCCTCTGCCACAATTTTTTGCACCTCAATTTTTGAGGTGCAGACAAACTCGCACAAAGCAAAGTCTTCTTCTGCTATTTCGTAGATGCCCAGTTGTTCCATGCGCTCGATGTCGCGCGCCAGAATCGCTTTCAGCAAGTGTACGGGAAAAATATCCATCGGCAACACTTTGTCGTACTGGCCCGTCATCACAAAGGCGCGTTCTTCTCCGTGTGTGTTGGTATCCAGCCGGTATACCCGATTGGGCGCCAGCCAGGAGAAATAGGTACGCGACAGGCTGAGTTTTTTGAACCCGGGCAACAACCAGCCCAGGAACTCCGGCTGGTCGCCTTCGGGAATAACCGTCACCTGATTGGTGTAAAACGACAAAAAATCATCTGCCGACGAGCGGTTTCCGGTCAATACATTGCCCTGTATGATCCGGCAATGGTCGGCCTGGAGGCGCGCCCCAGTCAGGTCGCTGATGCGTTGCCCGGCCAACATCTGGAAATACTGCGGCCGGGCTACGCAACTGCCCGTGAGGGCTATGGTGCGCTGGGCCCGGTACCGGCCTTCCCGAAACAAGCGGCCGATCACCAGTACATCCTGCGGGTGTACCACCCAAACGACTTCGCCTTTTTGAATAGGGCTGATGTGGTGGATCTGGATGCCCACGTTGCCGGCCGGGTGCGGACCGCTGAAGCGGTGGATGTGCTCCGGCGGAATACCACGGAGGACCGACTCGTCCAGGTCCGCGTCGGCGGGGTCCGCCCGCAGCCCCAGGTGCAATTGGCCATTGGCCAGCACCTGCAGGGCCTGTAGCCCCGCCTGGAAATTTTCAGGCTCCTGCCCTACCACAAACCCCAAACTGGGGGCCAGCGGCGCCGAATCGAAACAGGAAACAAAAATAGATTTGGGCACGTCGGCAGGGTCGGCAATCAGGCCGTAGGGCCGCTGCCGGATGTAGTTCCACACGCCGCTGTCGAGCAGGCGTTGCAGCAAATCGCCCCGCGATACCCCTGCCGGATCTTGTTTTGGAAATTCCAGGTAGCGCGTCGTCTCGCGGTCCGGTATGATCCGAACCTCCAGGATCTGCCGTTTTTCCCCGCGCACCACTTCCGCCACTTCGCCACTCACTGGCGAGCAAATCCGAAGATTGGGTCGGTCTTTGTCAAAAAAGACCGGTTGCCCGGCCAATATTTCTTCTCCCGGGCTGACCAGAACTTTGGGAAGGAAGGAGGGAAAGTCCGATGGCTTCAGGGCGATAACATCTGAAAGCGGAAGTGCCGAACTTGTTTTTTCAGCACTGCCTTCCAGCCTGATGTCGTAGCCGCGGCGGATTCTGATTGATTTACCCATATGTAACATTTCTTTTCCGGTGCCAGCAAAAAACGGACATTTTGTTTTGACGACAAAGCAATCGGCGTAAAAAAATTTTGAATTTCAAAAAGACATATCCGAGCGGAGCGATTATTTCATGTCCTTAAAAAGCCTTCGATCCGGTCTTGAAATTTTTGCGTAAAAATCAACCACCCTTCCCATTTATTATATGGTCAAATGTAAAATTTAACAAAATTGCAGGATAATATTCTTCGTCTAAAAAAGGCCGGGGGAAAAGGCCTTGTTTCAGGCCAGTATTTCCGTCAAAACAGCCGTCAGCGCCTCCACATCTGCGGCATCGTTGTACACATTGACCGACACCCGCAAGGCCCCGCCCCGCAGCGAGGCATAGACCCGCCGGGCAGCCAATTGTTCGAACAAACGCCCCGCGTCTACTACCGCCGGCAAACTCAGGCCAAACAAGTGCGCCGCCCGCTGGGCAGGCGCTTCCAGTCGGTAGCCCAGGCTTTGCCAGGTATCTAAAAAAGGCGCTGTCAGCCGCTGGCAATAGGTTTGCATGCCCGCAACCTCCCAGTCGAGCAACTGCTCCAGGGCGGCTTCGAGCATCGGCAACTGGACAAACTGCGAGTATTCTCCGGCGTTGTAGCGCTGGGCCTTGGGCCGGTAGGCGCGTTCGTAGCGGGTCAGGCGGGCAAACTGCTCGCTTTCCTGCCGGTTCATCCAGCCTTCCTCCAGGGGGATGCCCTCGTCGAAAAAAGCACCGAAATAAGCCATACTTGTGCCGTATGGCCCCAACACCCATTGGTAGCCGGCAGTGATCAGGGCGTCGGGTTGCACGGCTTGCACATCGAAGGGCATAATGCCGATCGACTGGGTGGCATCCACCGCCAGCAGCGCGCCCGCCTCCCGGCACCGCCGGCCCAGGGCCGCCAGGTCGAACACGGTGCCGTAGATCCAATGTACCTGTGGCGCCGCCACCAGGGCCGTATCGGCGTCGATGGCCTGGAGCAGGGCTGCATTCCAGGCTTCGCCGCGGCCGTCCGGCGTGTCGGGTTTGGCCACGGTTTTGATCGACAAGCCCAGTTGGGCCGCCACCCGCTCGAAGGCATACACGTTGTTGGGAAATTCTTCGCCGATCAGGAGGATGTGCTTTTTTCGCTCGATCCCTGGCCAGCGCGGCAGGTTTTGGGCCACCACCGCCATCCCGTACGACACCGCCGGGATCAGGGCGATACGCTCGGGATCGCCGGCATGGACCATCTTCGAGAACAAGTGCCGCAGGCGCCCGGCCGTGTCGAAATGGTGCTGCGGCGCAATCGAAAACGGCCGCTCGGCTTTGACCAGCAGCGCCGCTTGGCCCGCTTCCACGGAATGCCGCAAGGTGGGGGAATAGGCGGCGCCGTTCAGGTAGTGCGCGCCGGGCTCCAGCATAAACAAGTGTTTCTGACAAGACAGGGACATAGCGGATGTTGCAATTGGGTGGCCGCCAGGCGGCGGTGCTGCGAAGGAAAGAAAAATTTCGATGAGGGCTTGTGTCAAAGCCCGCAAACGTCTCCGTCCGTCGAAAGGCCCGCCCCCTATAGTTTAATAATCTTCCGGCACAGCATCTCTTTCCCCCTGTACAGCCGCAGGATATAGGCTCCTGGCGGCAGGCCCTCCACCCGGATGCCTTGTGGCGCCAACGCGCCCCGATCCAGCACCCGGCCGGCCATGCTCACTATTTCGTAGCGCTCGAAAGCCGTATCCGCGCCGCTGATCCGGATGAGATCGCTGACCGGGTTGGGGTACACGTGTATCGGATTGCCGAAGCCCGGCTGCTGAACGGCAGATACGGGCATGCAGTTCAGGGTGTCGACGCAGCCGTTTCGGTCGATTTTGAGCAACCAGCCCCAAAGTTTAGTGTCATATCTTTCGCTGTAGCCACATGCAATGATACTCCCGCCTGGCAGCTCTGCTGCTGAGTATAAATTATTATAGTTCCCTAAACCAAAGATCGACATTTGTGCGGTATCAAAACGGTTCCATAAGACATCGCCGTTGGCGTCCAGGCGGTACGTCATGCCGGTTATGGCGCCATACTCTTCAAATGTAGCCGATTGGCCAACTCCAAACCACCCTTTATCTTCTGTTTGAAAAGAACTAAGGAAACCATTTATAAACTTCCGAGGCTTATCCACGCGTTTCTTGAACACCAGGTTAAAATTACTGTCCCGCTTGATGAATTCGGGTTGATAAAACCAATCCGAGCCATCGTATATACCACGCCCACTTGTGTAGCACCACAATCCATCATCGGATTTATACAGTCCATTTGCTCCGCCTTCATCTAAAGTAGGAGGACTTTCCCACTGGTATTTTATATCGCCAAGGCTGTCCACCCCAATTATTTTTGTAGTGAAATTTATTTTTGAATCAGGTGTGCCTTGGGGATTTATCGTAACCCCGCCAACGACTAACTCGTTTTCACCCAACTGCTTAAAACTACTCAAGTAAGTGCTTCTATTGTTTATGCCGTAAATGTTTTCCCAGACCTTCTCTCCTTTTTTATCAGTACATAAAATGAATATATCTGAATTATAACTCTGATTTTGCCTGCTACCGAATATATAAAAATATTTATTACTTTCGGCTATTACTTCGTAGTGCTTTGAGAGTGCAATTGCGTCCTTAAATTCATATTTCGATATCATATTTCCATCGTTATCAACCTTAAGAAGGACACCATTTTCATTGTTGAGTATTTGTGCCAGCAAAACGAATCCACTCCCGTCTTGTAATTTCAAAAAACCACCCGGGAGGCTAATTGTATACTCGTATCCTGTCGAGTCAAAATATACGCGATGATTTATCGGATTCCCGTTTGTATCAAACTGGGCAAATACCAAGCCCTGTTTGTTTAAAAATATGGAGTCGCTGTAGGCCAGGCCAAATGCCGCAATGGTATCGCCGCCTACATAAGCGCATTGAAAAAAACCGGTAATCGACTCGCCCAGGTCATACTTGCGGTTGAAACCCGGTTGGCCGTAGGTTGGCGAAAGGCAATAGAGAACGGCAAAAAGAAGTGTAAACCAACGCATGATCGACAAAAATGTAGTCTTTGGGGCAGCATCATGACGGCTACCCCAAAGACAGGTGATGGTTTTATTTGTTTAAAATAATCTTACCGCTCTGCGCGACGCGACCGTCTACACGTAATTGATACCAATAGGTACCATTCACTGTGTTTCCTGTTGCCCATTTGATATCACACCCTGTTGTGGCTAGCAGGAATTCAGCCTGCAAGGTCCCTACCTGATCAAAAATTTGGAGTGTGGCGCTAAAGACTTGTTCGGATGGAGTAAAGCGAAAGAAAACATCACTGCTAGTCGGATTAGGCGTAACCGAAAGACTGCGATCTGTCAGCGTTGAGATTGCACTGGATACACTTGTAGAATTAGTCTGGCTTTTTTCTTGAGTACTTTCAAGAATGTAGTCCGGGGGGAAATAACTGCCGCCGTTTGTGCTAAGGATATTCCTTGCCCAAGGCGCAGTATACCTGTTTTCTTCATTGGCGTAGGTTTGTACGTTATCCAATGTACTTTGATCTAATTCATATATATCCTTTTCTGAAAGGATATCGATCAACGCGGCATAATGATCAAGGTCCGTTTGTTGATCAAAAGATAGCGAATATTCCGTAACAGCGTCTGTCAGGTGTTGGTGAGCAGCTGAGCCATTTCCTACCGCAAACTCTTCCGTAGCCAACCAAATTCTGCTGTCGAGGGTCTCCAGATTTTTAATCCAAGTATGCAGCGTATCTGCCTCGTAAGTTAGCGTATCGTAAAGGCCGTACAGAAGCACCTCATATGCACCTTCGCTCATCATTCGCCGGTGGTATTCCATACCAGCTTCTTTTTGCTCAGTAGGCGCTGAGGCATAATCAGACAACAGTGTTTGATAATCAATTTTGTGGGAATAATAATCTGATTTTATACCCGCCAGTTCGGATTCTTCACGACATGGCGGAAGGCATATCTGACTTGCGCAGGTATTGTCGCCAGCCGAAAATTTAAAGATGTTACCTTCCAAACTGAGAGGTTCTTCGTTAATAGAATTTGCAGAATAGCGATAATTAACGTGAGCAAGTGGAGATTCGTTTGGTAGAAATTCCCAAAAAACAGAAAAATCAATACCAGTATATGAAAATCGATTTCCAGCAGAGGTATATTGTACCGTTGAAGGGCTCTGTATTACCGTTCCTTGTTCTCTTTTAATTCGCCCTTTAGGAATTCTAAAATCCTTATCTGAAACATTGTAATTATTATTACACTCATACAACAACCCTTCTATGTCATTTGATGCCAACGTGGAATTGTATTGATATGCCAAATTCCCAATCGAAAGCCCCGTAAAATTATTTTTCCGAATCACCTTATTGCCGTCGCCAGTTGCCAATGCCATGATACCGATGGTAGTGATAGGGGAATTCGTACCCGTTTTGGTGAACGTATTTTCCTGGCAGCTCCAGCCGTGAATGTTTTTCTCCAGAATAATCCCCACCTGATGCTGAAATCCATTGTCCGCCAATGGGTTTCCAGATATCGGAATGATCGTATTGGACGGCACCCCGCCCAGGTCGAAGTTGTTTTGAATGATGGTGGCGCCTGTCACGGATATGTTGCGCAGCCCCACGAAGCAGCCCCCGAAATTACATTCTTTAACCAGAAAAGGTCGATTGAATACGGACTTTAGCACATAAATACCATAGCCAAGGTTTTTAAATGCCGAAGGTATCACATCACCACAGGGAGTAGGCGGGCACGGTAAGGCAGAACCTGTCACATTAAATCCGGCATCTGCGCCCCAAATGCCATATCCCCAATCCGTAATTTGACTTCCGGAAATGGTCCGGTTATTGGAAAATGAACACCCGAAGATATCGATGCCACCCACACTGGTCATGTGCAAAAAGGAGTGAAACGATGCTTCATGCGGAAATAAGTCGTCATTGGTAAATGCACATTTCGTAAAGGATGCCCGGTAAGGGCGCCTTTGATGCGTCAAAGGATCAAAATTCTGGTACTTCGATATTTCAACGCCTATAATGTTATTTCGAAACAGTGTACCCTCGCAATGTATCTGCCCACCGGAGGAGTTCAAATTCGGGCCATACAGCGTTACTCCCGTCCTGGCGTTTTCGATGACAGATTGATACGTTAAGCCTGAATAGGCATCCAAACGGCCCTGGGCGTATACGCCATTCGTAGGAGACTGCGATGCCGAGCTGTTTCCATAAACCACTACACCATCCCAGTACTGGGTGCAGCCCATGCTCGTCAAGGTACCTCGTAGAATCAGGCGTGCATTCTGCTTGATCACCAAGCGCCCATGTTCGCCGAATCGAACGACAACACCGGGGTTGATCGTAAGTGTTGCGCCATTTTCAATCGTGAGGAGATTATCTATTAATATTTCTCCCCCAATCAAATTTGAAAGGTCCCAAACGGTGCTCGGGAAGCTTGTCGTTCCCGAAGGGGTAAATACATCTATGGTAATGCTCGACGCTTGCGGAGCAACCATACAGTTTTGCAAAAAATCATCTGATGCTATGATGGCACGCATTCGAATGCCCTGACCGGTCGAATGGCTGATCATGCAGGACGGATGTGTATAGGACATTATTAATGTTGGATCAGGTGTATATGGCGCTCCAAAAGGGTCCGTTAGCGTCCCAGTATACTGGCAGTTATGCTGGATAATATCATCCTCACTAAGCCCCGGATCGGCAGGGGTATCTTGAACATAGTCGCCACAAATCCAGCTGGTTGAACCTCCTGCTGCGTCGTCATCAGGGCATTCATTTGGGTCGCTCTGGCTCCCATTGCAATCCAAGTCATTCTCGTAACCGTGATGCGTATGCCAAAGCCCCAGGCAATGCCCCATCTCATGCGAAATTACGTGCGAACGGGAATAATAATATGTATTGTTGCCAGATCCTCTCTGGCCTTTGACTAAAATGGCTTTCCCTGGGATATCTGTTGAAACGCCCATCACATAAGAGTCATCCCCTCCGATGAATACACTAATTCCGTCTGTATGTGTGACATATGTTGATAGGGCACAGTGAGGTTTAGGGCCTGGAGGAAACCCTGGAGGTGCCAGATACAGTCCATCCAACATATCGGATTGAATTTCTTCAATTTCACAGTTCCAAACAAAGAAAATGTCATGCGCCTCAAAATCCTTTTTTAAATTCAGAATGGATTCCTGAATTTGCTCATCCGTTGGCATGTGTTGGCCCGCGTCATTTCCGAGTTTGTACACATAAATACGCAGAAAAATTGGACCAGGCGGTGCTGCGGTCAATCCATTTCCCAAGGGACCTATGGCATTTGATCCACCGGTTGTCGCGCAAAAAGGCTGGCTGGTTTGAGCAATAGCGCGGTTAAAAACCAAAAGGATACACAACAGTAAGAGGGCTCCTAGTTTTTTGCATAGTACAGTCGGTCGGAGGCCGCAAGCGAGATTTGCAATCTTAATATGCGCAAATCGCGGGGGGGGGGCAATTTAAAATTTGCTTTTGGTACATCATACTGAAATTTGAAAGGGTAACAAAAATTTAGTGCCACATCATCACCCGGCAGGGCAATGAAACAGGCCAGGGTTAACCAGCATTTGTACAGAGGAAAAGAATGGGATTAAGACGAACGGGAGAATACACCCGCCCCGATTTTTGCGCAAATCAAAGATAGTCCGAACAAACAAGACCTTCAAGAGCAAGTCCTTAATTTAACAAGACAGCACAGCGCTCAGGGCCCCTGCCTGCCGTATCTTCGCCAACACAATCCACCTTCCCCATGCAGAAAACACTCCTGCTCTACTTCGTCCTGCTCCTGGTCCTCACCTTCAATTGCACCAGCGAGCCCGGCCCCGAACCCGGCCCCGACCATCCGGAAGGCACCACGCCCATCCCCGCCAGCACCCAGCGCAGCGGCGATGCCGACGCCGGCTACCAATACCTGATCTACGGCGACTACGTCAGCCACGGCATTCCGCTCGCGGTGTTCAAACAGGTGTATGGCGCCGCCGACCCCGACGATATCGGGCGCAGCGGCAACAGCGCCGGCATCTCCTTCCGCTTCAACGTGGTGGCAGCGCCCAACGGCGTACAAGTCGTGGCCCCCACCTGCCTGGCCTGCCATGCCGAACGCCTCAACGGCCAACTCGTGCTGGGCCTCGGCAATAATACCACCGACAACACCAGCGACCAGGCCGCCAATTTCCAGGCCGCCGACCTCGCCGTCCAATTTCTCTATGGCAAAAACTCGCCCGAATGGGCCGCCTACTACCCGCTCAGCCGGGGCTACATGGCCATCGGCCCCTATACCCGCACAAAGGTGCGCGGCCCCAACCCCGCCGACAAAATTTTCGCCACCCTGGCCGCACACCGCAATAGCACCGACCTGAGCTGGATCGATGCCCCGCAATTCACGGTGCCCACTGCTGTGGTGCCTACCGATGTGCCCGCCTGGTGGCTGCTGAAAAAGAAAAACGCGCTGTACTACAACGCCCTGGGCGTCGGCGATTTCGCCCGGCTCTCCGCAGCCTCCGGCATGCTGGTGATGCAGGACAGCAGCGAAGCGCGCCAAATCGACACCCGCATGACCGATATCATCGCCTGGATCCGGACCCTCGAACCGCCCGCCTACCCCAATGCCATCGACCAAAACCTCGCCCAGCAAGGCAAACTTGTTTTTGAAAAAAACTGCGCCAAGTGCCACGGCAACTACGGCAGCACCGAAACCTACCCCAACCTGCTCGTCAACCTGAAAACCGTAGGCACCGACCCGCTGCTCTCGCAAACGTATCAGACTTACCCCGAATACCATACCTGGTACAACAACAGCTGGTACGCCCAGGGCGCCCACAAAGCCCAACTCCTGCCCAACGACGGCTACATCGCCCCGCCGCTCGACGGCATCTGGGCCACCGCCCCGTACCTGCACAACGGCTCGGTGCCCACACTCGAAGACCTGCTCGACAGCGAACTGCGCCCCGTCTACTGGAAACGCTCCTTCGACAACTCGGACTACGACTCCGTCAAACTGGGCTGGAAATACAGCCAAGAAGCCTCCAAAACCGATGCCAATACCTACGACACCACCCTGCCTGGTTATGGCAATGGCGGCCACACCTTTGGCGACGTGCTGGACAGCGCCTCCCGCAGGGCATTACTGGAATACTTGAAAACCTTGTAAGCCCCGCGCCTAGCGCCGGTAGTCCCGCACGTAGTCGGGCAGCGGCACGCCGGTTTGGCCTTCCGGATCGGGCTCCGGCGCCTGCGGGCTGAGCCGGAGCGGCAGCACGCCGGCCCACACGCCCAGGTGCATGTCCTCCGGATCATCGGCCACACCGTGGGCGCGAAATTTGACGGAGGCTTCTTCGATCTCCACCGCGATAAACATCGTTTTTTGGAGTTCGCTGGCATTGGGGTGCCGGGCTTCTGCCCAGCGGCCGGGCATCACGTGTTCGGTGAACAACTCAGCGGCCCGCCAGCGCTCCTCGGGGCTATCTACCAGGCGGGTTTTGCCAAAGGCCACCACCGAGCGGTAGTTCATGGAATGGTGAAACACCGAACGCGCCAGCACCAGGCCATCCACGAGGGTCACGCTCACGCAGACCGGAATACCTTTGGCCATTTGCATAAAAAAATGACTGCCCACCGAACCGTGCAGGTACAGCGTGTTGCCCTCCCGGCAATAACTGGTGGGGATTAGCATCGGCTGGCCCTCCAGTTGAAACGCCACCTGGCACACCAGGCCTTCGTCGAGGATGGCATCGCGGCTGGCCGGATCGAGATCGTAGCGTTTCGGATAGTACCGGCTGCCTTGTGTGCGGGATGTTTTTGCTTTCATAGCGCAATGTTTTTATCGTTTTTCAAAGCCGTAGTCGCGTTCCACCAAGGCGATCCTCAAGCGGTACGACTGGTACCAGATTTCGCGACCCATATCGCGGGCCACGACGTGTTCGACGCGGTATTTCCAGTTTTTGATGCTCTCCAGGTCTTTCCAGTACGACACCGTGATGCCCACGCCATCACGGGCGCTTTCGGCGCCGAGGTAGCCGGGCATGGTGGCGGCGAGGGCTGCCATTTTTTCGGCCATTTCGCCGTACCCCTGGTCGCCTTCGGTGCGCAGGGTGCTGAAAATCACGGCGTAGTAGGGCGGCGGCGGCGTATCGGCCAGGGCCGGAGGAGGACTGTGGTGTTTTTTTTCTTGAGCCATGGGAAAATGGGTTGAACGGTGTTGGCGACAAAGGTAGGCGATGGCCGGATGAGCAAAATCGTCCGGTATGCAAAAATCAGGTAGTCCGGTTTGGCAAAAAAAAGAAACCTTTGTCGGGTCAAATGCCACCCGTATGTTGCCTTTTTCTTCCTTGATTGTCCTGGACAAATCGGCGAAATCGCCAGTATTTATTCAAATTGCAACGGCGGTCGCCGAGCACATCCGGCGCGGCGTACTGCTCCCGCAAACGCAGTTGCCCGGCACCCGCGCCCTGGCCGCCGCCCTGGGCGTACACCGCAAAACCGTGGTGGCCGCCTACGACGAACTGCTGGCACAGGGCTGGATCGAAACACTGGCCTCGCGGGGCACCTTCGTGAGCCCGAAATTGCCGGAAGTACAGCCCCTCGCCCTCGAAAAATCGCCGGCCGGCCCCTTGTCGCAGCAAGCCGGCTTCGATTTTCATACCAAGCCCCTGCTGGCTGTACCGGTGTTGCAGGGCAGCGACGCGCTGTCGTTCGACGACGGCTTCCCGGATGTCCGGCTGGCGCCCTGGGACGCCTATTGCCGGGCCTACCGCAGCGTGGTGCGCAAGGGGTTTCGCAAAAAACTCCTGTTCTACGGCCAAATGAGCGGCGAACATTCCCTGCGCGCTGCCATGACAGACTACCTGCGCGAAAGCCGGGGCTTGCCCATCGATCTCGACAAGGTCCTGATCACGCGGGGCAGCATGATGGCTATTTACCTGGTCGCGCAGTGCGTACTGCGGCCGGGCGACACGGTGCTGGTCGGCAATATTTGCTACACTTCCGGCAACCTCATTTTCAAACACGCCGGCGCTACCCTACAAACCGTGCCCGTCGATGCGCGCGGGCTCGACGTGGATGCCATCGAGGCGCTGTGTCAAAAAATGCCGGTGCGCATGGTCTACGTGACGCCGCACCACCACTACCCCACCACCGTCATGATGCCCGCCGAGCGCCGCCTCCGCCTGCTGCAACTGGCCCGGACGTACCGCTTTTGCATCCTGGAAGACGACTACGACTATGATTTTCACTACGACAGCAGCCCGATCCTACCCCTTGCCGGCGCCGATGCCGGCCAAAACGTGGTGTACATCGGTTCCCTGAGCAAAGTGTTTTCGCCGGCCCTGCGCGTCGGCTACGTGGTGGCGCCGGCCGAGGTTATTGAGGAGTTGGCCCGGCTGCGCCGGATCGTGGACCGCCAGGGCGACAACCTGAGCGAAGCCGCGTTGGCTGTGTTGTTTCGCGAAGGCGAGATGCGCCGGCACCTCAAAAAAGCCCAAAAGGTGTACCACCGGCGGCGCAATTTGTTTTGCGAACTCCTGAAAACCGAACTGGGTACGGCCGTCGAATTTACCCGGCCCTCGGGGGGCCTGGCGGTTTGGGCGCAGTTTGATCCGGCCATTTCCCTCAGCAGCCTGGTCCAAACAGCCGCCGCAAACGGACTCCGCTTTTCCGACGGCATCAAATACAGCAGCCACCTGAACGCCACCCGACTGGGTTTTGCTTCGGTCAACGAGAGCGAAATCGAGCAAGGCATGGCGATTTTGAAAAAAAGTATTTCCCGCTACCGCTGACATAGGGTTGTCAGCCAGCGCCACCATCTTTGCCGCCTCACACATATCTATCCATGCATCTATGTCAAAAGAACTGATTGTATCCAATGAAATACTGATCCCGGCGCCCGCTGCCAAGGTCTGGGACGCGCTGGTGAACCCCGAACAAACCAAAAAGTATATGTTTGGCTGCGCCGCCGTGTCCGACTGGCAGGTCGGCAGCCCGCTGCTCTGGCAGGCGGAATACGAGGGCCGGCAAATGGTGTTTGTAAAAGGCCATATCGTGGCCATCGAGCCGGAGAAACTGCTGGTCTACACCACCTTCGATCCCAATTCAAACCTCGAAGACATTCCGGAAAACTACGCCACCGTCACCTACCGCCTCACCGAGCAGGACGGCCAAACCCACTTGTTCGTGTCGCAAGGCGATTTTGCCCTGCTGGGCGATGGCGAACGCCGCTACAACGAAGTCATGGCAGGCGGCGGCTGGGAACCGATCTTGATTAATGTGGCCAATTTAATTTAATGTGGCCAATGTGATTTAATGTGGTCAATGAGACCAATGTGATGAATTAAATAATTTTAAAATTTTTTCACATTGGTCTCATTGGTCTCATTGACCACATTGGCCACATTAATTAATTAAATCACTTGTTTTTTTCTTTCAATACATCGGGGTTGATGTCCACGGCCTGGCGGCGGTAGGCTTCACCTTTTACGGCGTCGCCGGCGATGTAGTAGGCGGTGCCCAGGTCAAACAGGTAGCTGGCGTTTTGGGGTTCCAGTTCCACGGCTTTGGCAAACCACTGCAAGGCCTCCTCGTTTTTGCGCTGCACGCCGTTGGCTACGCCCAGCAGGCGAGCGGTTTCGGCATCCCGGTTGTTGAGTTGCCAGGCTTCGGTTAAAAAGGTCATGGCTTTGGCCAGGTTGCCTTGTTTTTCGCCAAAATATTTGCCGCCTTCGCGCAGGGCCAAGGCCAGGTAGGTTTGCGGTTTGGGGTCGCCGGAAGCGAGTTGCACGGCCAGGCGGTAGTCGGCTACGGCGCCGTCGAAATTGTTGAGGTAAAACTGACAGCCCGCGCGGGTCAGCACGGCGTCTTTGTAGTTGGGATAAATTTTGAGGGCCTGGTTGGCGAAGTCAAAGGCTTGCCGAAACATCGTTTCCTTTTTGACCGGGTCTGTTTCCTTCTGTGCTTTTTCGAAAGTGACACCGCCACAGGCATTGTTGATCTTGGCGCTGTTTACCGAGGTGTTGACATCTGTAAAAAACAATTTTTCATTGCTCACCCACACGCGGTTGCGCAGCACAGTACTCGCTGAAAACAACAACGCCGCCACTCCGGCGATACCCACGGCCGTGCGCCACTGGGTTAGGCGCAGCAGCAGCGTGGCCACCACCAGGCAAAAACCCACCGAGGGCATGAAGGCGAAACGCTCGCCCATGTTGGTGCCTACCGGAAAAACCAGGTTGGAGACGATACTGATGGTCAGCAGGAAAAATAATATCCCGAAGCGCACCGGGTCGCGGCGTTGGATGCCCGACAGCGCAAACCAAACCAACCAGCCATAGCCCACAAGAATTAGCAGGGTCAGCGGATCGGCGAAGGTTTTGGTGGCGATGTAGCGCGGGTAGTAGTCGTGGGTGAGGGGGTAGGGCACAAACAGCAACTGGATGTACTTGCCCAGGGTATAAAAAATGGTGGCCAGGCGTTCGGCCGGCGCAAATTTCACCCAGTGGTCGCCCTCTATTTTCAGGAACGGATTGTTCATCAGTTCCATCGGCTCGGCGCCGAATTTCCAATGCAAAATACTGCCGCGAATCGCGAAAAACACCACAAACGCGGCCCAAACCGGCACCGAATGCCGAAGAATGGCGGGCAGTTGGGCCGAGGGGCTTCTGAAAAACCACAGGGCCAGCGGAATGACCACCACAAAAGTGGCGGCGTTTTCTTTGGACAGGCAGGCCAAAAAGAAGACCAGCGCTGCCAGCAGGCTGTAGTGCGGCTTTTCGGTATCAAAGGCCCGCAAGATGAACCAGAGCGCGCCCAGACTGCCCAGCAGGGTGACGATTTCGTCGCAGCCTTTGATGTTGGCCACCACCTCCGTGTGGATGGGGTGCGCCGCAAACAGGAGCGCCGCGATCCAGGCCACCATCGGCGCTTGCGCCTGCCCGGCCGTCCAGCCCCGCAAGAGCAGCAGGAGTGTGCGGTACAGCACTACGCAGGTGACCGAAAACAGCAAAACCGTGACCAGGTGGAACAAAAACGGATTGCCGCCCACTACCTGGTACAACAGTGCAAACAAGACCAGCGTGAGGGGACGGTAACGGCCGCCTGATACCAGGTTTTCTTTGCCTTCCACCTTGAAAAAGCCAAAAAAAGTGTCTTTGCTCAGGATGCCGGGGATGCCCTCCACCCCCTTGGACGTGAACATATTGTCGGTGATGACAATAGCATCGTCCTGTACAAACCCGTGCATGAGCGTGTTGGCGTACAGGAGAAATGAAAAAGCAAACAACAACATGCTCTGAAGCAGGGTGTTGCTGAAAAAGGCCGGAACCGGAAGAGCCGGTTGCTGACGCGGGGCGGCGGTGGATTTGGCCGCCGCTGCGGGTGTGCGCGATGGTTTCGCCATGACGGAGCAAGGTGTTTCCCTGAGCGACACTCAGGCGTTTCACAGCGCGAAAAAACGAAAAATCCGGCGTAGTGCGGTTCAAAAAATAAAGCCGCCGTTCTCGCGTGGCACTAGGTGCTCAGGATACTGTGGTTGTCCTGTTTGCGAAAAGCCTTGTAGACGCCTTTCCCGAATTTTGAGCCGTTGAAAACAGCCGTTTTGGCTTGCTCCTTGCGCTGCTCCTCGGGCAAGTGCCGGAAATCGCGGCAGGTATCGGAGCAGCACCCTTCGTAGCGGGCCTGGCAGGCGGGGCATTGCAGGAACAGGATGTGGCAGTATTCGTTGGCGCAGTTGGTATGGTCGTCGCAGGGGGCGCCGCACTGGTGGCACTGGGCGATGACCTTGTCGCTGATGCGCTCGCCGAGGCGCTCGTCGAACACAAAATTTTTGCCCACAAATTTGTTGCGCAGGCCCTGGGCTTTCACCTGCCGGGCATATTCGATGATGCCGCCTTCGAGTTGAAAGACGTTGGTAAAGCCCCGGTAGCGCATGTAGGCGCTGGCTTTTTCGCAACGGATGCCGCCGGTACAGTACATCACAATGTTTTTGTCTTTGGCGTCCGCCAGCAAATCGGCCACATAGGGCAGTTCTTCGCGGAACGTAGCCACCTCCGGCGTGATCGCGCCTTCAAAATGGCCGACTTCGCTTTCGTAGTGGTTGCGCATGTCCACCAGGATCGTATCCGGGTGGTCGGTGAGGGCATTGAAGGCCTCGGCTTTCAGGTGTTCGCCAAACTGGGAGGGATCGAAGGCCGGGTCGTCGATGCCGTCGGCCACTATTTTTTCGCGGACTTTGATGATGAGGGCAAAAAAGGACTTGCCGTCGTCGTCGATGGCGATGTTGAGCCGGATGCCTTGCAGGAACGAAATGCTGTCCATCGCGGCTTTGTAGGCTTCAAACTGCGTTTCGGGCACCGAAATCTGGGCATTGATGCCTTCGCGGGCCACGTAGATACGGCCCAGCACGCCCACTTCGCTGAGCAGTCCGTAGAAGTGGTCGCGGAAGAACCTGGGGTTGTGGAGGGTGACGTAGCGGTAGAAGGAGATTGTGACGCGCGGTTCGCTGCTGTGTTGCAGCTGTTCCTTCAAGGCGCGGCGGCTGACGCGGTTGTAGAGAAATTTTGTCATGGTGTGGTCGCCCCGGTGTCCGTTTGCAATGCGGATGGGCGCCACAAAGATACGCAGGGTCAGCGTGCGGAGGCCCCCGCCCAGCTGCTTTTTTGTGGTTTTTTGTAGTGCAGCGACGAGGGCTGGGTGATGTTGGAAAAATAATTTTCAATTTTTGTTTTTACCTAAACAACTGAAAAACAACCAGTTGTTAGTTTGAAAAATATTTGTCTAAGAAAAATATTGGGCTTAATTTAGTTCTATGTATTGCATAGAACATTACTTGGCCATACCTTTGTCTTACTAAACAACCGGAGGAAGAAGCAACCGCCGGTCCGTGGCAACAACTAAAAAAGACAAAAACATGGATTTGGAAAATGCCAAAGCACAAATGCGAAAGGGAGTCCTGGAGATGTGTGTGCTATCGGTGATCGCCAGCCGGGAGACCTATCCACCGGAGATCAAAGACAAGTTGGAGGGCACCAACCTCTTCGTCAAGGAAGGCACCTTGTATCCGCTGCTGGTTCGCCTGAAAAACGACGGCCTGGTGGATTACATCTGGCGCGAGGGCAAAAACGGCCCGCCCCGCAAATATTTCACGATAACCGAGGACGGGAAAAAATTCCTGGAAGAGTTGACCGGCAGTTGGCGCGAACTGGTGCACGCCGTCGATCAAACCCTGGACGGCCACCTGGCGGCCAACGGCTCCGGTGCGTATCCGGAGGAGCCTGAGGCGCCGCGCCCGCTCAACATCGAGCCGATGCCGCCCGATGCCTGAACACCAGACCAAGCCCCCACACTCTGGACAACGCACGCAAGGCCCCAGCCGAAAACCGTTCATTTTTCAACCAACATCAAACAATGAATAAGATACTGAATATCAACCTTGGCGGATATGCCCTGACCATAGACGACGATGCCTATGAATATCTGTCGTCGTATCTCGAAAGCATTCGCCGGCGGTTCAGCGAAAGCGAGGGGCGCGATGAAATCATGCACGACATCGAGTCGCGCCTGGGAGAGATCATCAGCACCAGCCTGGGCAACCGCACGATCGTGATGCTGCCCGATGTAGAGGCCGCCATCGAGGTGATGGGCAAGCCCGAAGATTTTGGTGGCGAACCCGTGGAAAAACCAGGCACGGCTGCCGGCAAAAAAACCTTTATCCCCGGCAAAAAACTGTTTCGCGACGAAGACGACGCCGTTATCGGCGGCGTATGCTCCGGTCTGGCCGCCTATTTCGGCATCGCCGACCCCATTTGGGTGCGCCTGATCGTGGTGGTGCTCACGCTGGGCTCCTTCGGCTTTGCCGCACCGGCCTATCTTTTGCTCTGGATCCTGATGCCGCCGGCCCGCAGTGCCGCCGAGCGCCTGGCCATGCGCGGCGAAAAAGCAAACGTAGAAAACATCGCCCGCGAAATCGAACATGGCTTCGAACGCCTGTCCAAACGGGTCAACGACTTCAGTGCCTCTGCTGCCGGCGGCTCGGCCGGCCGCACCACCGCAAACGTGGCCGGAGGCTGTCTGCGCATCTTCGGCAAACTGGCCCTGGCCCTGGTCATCCTCATCGCCGGTGCGATGGTACTGGGCCTGGGCTCGCTCTGGGTAGTCGGCACCTGGGCATTCGTGACCGCCCAGCCCTACATTTCGTATTTCAGCCCCCTCTCGGGCAGCGCCACGTACCTTGGTTTTTTTAACGCCTTTTTTATGGTGGGCATTCCGGTTGTCGGCTTGATTCTGTGGCTGGGCCGCACCATTTTTCGCTTCAAAACCCCCGCCTGGCTGGGCGCCGGCATGGGTGTGTTGTGGGCACTCAACTTTATTTCCTTTATCCTGATCGGCGGCATGGCCTTCGGCAACTACCGCGAGGGCGGCAACGTCACCAAAAACCTGGACCTCTCCGGCATCCGTTCCGATACCCTGCACGTCCAATGGGCCGGCCAGGGCGACCTGAACGAATACGATGACTGGGGCTTTGGTAGTGGCGACATTCAAATCGGCGACAAGCATTTGAAAATCAAAGATTTGGTGGAAATAAACGTGCGGCGCAGCCTCAACGGCCAGTTTGAATGCAAACAAACCATCCGGGCCCGTGGCGGCACCATGGAAGATGCCATTGAAAATGCCAGCAGCACGAACTTCGATGTCGGCATCGACGGCAACACCCTGCGCGTGCCCACGGCTTTCGATATCCGCAGCGGCAAAAAATGGAAAGGCCAGCGGATCATCCTCACCATCAGCGTGCCCGACAACAAGTTCATCGTCTTTGGCGATGTGGTCAACTACCGGCTCAACGACGTGGACTATGCCGACCCCGACGGCGATTACTACATCGGTCAGTACCCCGACAAAGCCTTTCGGATGACTCCTCAGGGCCTGGTGTGCAGCGAGTGCCCGCAATTTGGCGACCGCCAGTTCCGCGACGGCCGCTACTATGAAAAATTCATTCTGGAAGGCAATTTCAATACCGAAATCATCAAAGACGACGAGTTCAGCATCAGCTACGAAGGCGCGCCAAACGAACAAAGCGCTGTGGAATATATCCGCACCGGCGACGATGTCACCCTGACCACCCGGGGCAAAACCCTCTCCGGTCAACTGCGCTGTATCATCAAAACACCGGTGTTTACCGCACTGATCGCCGACAACACCGGCCAGGTGACCATCCGGGGTTTTGAAGAAGGCCGGTCTTTCATCACCGCTAAAGGCTCCTCCAGCATCCGGGGTTTCTTTGATTCCCGGGAAATGGATCTCACCCTGTCCAATAAATGCCAGGTGGAACTGGTGGGCAAAGGCGAAGAACTCCGTGCCAACCTCTCCGACGGCGCCAAACTGGAAGCCGGCGCCTGGCGCACCCAACGCGCCGAGATATCGGCCTCCGATACTTCCTACGCCAAAATCAACGCCGAAGACGACATAAAAGTCAAATCGGATGCCAGCAGTACCGTGAAAATCGAAGGCTCCCCCCGCGTACATACTGTGGACGACGACAAACAAGAGTAAAGGCAAGAGTCAAGTCAAAATGTAAAATGTAAAATACAAAATGTAAAAGGGTGGTTACCGGTAGTGGAATTAGGTGGCCAGATGCCACAAGTGGTTCGCCAACCCATGCTCACCCTTTTACATTTTGACTTTTACATTTTACATTTTGCCTTTTCTCCCTCCCTCCCCAATTAAAAAATTAAGCAAAAACATGAACACCAAGATTTCTTTATACCTGCTGCGCCTCAGCCTGGGTTTGTTGCTTTGGGTTGGCTTTTTACCAGGTGTCACCGCCCAAAATACCCGGACGGCCGCTACCACTTTGTCCGAGCAATTGTTCGCCCGGGATAGTTTGTTGTACGACGCCGCCTTGTATACCGGCGATATCAAAACCGTCGAAAACCTGCTGGCTGCCGACCTGGAGTGGTATAAAGACCAGGGCATTTCCGGCCCCGGAGAGCGCCAAAGCCGGCTGGAGTTTGTGCTGGCCATGAACCGCCATTGCGAAGCGCGCCGCGCCGGCGGTGGCCAGAACATCCGGCGGGTGGTCGACAAAAACAGTTGGCAGGCGTTTGCCACAGGCAAAGACGAAGCCCTGCAACTGGGCGTGCAACGCTGGTACCTCATCACCACCACCGGGCGAGCCAAACTGATTGAGGTTTCCAAATTTTCGCGCCACTGGACGTACAAAAACGGCGCCTGGACCATCACCCAGCAAGTAGACTACCTCATCGACGACGAGCCGGAAAACCCCGCCCCGGCACAAGTGCAAGCCCCGGACAGCGCCCTTAAAATCCGCTAAGTCCCGAACCGGCCCTATTGCCTCGGCGCCCGGATCGCTTTTTCAAACTCCGCTTTTTGCTGGAGCACGGCCTTGTTTTTGAGCCGGTCGGCTTCGGTGGGCGGGTTGGGTATCGTATCCACGCGGTGCAGCCATTCCAGGGCCCTGGCCGTATCGCCCTGGGCATACCAGGAATAGGCAATGTTGAATTTGCCTTCGTCGTAGCGCGGATTGATCGCCAGCGCTTTTTCAAAAACAACAATGGCCTCGGGGTAGCGCCGGGCTTGCACCAGTGCCGATCCGTAATTATTGAGCACCTGGAAAGCCCAGGGATTGAGTTGGTTTGCCCGTTCAAAGGCAGCCACCGCCGCCTCAAACTGGTTCATCTGGTACTGCGCAATGCCTTCGTACCAGGCCAAAGGGATCACCACATCGTTGTATTCATAAAACGTATTGCTTGCTGCCACGGCTTCGCGCAGCATGGCCGGATAATTGCCTTTCTGCTGCGCCTCGAGGATCGCCGCGTTGTGGATTTCGCCGTCCATCCGGTTCCAGCCGATCCACAAATTGAAGGCAAAACCCAGCGACAGCAGCAACAAAAAAACAGGGGCCAAGGGCCGGGCAGGCAGGCCTGGCAATGCCGCCCAACGCGCCCGACTGTAATAGGCCAGCGCCGCAAACAACAGCCCCAGCCACAATTGCATCTCGATGCGCTCGCGCGGAAAGTCAAAATACTGGATCACCATGTAGCCGATCAAACCGGCCGACAGGCTGAGCAGGTCGTGCCGCTCGCTGGTATCCTCCGTAGTCCGGGCCGCCCAGGCGGCCATACCCAGCGCTACGACAAACAAGGCGATGAACAACAGCGCCCCGATAATGCCCAACTCGGCCTGTATTTCCAGGTAGTCGTTGTGGGCGCGGGTGATCACCACGTTTTTTTCCTGCAAGCGGTAGGCGCCTTCGATGCTTTTGGACGGAAACCAGATTTTCCAACTGCCGGCGCCCACGCCGTACCAAAAGTGATCCTGGTTCAGCACATCCGTTTTGTACCACACAAATCGCCGCTCGTTGGCCGTTGCGCTTTCGAGGTAGGTGGCCGGGTTGAGGCGTTCGGCCAGCGAACTGCCCTGCCCTTTCCAGAAAATCAGCGCCCCCAGCACAACGAAGGCCGCCACCCCGGCGGGCACTATTTTTTTATAAAAAAAAGTTCGAAATCCCGGCTCCAGCAACGCCCGGCCCGGGAAATACACCAGCCCGGCCGCCGCTACGGCCAGGTACACGGTGCGGGTTTGGAGCAGGAGCAGGAGCAGGAGCAAGCCGCCTGCCGAGGCCCACAACAGGCGCTTGTCGGCAAATTGGTCTTTGTTCCAAATATTTAAAATCAGGAGGAGAAACAAAAAATCGGAGGCCAGTCCTTTGTTGCCAAATACGCCTGTGGCATAGTCGTACAAATGCTGGTTGTCGAGCCCGTGTTCGCGGAGGGCCAAACCCACCTGCACCAGCAAGAGCAGCCCGGCCACCAGGGTGAGCGCCACGGTAATCTGCCAAAGGCTGCGGCGCGTGCGGGCTTCGTCGTGCAGCAAGGCTTGTCGCAGCAGCCAGTACACGCCCAGCAACAAGCCCACTTTTTGGGTGTAAAACACGCCTTCCGACCAACTGAACGCCCAACTCAGCGACAAGGCATGAAGGCCGTACCAGGCCAGCAGCAGCAGGTCAAAACCCTGCCAACGCCAGTCGGCCGCTCCCCGCCAATGGCGCCACAGCACCAGCACAGCCACGAGCAGGGCTGCTGAGGCAAAGAAAAACCGGGGGCTGAGGTAGCGGTCCAGGCAAGCCGGCCAAAAAAACAGGGAGCCGCCAAACAAGACCAGCCAGAGCAGCACCGGATACGGCGCTGCGGCTACTGTCGGTAGGGCAGCCGGTGCCTGTTTTCGTTTGGGTGGCGGTGTTTTTGACGAGGCCATCGCGCAGGGAGTTTGAAAGGTGGCGGATGCGGCAAAGGTAGCCGGAGAATGCGGAAGGCCGAGGGGAGGTATGCGCCAATCCACACATTTTTTTCAACCTTTGCGGCCTGATCAACTTTGGATATGCTGGTTTTTAAAAAAGTAGCCGATTTGCAGCATTGGCTGAACGCCGAACGCCGGGCCGGAAAAACGGTCGGTTTCGCGCCTACCATGGGCGCCCTGCACGAAGGCCACCTCAGCCTCGTGCACGCTGCCAAACAGGAATGCGACCTGGCCGTGGTGAGTATTTTTGTGAACCCTACCCAGTTCAACGACCCCAAGGACCTGGAAAAATACCCGCGCATGCCCGAGGTGGATGCCGCTCTGCTGATGCAGGCCGGCTGCGACGCTCTCCTGATGCCGCCGGTGGAAGAAGTGTACCCGCCCGGCCTGGAACTGACCGTGCGGCTCGACTTCCGCCAACTCGACCAGGTCATGGAAGGCGTGTTCCGGCCCGGGCATTTCATCGGCATGGCTACCGTCGTCAAGCGCCTGCTCGACATCGTGGCGCCGCAGCGCCTGTACATGGGCCAAAAGGATTTTCAGCAACTCAGCATCGTGCGCGATATGCTGGACCAACTCCGCTCGCCCATCCAACTGGTCATGTGCCCCACCACCCGCGAAGCCGACGGCCTGGCCATGTCGAGCCGCAACCTGCGCCTCACGCCCGCTATGCGCGCCGCTGCGCCGGTCATCTACCGCTCCCTGCTGGAAGCCCAGGCCGATTTTGTGCAGGAAAACGCCACCACGGTGCAGGCCCGGGCCCTCGAAAAACTAGCCGCCGCCGGCCTCCGGCCCGAGTATTTTGACATCGTCGACGGCATTTCGCTGCTGCCGGTAGCGCAGGGAGCCGACGCCGACTTTGTGGTCGCCTGCGTAGCCGCCTGGGCCGGCGAGGTGCGGTTGATCGATAATTTGGTGTTGAAAGGCGCCCCGGGCTGATCAATGCGACAAGATTTGCAAATGCGGAATGAGTTGTTCCCAATCGGCGTCCGAGATTTTACCCTGCTCTTCCTGTGCCGGTAGGAGCAGAACCTGACACAACAGGAACATAGACAATGCGATAGATTTCATAAAAAGGAGTTTTGAGTGGTGAGAGATGCGTTATGAAAGATAAGATTTGCCAGAAGCGCGTTCTTTTTCGTACCAGATCAGGATGGCCAGGCACCCTTCGTGCCAGTGTCGCAAGGGGTCGGAGCGTTTCCACAATCCCGCCAGCATGTACACCCCAATGGGCAGCGTATTGCCGACAGCGCGCCAGAGGCCCAGGCGGTAGCTCATACGGATACTCGACAGCAAGGGCTTTGGATGGCTGTCGATCAGTAACGGAAAAAGGAACAAAAATTGCACCTCCAGCACATAAAAAACAAGCAGCGCCACGGGCAGTCCCGGCCAGGGCAACGCATAGCCCACCCAACCCAACCCCGCCGCACTGAGGCCGGATTTGAGCAGGCCGTAGCCATTCCAGGCCACCCCGCTGCGGCAGGCGCCCGGCGGCAGTTGCCGGAGTTCGGCCAGTTGGCCGGCCATCCAGTGGGCGCCCGCCCGAAAGGAATAGCCCGCTGCTGCCGGTGTAGCGGACTGCGCCAGGTGTTGCCGGCTTTGGCGGAGCAATTCGCGCCAGTACATGTTCAGTAGTAAATAAAATGAAACCAGGCCAGCCAGGCCAGGCCGTTGCCCAACACGAGGAGCCGGTGGTACAAGGTTTCCTGCCGCCCGCAACGCCGGAGGTGAAACACAAACTCGTCGTAACAAATGGCCACCACGGTGTACACCAGCACCACCACAATCGGCACCAGGTACAGCGCCGGCCGCTCGCTCCACATCGCCAGCCACATCAGCACAAACATGGGCAGGCCCCCGGCACCCAAGGCCAAGGCCTCGGCTTCGCGCTCTTTTTTCGAAATATTCAGGTGCAAGGGGTCGCGGTGGTACCGCCAATCCAGCACGCCCCCCACCGTAGCCACGCCACCGAAAAGCCCCATCGCCCAAAACTGCCAGGGCAAAAACGGGAAATCCGGCTGCCAGCCCAGTTGGGGCGCGCCCCGGTAGCCCAGCAACAGCCCCGCAAACAACACGGGGGGCAGAAAGAGCAGCAGCAACGAAAGGTAGTCGCGAAAAGAATGTCTGTTGTAATGTGGCGCTGCCATCTGTGTAGATTGAGTCAAAGAAAAAGGGACGGCGTCTACGTACTTGGATATTGGATATTGGATATTGGATATTGGATATTGGATATTCAATTGTTTGATTAGAAAATATCGAATATCGAATGTCCAATATCGAATGCCCAAGTACGTATGAGACACTCCAAAGATCCATCGTTTTTCAAGATCAAAACCAGCGCCACTAGTGCACCGTCACTTTCCCGCTGCCCACCAGGCCTCCTGCTGCCGTTTTCACCGTAAAATAGTAGAATCCTTTGGACAAATCGCCGCGCAGCACCTGCAATTGTTCGCCCCGAAACGCTTGCTGCCGCAGCCGGGCGCCCGAAAGGTCGAACAGTTCAAACACATACTCGCCACTGCCGGAAGCGGCCTGGCCCAGGCGCAACAAAGCCGATTCCCGCAAGGGGTTGGGCTCCAGTTGGAGGCGTGGCACGGTGGCCGGCTCTGGCTCGGTGCCGCTCACACGGGGTATACCTACGGTGTGCAGGGTATAGTTCGTCAGCACCGGTTCGTTAAAATCAAAATAAATGGCGGCGCGGTTGCGAATGGCGGCGCCGAGCGGATTGTCGGGCTGCTGCCCAATGCTAAAGCGGGCGAACCCATGCGAGGCGGCCTCGTTGGTGTTCGAATCGGGCAACAGGATGTGCTCGAAACCCAGCACCAGGGTGCCGTAGGGCGCCATGCTGAGCCGGCAGGGGTGGCTGCTCGCCTCCAGGCGAAGGGTCGACGCGTCGAGCAGCTCCGGCAAGGCATCGCGGATGGTCACGTTGAAGGCGGTGTCTGTGCCCGTGTTTTGAAAACGAATGAGGTACGTGAGCCGCTGGCCGTACTCAATGTAGCCCTTGTCGCTCAGGCCGGCAGGCAGGCCGGCTTTGTCGTTGGGGTCGTAGGCGCCGATATTTTCCTGGCAAAAATGATCCTCAAACGGCCCTTCATCGTCCTGGTTGACAATGCTGAGCGGCGGGGTGCCGCTGGGGTTGCAATTTTGGATTACCGTGCTGGAAATGACGTTGAAGGGGTAGAGGGGCGACTGCTGCGCATAAAATTGGATCAGCGGATAGTCGGCCTGAATTTCAGTAGTGAAATACGCGCCGGCAGCCAGTTCAAAGGTGCCGGAAGCCACCGCGCCAAAGGGCTCCACAAAGTTGAGCGGGTCGATGGCATACCAGCGCAAGGGCCCGTCCATGGCCGCGTCGCCCACATTGTCGATGCGCAGTTGAATGGTACTGCCCAGGCAGTTGGCCGAGGTACGAATCTGCGGGCGCGGCGCAGGACTGCACAATTCGTCGGGGTAAATATGCGCCGATACGCAATGCTCGTAGCCCAGCGGCACCGTGCACGAGGGGGTACACAGCAGGCTGAACGCTCCCTGGGCCAGTACAGCCAGGTCGCCCAACTCGATGCGCAGGGTTTGACCGTTTTGCTGCACCGGCACAGAGGCGCTGTTGAACTCCAGGAACGGATCGAGGGTGATTTCGATGTAGGCGCCCGGAGCCGGTATCGTGCCCGTATTTTTATAATTGACATAAATCGTGCTCGGAAAGCAGCGGCGCAGGAAGGGGGCGCTGATGCTTACCTCTGCATAGGGGCACTCGACGGCCACCCAAAGCCCGATGCCCACAGAATCCACAATGCCGATACTGTTCGAACTGGGGATGTTCACCTGGGTAGCACAACTTTGCCAGTAGTCGTTGGGCGTCACCACGCTCAGGTCGTAGTTGCCGTTCAACACGGGCAGCACAAACTGCCCGATGGTATTCGTGTAGCCGAGCAGGGTTTCGTTGTTTTGTTCGGCTCGCACAAACCAGCCCGGCAGCAGCGGATCGGTATTTTCGGCCTGGCAATTGGCATCCGCATCCTCAAAGACACTGCCAGCCAACAGTTTGACCTGCGTGGTGGCCTGGGCGCTGCGGTAAATACCTTTAGAAGGGACGTTGATATACAGGCGTTGAGACGAACTGACGGACAGTTTGTTGTTGTAATCGATATAGCCGTTGAATTGTGGCAGGAAATTGAAGGAATAGCCGCCGTCTACCGAGCGCCAGACCTGGGATTGGCTATAATCGACAATGAATACGTGACCGGCGCTGTTCACCGCCAATGCTTCCGACACGAGCATATTCGTATTCAAAGGAATACGCGCCCAGGTCAACCCCAGGTCTTTGGATACCCGCAACACCGGTTCGGTATCAAGATACAAGTCAAGAATATACAGGTTGCCATCCGGCGCCACCAGGGGCGCATTGGGCAAGTTGATCGGCGAGAGGGTGAACCAGGTGCTGCCTTCATCCGTCGACTTAAGCAAGCCGTTTGCCCCGGTTGTCAGCACACTGCCATCGGGTAAAAAACTGAGTCCGCTGGCGCCAAAATTATTCAACTTCGTAAAAGTTTGTCCGCCGTCGGTGGACCGAAACAGCCCGTCCCAGACACTCACAAAAAGAGCATTGGTTACGGGGTTCACCCACATATTTTCAAAATCATTCGTTCCGTTAAAATTGGTATTCAGGACGGTATGGGTTTGGCCGTTGTTGTCGAAGCGGATAATATCGCTGCCATTCCAGAAATACCAGATCCCGCTGGCTGTGGCTTCCACATTCAGGCCGCCAATAGACAGGTTGCTCAAATTGACTTCGTTCCAGACCAATTGCCAGTTGGCGCCGCCATCCGGAGAATAGAACAAGCCATCGTTGGTAGTTGCCAGCAAGCGCTCGTTGTCCAGGTGTTGCAGGTCAATGACTGTGCTGTGGAGGATACCGGTGGAGGCAAAGGACCAGGTAGCGCCGTTGTCGGTACTCCGGTACAGGCTGTTTTCCCGAACGGCCAGCAGGTCTCCGGCAGAAGAGGTGCTGAACAAATAAAAATTATTACCTAATGGGTCCTGCAGCGGGTGCCAGGTGGCGCCGTTGTCGTCGGAATATTTGGACACATACCATTCGAAAGCAAACAAACGGCCGGTAGTGCTCACCGCTACGTGCACGTCGCGGTAGGTGTCGGTGAGGGCCGGTTCGATGCTCGTCCAGTTGGCGCCGCCGTCCAGCGAACGCCAGATTTTGTCGATAGCCCCAATAAAAATGCCACCGCTGGGCGAAAAAGCAATTTGGTAGGGTTGCAGGTTCAGCCCTTCCAACACTACCTGCCAGCTCAGCCCCTGGTCGGTAGAGCGCCACACCTTGCCCTGTTCGCCTGTACTGATATTGTCGGCCCAGGTGTATACATCGCCGGTAGCGGGGTGTACAAAAAAACCGGCGGTAGCGTCCACGCCAGTGGCTACGTCCGTCCAGGTTTGGCCATTGTTGGTGGAGCGGCGGATCGATTTGTTGTAGGTGCCGATGAGGATTTCGCCGCCCGGCAGGGCGCCGATGCTCTCGTGGTCAATTTCCGTGAGCAGTGTCCAGGATTGGCCATTGTTGGTGGAGCGGTACAGTTCGTTACTTTTTCCGGCGTAGAGGTTGCCGTCGCCGCCCACGACCAGGGGCCAGTACCAGATACTGGCCGGTGTGGTGGGCATTTTTTGCCAACTGGCGCCGCCGTTGGTGGAGCGGTACAACTCATTGTCGCCGTAGATCAGGAACAGATTCCCGGGCTTGCCTTCGTACACGGGTCGGCCGCCGCCAAAGGGGCCGCCCAATTGTTGCCAGGAAATGGTTTGGGCGCGTAGCCCGGGCAGTGCCAGGCAGGCCGCCAGGCAAAAGGTAAAAATGCAGGATTTCATGAGTGAAATATTGGATGGTGAAAAATGGCGGCATCCGGCGCGCACAGCGCCATACAAAAAGCCCCTACATCCGGTCCAACAACCGGAAGCAGGGGCAAATAACGATGCAGAGGCAGGCGCGGCATAGGTTCTATTTCTTGCTCAAATATAAAAAAAACTAAGCAAGTCAACATACCAAGTCCCGCACAAAACAGGCGATTGCCCGAAGGCATCAACTCTCCGCCGCTTTTACAACCAGCGCACCAGCCCGAAGTCCTGGCGGTGAGCCAGGAGCGGGTGTTTGGGGAACATCCGGAAGCCATATTCAAACACCCCGGCGGTTTGCGGTTTGATATCACAAGTATAGGCAGCCAGGGCGCCTTTTTGGCGTTCCAGTTCCAATTCGTGGGTGCTGACCAGTTCCAGTTCGGTTTCCGAAATACGGCGGAAAAAGACCACCTCCACGCCGATGTCCGAAGAGCCCAGGTCCTGCAAATGCAAGGTGACGGAGGCTTCAAAGTTTTCGCCCAGTGGCAGCGAGCGGTTGAAGGTGTCGGGGGCCTGGAGTTCGGTCAGTTCGATGGCTTCCCAGGTACGGCGTACGCGGTTTTTCCATTCCACCAGCGCATGCAGGGCCTGAAAATGGCTTTTTTTCAATTTTTGGCTGCGCTCCCAGAGTTTGCCGTAGTAGCGGTCCTGGTAGTCGTCCCACATGCGTTTCATCACAAAATCCGGCGCAATGTCGGCAATGGTATTTTTGATATGGCTCACCCAGCGTTCGCTGATACCGGCTTCGTTTTGGTCATAAAACGCGGGTACGATATCGCTTTCGAGGATGTTGTAGATCGTTTCGGCGTCGAGTTCGTTCTGGAGGTTGGGGTCGGCATAGGTATCGTGTTCGGGCAGGGCCCAGCCGGCGCCGGGTTTGTAGCCTTCGCACCACCAGCCGTCGAGCACCGAAAAGTTCATCACCCCGTTGATCACGGCTTTCATGCCGCTGGTGCCGCTGGCCTCTTTGGGCCGGGTGGGGTTGTTGAGCCAGATATCCACGCCTTGCGTGAGCAACTTGGCCATTTCCATGCCATAGTTTTCGAGGAAAATGACTTTGCCTTTGAAATCCGGATTCTTGGTGGTGTTGTAAATAAAGCGGATAAATTCCTGTCCGCCCTTGTCGGCCGGGTGCGCCTTGCCGGCAAAGAGGAAAATCACCGGCCGTTTGGCGTTGTTGACGAGATCGGCCAGGCGTTTTTCATTGGTAAACAACAAGGTAGCGCGTTTGTAGGTGGCAAAGCGGCGGGCAAAGCCGATGACCAAAGCATCCTCGCGGATGGCGTTGATCATTTCAAAAATACTGCGCGGGTTTTCGCCACGGCGGGTCAGGTCTTCGCGCAGCGAACTGCGGACCCAATCGAGCAGGCGTTTTTTTAGTTTGTGGCGGATGCCCATGATCCGTTCGGACGGCACCTGCTGAATTTTCGACCAGTATTTACGGTTGGTCTGGTCGGCGCCAAAGCCTTTGCCAAACACCTCGCGGTAGAGATCGAGCCATTCGCCCGACACCCAGGTTGGGAAGTGTACGCAGTTGGTGACATAGCCCACGTGCGACTCGGCGTGGTTGTATTCCGGGTACAGTTCGTTGAACATTTTCTGGCTCACCTCGCCGTGCAGGCGGCTCACGCCGTTCACTTCCTGCGAGGTGCGGATGGCCAAATGGCTCATGGAAAACAACTCGTTGGCGTTGTCGGGATTAATGCGCCCAAAGGCCACCAGTTTTTCCCAGGAAATGTCGAGCGCAAACGTAAATTCGAACAAATAATCGCGCAGCAGCACTTCGGAGAAGGCGTCGTGCCCGGCGGGCACGGGCGTATGGGTGGTAAACAACTGTGTGGCGCGCACGATTTCGAGGGCTTGCTCGTAGGGCAGTTGTTTGTTTTTCAAATAATTGCGGAGGCGTTCGAGGCCCAAAAAGGCGGCATGCCCTTCGTTCAGGTGGTAGAGGTCGGGCTCACGGCGCATGGCTTTGAGGGCGCGCACACCGCCGATGCCGAGCAGGATCTCCTGGCGCAGCCGGTTTTCGTTGTCGCCGCCGTAGAGTTGGTGCGTGATGGAGCGGTCTTCCCAGCGGTTGTCGTCGATATCGGTATCGAGCAGGTAGAGCGGGATGCGCCCTACTTTGAGTTCCCATACTTTGGCCCACACGGTGCGGCCGCCAAAGTTCACATGGATTTTGATCCACTCGTCGCGCTCGTCGCGCACGGGTACGATGGGCAATTGGGTAAATTTGGCGGCTTCCAATTGGTGGATTTGTTCGCCGTGGAGCGACAGGGCCTGCTGGAAATAGCCGTAGCGGTAGAGCAAGCCCACGGCGGCGAGGTTGACGTTGCGGTCGCTGGCCTCCTTCAGGTAGTCACCGGCCAACACACCCAGACCGCCCGAGTAGAGCCGCACGCTTTGGTGCAGGCCGTATTCCATGCAGAAATAGGCGATTTGCGGGTTGTCTTTGGGCGGAGCCGTATTGATATAGGTGGTAAACGCCGTGTAGACCCGTTTCATGCGGGCCGTAAAGTCGGCGTTGGCCAACAGTTCCTGTGCTTTTTCGATGCTCAGTTCGTCGAGCAGGGCCAGGGGGTTGTAGTTGGAGTGGACGAAGCCGACGGGGTCGATGGACCGAAAGAGTTCGATGGCTTCGTGGTCCCAGGACCACCAGAGGTTTTGTGCCAGTTCGTGCAAAGGCGCCAGGCCCTCCGGAAGTTTGGGTTCGATAAAGATGCGCTTGAGTTTTGCGCCGTTTTGAGTCAGGTTGCCAACCATATGGTGGAGTTGTGTCATTTTTAGCGTATTGTGGCTTGCTAATGGGGATCTGATGCCACAAAAATACACCTATTTCCATATGGTTCGTGTAAGATCGACAAAAAGGGTACCGCCGGGGCAGGGGCACTCCCGTTCCGAACTTTCGGCATTCAAACTTTTTGCCCTCACAACCAAATAGTTAGGCCAGCGCAGCAAGGAGCCTTCCGACGGGCAAAAAACTTCAGAAAAGCGCTGTGTCCTACGAGATGTTCGCGGCAAAAAACAAGAACCCTCCGGGAAGGCGCGACCGATTTATGGTCGTTTTCCGGAAAACCAGTAGGCCAGCAGGAAGAAAAACCAGCACAGGGCGTAGCAAACCACCGGCACAATAAAGGTCAGCAGGATCAGGGGCACCAAAAAGATCGTCCAGAACACCAGGCTTGCGGCAATAAATTTCCGCTCGTGCGCCGAGGGCATGTAGTACCGCGCAAACATCAGGTTCAGCACGGCCGCAAAAAGGGTAAACAGAGACATGCTGAGCGAAAAAAAGAAGTACAGCTCGTACATCGTCCGGTTGACGCCCCCCAGCACCAGGGTGGTCATCAGGTCGATCATTTGGCGCTCGCTGTCGTTTTCGCCGACGGGCTTATTCAGGAGGCTGAGGCTGTGCAGCAAACCCGTGACCAAGAGGGCCCAGGCGGCTGTTTTGAACCAGAATTTGTAGTTGGTAAGCATTGGATCTATCGTTTTGGTGTAAGAGACGCGCATTTCGACCCCACTGAGGATTTGCCCCTGGAGTCGATTGAAACCATCCTGAAACAGGCGGTGGATTGGTACAAACAGGGTGTCATAAACCGGTAAGCAGACCTGCATCCAGCTGAGCCAGTAAACCGGCGCCCACATCCCAGTTCCCCAGGTTCGAGTCAGAATTGATATGTCCCAAGCCATCCAGTTCCACATAGGCACTGCCCCAGGCATCAGCAAATTGGCGGGCACGGGCAGGCGACACATATGGATCGTCGGCGCTCGTCACTACGATGCTCGGAAAGGGCAGGCGGCCAGTCGGCATGGGCCGAAATCCCGTGGTACCTTCGGGGTACGAGGGCGCCTCGGTGTCGCTCGGCGCCACCAGCAGCGCCCCTTTGATGACCCGTTGGTAGTGTTGCGCCCAATAGCCAATGGTGGCGCACGCCAGGCTATGGCCCACGACGATGACCTGGCGTAAGTCTTCCCGGCAGAGCACGTCATCAAGCCGCGCGATCCAATCGGCGCACACCGGCGTTTGCCAATCGTCTTGCCGGATACGCTCGAAGCCGTAGGTATTTTCCCAATGCGTTTGCCAATGTTGTTCACCGGAGTTATACAGCCCCGGGTGCAGAAAAATTTTGGAATGAAAGGTCATGACGAATGGTGATAAGGACAGCAAAGGAACGGAGAAAAACAATTTGCCGTTGCTTCGAGTGGGGCGCCACATGGTTTTTCCGATCTTTTTTCGCCTGGCCAGCGCAATGAAACACCGCTGACATAGGGTTGTCAGTAATCTATAATTTCTTTGCTGAGATTTACCGCAACCAAGCGCCCACCACGGGCAAACTGCTTCGATGAACGTTACCCGGCAACGCCTCCTCCACCAACAACTCTGCGGCTCCGGCCTTCGCAGCGCACACGAACTCGTGCGCTGGTTCGGCGCCGTGCAGGGCCAGGAATACGGCCCTACCAAATGGGGCCTCGGCCTCCGCCTGCCCCACCTGAACGAACCCGACATCGAGCAGGAACTCAGTGCCGGCCGCCTGTTGCGCACCCATTTGCTGCGCCCCACCTGGCACCTGGTGGCGGCCGAAGACATCCGCTGGCTACTCCAACTCACCGCCCCGCGCGTACAACAGATCAACGCGCACATGTACCGCAAACTGAACCTGGATGCCGCCCTATTCCAACAGTGCAACCAGATCATCGGCAAGCGCCTCGAAGGCAACCGGCATTGCACCCGCGAAGAACTGGCCGACGCGCTCCGGTGCGAAGGCCTGGTTTTCGACGGGCAAGCCATGGTGTGTGTGATGATGCAGGCCGAACTGGAGGGCCTGGTGTGCAGCGGCGCCCGATGCGGACTACAGTTTACCTATGCCTTGCTGGAAGAGCGGGTGCCGGCTGCGCCGGAAAAAAGCAGGGAGGAAGCCCTCCAGGAACTCAGCCGCCGGTATTTCCTGAGCCGGGGCCCGGCTACAGCCTATGATTTCGCAACCTGGTCGGGGCTGACCATCACCGATTGCAAAAAAGCCATCGCCGCCTGGCAACCCGATTTGCTGCGCGAGCGAATCGGCGAGGCCGATTTTTTTCACTTTGCCGAAACGGCCCCAGCCACCCAGCCAGCCGAAACCCTGCTGCTCCTGCCGATTTATGATGAATTTATCATGGGGTACAAGGACAAGAGCCATATACTGGAGTTTAATGGCGGCATTCGGCCGGCCGCCGACCTTCGGTACACCAACATGATCGTGTTCGACGGACAAATTATCGGTTCCTGGCGCCGGGACATACGCGCGAAAGCCATCGACGTCGAGTACCACTTTTGCCGGACCGCAGAAGCCGGACACCAAGCCCTGCTGGAACAAGCCCTGCGGCGTTTTGAGGCGTTCAACGGATTGCCGGTTCAGGTTAAAACCTGATTTTTGTTTTCTGCTGAAGGACAAATGCCGGTTTTTCCGACCTTTGAACGGAATGCCGATGTCGCATTTGTCCTACTTTGTTTTAAAACCAACTCGCCATGCAGCTACTCAGTCAACTCCTCATCGCCCTGGTCGCCGTCGAGCACCTCTATATCCTGTGGTTGGAAATGTTTGCCTGGGAAACCAAAGGCCGGCAGACCTTCAAAGGAGCCCTCAAAGACGAATATTTTACCCCCACCAAAACCCTTGCCGCCAACCAGGGCCTGTACAACGGCTTTCTGGCCGCTGGACTGATTTGGACTTTTTTCATCAGCGACCCGGCCTGGGCCCGCAACATCGCCCTGTTCTTTTTGGGCTGCGTCATTGTGGCCGGCAGCTACGGCGCCGCCACTGCCAGCCGAAAAATTTTCTTCGTGCAGGCAGTGCCGGCGCTGTTGGCATTGGCTGTTGTGTTGCTGGCAGGGAATTGAACACCGAACACCAAATGAATATCGAATATCGAATATTTTAAAATTAAAATATTGAATTTCAAAGTTTTAAAATATTTCGGTATTCGATATTCGGTGTTCGATATTCGGTGTTCGATATTCAGTATTCACAGATAAAGAACTCAGAACGCCGGATTGGCCACATACCCCGTAAAAATCAGTGTATTGGTAGGGATATGCCGCAGCGCCAGCACAAAGGGTTGGTCAAACCAAAACACGGGCGGCAGGGAGGTTTGGCTAAAACCGATAGAGGTGACCGCTGCGCCTTCGGCGCCTTTTTCATCCACTTCCAGGACTGCTTTGTGTTTGATCTGGCTGATAAAAATATTGCCGGAGGCCGTGCCCAGGGGGCTAAAATCAGCGGCAGTTTCCGAAAAAGCATCCCGCATGCCCAGTACTTTCAGGCTGTTGATCAGGTCGTTTTCGTAGGCCAGTTTGAGTTTGGGAAACCCGACGATGGCCCGCTTGTATTGGATGCTGTCGTACAAGGCGTTCCAGTTGGCCGCCGTTATGTTTCGGCTCCAGGAGGCATCCGTGTTGGCGGCGCCCGGCTGAATAAAACTGAGGCTGAATGTAGAATCCCGGAACGGGATATCCACCAATTCGTACTGCCCGGTTCTGGCAAACGTAAAGTTTCGGTCGGCGTTTACAAAATCGACCTGCACTTCTGAGCCGTCGGCCTTCGTAAAGGCTTGCTGGCCGGTGTTTTTAGGCGCAAAGCCGATGGCCCAGTCTGCTTTGAAATGCAGGGCGTTGATCAGGAAGGCGACATCCAGGGCATTGATGTTGTCCAAAATCTTGTCGATTTTACCGTTGGTATTGGTTTTTACCCAAGCATTGATCTCGTCGAGTGCGGCTTGTTCGGCACTGAAATCGGCCTGATCGGCACCGCATGCGTAGCGATCGGCTAGAATGCCGATGAACGGCGCCTTGACCGTTACGCGGGCCGGGTCGTAGAAAAACCGGTTGGCCAGCGTGAGGGTTGGGTGGCCGCTTTGTTCGGTGAGCAGGGTCGTCAGGTCCTGGTGCAGGCGGTTCAGGTCGCTGAGTGCGCAGCCCTCACAGTTCACCAGGCCCAGCATTTCAGCCTGCGTATTGCCCTGGGCGCCATTGTTGGCCATGTTCAGCGCCGTTTGAATACTAAAAGGCGAAATCAGGATGTTTTCATCGGGCTTGGCGAGTTGCTCCTGTTTGAAAATACTCCAGCCGAGGGTTTGGTTCATGGCGGCTATTTCCGCCACACTGTCTACCGGGACCGGTTCTTTCGGGGTGTTTTCTTTTTTGCAGGCGACCAAACTGGCCAACAGGAGGAGGAGCAGGAGGATTTGAGCATTTTTAACCATAGCAGAACAAAAGTGGAAGGGTTAGTAATATCCGGACAGACAGGGCGAAGGCGGCCGGGCGTTGGGCGACGGCCTATGATTTTTGGCATTTTTCACCAATAAAACAATCTACATTTGAACATGCAAATACCGATGCGTCCTTTGTTCTTCGCCTTGTTGCTGGCCGCCTGCAGCGAAACGCCCCCCACTGCCCGGCAAGCGCCGGTTGTGCCGCTGGAACCCCAGGCCGCAATGCCCCTGCCCGAGCAAACCCTGCACGGCACCTTCAGCCAAACCGGCGAAGGACCGGCATTTTACGATTGTACCGCCGGCAAAACCTACCGGGTGCTGGTCCACCCGAGCAGCCTCGACTCGATGTACCAGGAAGCCTGCCAACCGTCGCCGGTGCCCGGAGAGCCCGTGGTAGCCGTGGTGCAGGGCGTGATCACGCCCTTTCCGGCGTCCAGTGCCGATTCGATCGTGCAGGGCACGCTCATCATCAACCGGATCGACAGCCTCTCGGCCCGAACGATACGCAGTACCTGCCCGCCCTATGTGTTCTGGTGCATCGGCACGGAGCCGTTTTGGGGCCTGGTGATCGATGCGCGCAACGGGATTTCGCTGAAACATATCGGCAGCGAAACCGGCAAATGGTTTCCATTTCCCAAAACGGCGCCTCCAGGCGACGGCAACAGCTGGGTGTACGAATCGGTACATGCCGGCAATGGCGAGCGCCTGCGGGCCGTGATTCGCCGGGAAATGTGTAGCGACGGGATGTCGGACCGGCAATATGATTACTCGGCCGAAGTCCGGATCGGGCGCGAGATCCTGCGCGGTTGTGCCATCCGGGGGCAGGGCCAATGAGCCGGGGCATGGGCCGTGTGGCCAAGGAGCCCGGCAGGGCGTTTTCAGTATGGAAAAGTGTTTTATTCCGTTTGGTTTTTCCGGCAAAACGCCCTACTTTTGCACCCGCTTTAGGCGAAAGTTCTTATTAATTTTCACAAGTAACTGAAAATGAGACATTACGAAGTCACCTTCATCGTAGATCCAGTGCTGTCGGGCGATGAAGTCAAATCGACAGCAGAACACATCCAGAACGAGTTGAAAAACTTTGGCGCCACGGTAGTGGCGGTGGATGCTATCGGGTTGCGCCAACTGGCGTACTCCATCAACAAACGCTCCAGCGGCGTGTACTACTGCATCGAGTTTGGGTGCGAGTCGGCCGAATGGCTTACCAAGTTCGAACTGAACTTGAAGCGCGACGAGCGTTTGCTGCGTTTCCTCACCGTCAAACTCGACAAGTACGGCATCAAGTACAACGACGACAAGCGCAACGGCCGCATCGGTAAAAAACCGAAAGAAGTAGCCGCTCCGCCCGTAGAAGCCGTTGCGGCGCCTGCTGTCGTGGACCTGGATACCGCCGAGGTAGCCGACGCGGAATAAGCATCACCCACCCACTCCACTTTCTCACTAAAATAACGCATTCACGATATGGCTGCCTCGAGAGAAGATGTAAAGTTTCTCAGCAATCCGAAAATCGGACTGAAACGCAAAAAATATTGCCGCTTTCGCAAATTCGGCATCAAATACATTGACTACAAAGATCCGGATTTCCTGATCCAATTCATCAACGAGCAAGGCAAACTGCTGCCGCGCCGCATCACGGGCAACAGCCTGAAATACCAGCGCCGCGTATCCACAGCCGTTAAGCGCGCCCGTCACCTGGGCATGTTGCCGTTTATCGGCGACTTGCTGAAATGAGTTTGGCCTTGGCCGGGAAAGGAGCATTGGCTGGCAAACACCGGCTCGTTTCCATATCCAAGGGGAAATTCCACCTTTCACTCTTCAAATTTTTTTTAAGCAATGAATGTCATTCTGCTTGATCATATTGAAAAAGTTGGCGCCAAACACGATGTCGTCACGGTAAAAGACGGGTTTGGTCGCAACTACCTCATCCCCCAGGGCCTGGCGATTGTAGCCAACAAAGCCAACATGGCTCGCCTGGATGGGTTGAAACGGCAAAACGCCAAGAAAGAAGCCGCCATGGTAGGCACCTACCGCGAACTGGCTTCCAAAATCGCAGCCGCTACCCTGAAAATCACCGCTAAAGCCGGTGAAAGCGGCCGCTTGTTCGGTTCGGTAAGCGCCCAAAACCTGGTCGTTGCCATCAAAGAACAACTGGGTATCGACATCGACAAGCGCATCGTCACGATGCCGGAAGAAGTCAAAGAACTCGGCAACTACGAAGCCTCGGTCAAATTCCACTCGGAAGTGGTGGTAGCGGCCAAGTTTGAAGTAGCCGGCGAAGGCGCTGTTGCTGCCGCAGAGGGCGAATAAGTCCTTTTTTGACGGTCCATAAAAATTGAAGAGGCAAAACCGGGCATCCTGCCTGGTTTTGCCTTTTTTTGTTGCCGCAAGTTGCCCCTTGCCACCCACACTGTGAACCTGCTGTTGCTGTTCCTCGCCGTATTACCCGGATTTTTCATCAGCTATGTTATTTTCCGGGCCGACAAATTCGACCGCGAACCACTGGCGCCCCTGGTGCTTTGCTTTGTATTCGGCGCCGCCGCTACAGTGCCCGCCGTACTGGTAGAGCGCTGGGCCTTCGCCGCCGTCGGCAGCCCGCCCTTCGATTGGGGGCAAACCGCCGTCCTAGCCTTCGGCGCCCTGGCCTTCAACGAAGAACTGATCAAATTTATCCTCCTGCTCACACTGGCCTTCCCGCACCGGTTTTTCAACGAACCCCTCGATGGAATCGTGTACGCCGTGCTGATCGCCATGGGCTTTGCCACCCTCGAAAACCTCGCCTACGCCGACCGCTTCGGGCTCCAAACCGTGCTGCTCCGCACGCTCACCGCCGTGCCCGCGCACCTCGCCTTCGCCATTGTGCAAGGCTACTACGCCGGACTGGCTAAATTCGAAAGCGCCCCGCGCCAACAACGCCTGCTCGCCCTGGGACTCGGCCTCTCCATCCTCCTCCACGGCCTGTATGACCTGCTGATTATGCAAAACCGATCCCGCTGGCTGGTGGTGCTGGGCACACTCGTGCTGTACCTCAGCCTGATCTTTTGTGGCCGCATGATCCAGCACCACCAGGAACATTCGCCCTTCCGCAAAGACAACTAAACGCATGGAACGGCCCCCACTTTCGGTTTTTGGCATCCGCCACCATGGCCCCGGCTCCGCCCGCAGCCTCTTGCACGCCCTGGATGCCCTGCAACCCGACCTGATCCTGCTCGAAGGGCCGCCCGAAGGCGAACCCCTGCTGCCGCCCGTGGCCGCCCCCGACATGGTGCCACCAGTGGCCCTGCTCATCTATAACGCCAAAAACCTGCGCCAGGCCTCCTTCTTTCCCTTCGCCGAGTTTTCGCCCGAATGGCAAGCCATGTTGTTCGGCTTGCGGCAGGGGGTGCCGCTTCGGTTTATGGACCTGCCCATGAGCATCACGTTTGCCTTGCGCGACACCGACGAAGAAGCCCCGCAATTGCAACTGAACCTACCCGATCCGGACGCCCCGGCAGCCTTGCCCGATCCATTTACCGCCATTGCCCGTTTGGCAGGCTACAGCGACCCCGAACGCTGGTGGGAAGCCATTTTTGAACGCAAGCCCGACCCAGCGGCGGTGTTCCCTGTCGTGCTGGAGTTGATGCAGGCGCTGCGCGCCGAAAAAGCCCGAGGCGGCACGCTGGAAAGCCGGGAGACGCTGTTGCGCGAGGCTTTTATGCGCCAAACCATTCGCGCAGCCCAAAAAGAGGGGTTCCGGCGGATTGCCGTCGTGTGTGGCGCCTGGCATGCCCCGGTGTTGCACGACACCCCGCGCATCAAAGCGGCCGAAGACGCCACTGTACTCAAAGGTTTGAAAAAAATAAAAACACAGGCGACCTGGGTACCTTGGTCTTTTGATCGCCTGGCCACGCAAAGCGGCTATGGCGCCGGTGTGGTGGCGCCGGCCTGGTACCGCGAGTTGTGGGCCGCCTCTGCTATGCCGGTAGCCGAAAACGATCCCTCGGCAGAAATTCGCTTCCGGGCGCCGCACGCCGTCTGGCTGGCCCGCGCCGCGCGCCTGTTGCGCGAGCAGGACCTGATCCTATCCTCTGCGCATGTGATCGAAGCCGTGCGGCTGGCCGAAACGCTGGCCGCCCTGCGGCATACCTTGTTGCCCGGCATCGAGGAGCTGCGCGAAGCCGCCGTGACGGTACTCTGCGAGGGCGCCGAAAAGCCGCTCGAGCTGCTCGAACGCCAACTGGTAGTAGGCGATGTGCTGGGCCGGGTACCGGCTTCGGTACAGATGGTGCCCTTGAAGATCGATTTTGAAGCGCAATTGCGCAGCGCGCGCCTCCAGTTGAGTACCGAAGAACAGTCGCTGGCGCTCGACCTGCGCGAGGCCTCGCATTTGCGCAAAAGCCAGTTGCTGCACCGCTTGCAGGTGTTGCGCATCCCCTGGGGCACTGCGGTGGAAGGCAGTGGGCGGGAACAAGGCCGGTTTCACGAAAACTGGAGCCTGAAATGGCTGCCCGACTATGAAATCCGGCTGATCGAAGCCGGCACCTGGGGCAATACGGTAGAAGAAGCCGCCCTGCGCCGCATCCAGTGGGCATTGCGCCAGCAAAAAGGCCTGCCCGAGTTGGTGCAGTTGCTCAGTGCTGTGCTCAAAGCCGAACTAACGCCGGCCTTGGCGCCGCTGGTGCAGCAAATCCGGCGCGTGAGCGCGCTGGCACGCGATGCACTGTTGCTGGCCGACACGGTGTTGCCGCTGGTGGAAGTGCTGCGCTACGGGCACGCCCGGCAGATGGATCTTTCGGCGATCCGGCAATTGCTCGAACAAGTGGTGCCCCGGGTGTGCATTCAACTACCGGGGGCTTGTCAGGGGATACAGGCAGACGTGGCCGAAGAGGTAGCCAAAAAAGTGCTGGCCGTACACCGCGCCTTAGGCATCTGGCAGCAGCCGGAGCATACGCAGGCCTGGCAGGAGGCATTAGCACATATGGCTGATTTTGCGGCGCCGTTGTTGGCGGGCCTGGCCTGCCGTTTGTTGTTTGAACAAAAAATACTCGACACCGGCGCTGTGGCGGGGCTGATGCACTACCGCTTGTCGCATGGCCAGGCGACGCTGGAGGCAGCCCTGTGGCTGGATGGCTTTTTGCAGGGCAGCGGCCTGTTGTTGATCCACCAGCCTGCGCTCTGGCAACTGCTCGACGCTTGGGTGGGGGGCATACCGGAGGCCGATTTCCCGGAATTGTTGCCGGTGCTGCGGCGCACCTTTAGCCGCTTTGCCGGCCCTGAGCGTGAAAAAATGCTCGACCTGGCCAAAAACGGGCCCCAAACCAGCGGTATGGCAGCCACCGAAAACGCCGGCTGGGACGAGGAGCGGGTAGCGCTGCTGCGACCGCTGTTGGCGCTGGTGTTGCGCTGAGGCGGCCGCAGCAGCGGGCCGGTTTATTAGACTTGTTGCAGCGAGCGGCTTTGGCAATAAAAAGCCGCTCGCCGCAACAGGTTTATTGTTTGATGACTTTGCGCACCTGTATTTGGCCTGAAGCGCTTTTCAGGTGCAGGAAATACAGGCCTGGCAGCAGGCTGGGCGCCGACAGGGAGTAGATGTTTTCAGAAATTTGTTCCGGTTGAATCTCCGTTTGCAGGCACACGCGGCCTTGCAGGTCGAGCAGGCGAAGGCTGGTTGTTTGTGCAGGTGTTTCGGAGAAAAACAGGTCCAGGGCATCGCGGAAGGGGTTGAGCGGCAAGATCGTTGGTTCTGCCCCGCCCGCTTGGCTGGCATCGCCAGGGCTGCGCCCGCCGCCGTGCGAGCATTCGTTGTGTACGGTAAATTCGGGCGCTACACCACTGTTATCCAATTTGTAAGCAGAAATTTTGGATTCGTTCTCGAAAAATATATCGACCAGCGGGCCACTGGCGGTACTCAGCCGGGCCCTCTGGCAGGTGGAGCCGCCGCCGGGACAAAACATGCTGTATAAGCTGCCGCTGGGGTCCAACACCGTCATATCGTATGTAAATGCACTGAGTTCCGATCTTTTAAAATAGGCCATTACGTTTCCGCCTCCCTGTGGAAGCGGGATCTTCATCCAATAGCCGCGGTCGTACCCAAAGGAATAGGTCCAGGTACGTGTGCCGTTTTGATCGAAATACGTGCCGATGGAGCTGCCGTAGTCGGAGCAGCCGGAGTTGACTTCTACGATCAGGTCAATAACAACAAAGGGGGCCGTGAAATTATCGTAGGTATAATTGATGCTCACCAGTTTTTCGGCGCACATAGCCGCCACTTTGAATTGATACTGGTGGCCGGCAATGATGGGAAACGAGACGGTGGTGCCCACCGGGTCCTGCGAAACGACAACACCGCCGAGCGTCAGGTTGGTAAGCACGGCAAAGTACTTGACGGCACCGGCCACGGGGTCCCAAGTGTAGGTCACTGTCGCCGGGTTGGGGAAAAACCGCTGCACGTTGGTGGGCGCCGGCAGGTCGCATACCGGCAAATCGGCCGTATTGGCAGGCACAACAGGCGCAGCACCGACGGGCATACTCCACAACAAACTGAAGAAGGCAAAAAGTAAAGCCAGTTGAATTTTCATAGTAATTATGCGTTTGTATCCTTGACTGAATTCAAAGCACGAAGTACCCTTTTTCCAGACCGATAATCTGTAACACTTTTTCCCGATTTTTCTGCCGGATTCAAAACAGCCACCTATGGTGAAGAGCCTGCTTGTTGAAACATTACGAAAATTCACCCCAGACGAATGGAGCGAGCTCCAACTTTTTGCTGCCTCACCGTATTTCAACCGGGGCGCCTTTGTTCGGGAAACGCAGGAGTTGCTGGCTTTTATTGCAGATACAGCGCCGGATTTCGCCACCCAACAATTGGATCGCGCGCTTGCCTATGAGCGTGTTTTCCCCAACTCGACCGTGGTGCCGGGCAAAATGGACAAGGTGATGTCGGAGTTATATAAAATGACAAAGGAGTTTATTTCCATCCGGCATTACAGCCGACCAGAAAACGAGCTCCAGCACTGGCTCGATCAAGCCGTTT
>JADLDL010000276.1 GCA_020846655.1 Saprospiraceae bacterium | reverse complement strand
CTGCAAAACCTGACCCTCGGCTACAACCTTTCCGGCGCCCTCAAAGATCGCCTGAAACTGAAGCGTGCCCGTGTATTCGTCGGCGTGAACAACCTGCTCACGATCACCGGTTACAAAGGCCTCGACCCAGGTGTAGGTGGTGCCGCCGACACGAACTTCGGTATCGACGTAGGCAACTACCCCGTGACCCGCAGTGTAATGGTTGGTTTGGGTGTATCGTTCTAAACCACCCCATCAAGACTTGCAGACAGGCGTTTTTTCATCGACGCGCCTATTTGTCAACACATTTAAAAAACTTAAACGAGTATGAAAAATATCAATAAATTATTGCTCTTGGCCATGTTTGCCTTTGCAATAAACCTCTTGTTGAGCGCTTGCAAGGATAGTTTCCTCGAAGTGAAGCCTACATCGGCCCTGACGGAGGAAGTGTTGAGTGGTAAAAAAGGCCTCGACGGCCTGCTGATCGGCTGCTACGGCGTGCTGACCGGCCGGGCTGCTGGTTTCTATTCCGGTTTCGGCAACTGGGTACACGGTAGTATCCTCGGCGGCGAAGCCAACAAAGGCACTAACGGTGGTGACCAAGCGGTTGTCAACCCGGTACAACGCTACGAAACCCTGCCCAATAGCGGCGTGGTAGGTGAAAAATGGCGGATTTGTTTTGAAGGGGTGGCCCGCTGCAACACGCTGCTCCGCCTCGCCGGCTCCACTACCGACCCGACCGTAACGGCTGCCGACAAAACCCGCCTGGCAGCAGAAGCCCGTTTCCTGCGTGGATTCTACTACTTCGAACTGCGCCGCGCGTTCGGCAACGTACCGTATGTAGACGAATCCATGACCTCCGACGAAGCCATCAAAGTGCCGAACAACGTGGACATCTATCCGAAAATCGAGGCCGACTTCCAGTTTGCCGCCGACAACCTGCCGGAAACACAATCCGCTTTGGGCCGCGCTAACAAATGGGCTGCGAAAGCCTTCCTGGCTAAAGTCTACCTGTACCAGAAAAAGTATACCGAAGGCAAAACCCTCTTCGCGGAGGTAATTGCCAACGGTAAAACGTCGGGTGGTGCTGCCTATGCACTGGTGCCGAACTATGCTGATTTCTTCAAAGCAGAAAACGACAACAACCCGGAATCTGTCTTCGCTGCCCAAACGGCAGTAAACACCGGCGATATCGCCAACTCCAACAGCGAACACGTGCTGAACTTCCCGTACAACACGGGTTCCGACGGCCCTGCCGGCTGCTGCGGCTTCTTCCAGCCCAGCTTCGACCTGGCTAACTCGTTCCGCACAGACGCCAATGGCCTGCCGCTGCTCGACGATTCGTACAACAGCGCATCCAACGAAGTGAAAAACGACTTCGGTCTGAAATCCGGTGATGCTTTCACGCCCGACGCCGGCGCCCTCGACCCGCGCCTCGACCACTCGGTAGGCCGCCGCGGCGTGCCGTACCTCGACTGGATCGAACACCCGGGCGACAACTGGATCCGCGACCAGGCCTATGCCGGTCCGTATTCGCCGAAAAAATTCGTGTTCTACAAAGCCACCCTCAACACGCTCACCGACGGCTCGTCCTGGACGCGCGGCTACACCGCCATCAACCAGCCGCTCATGCGCTTCGCTGATGTGCTGCTCATGGCTGCTGAGTGCGAAATCGAGGCCGGTAGCCTCGAAACCGCCCGCTCCTACGTCAACCAGGTGCGTGCCCGTTCCGCCAATCCGGCTGGCTGGGTAAAAAGAAGCGATGGTTCTAATGCCGCTAACTACGTCATTGGCCTGTACAACACACCTTGGACCGACAAAACGGCAGCCAACACTGCCGTTCGTTTCGAGCGCAAACTCGAACTCTCGGGCGAAGGCCACCGTTTTTATGACCTCGTGCGCTGGGGTATTGCCGCACCAACGCTCAACGCATACCTGGCCTTTGAAGGCAGCCGCCTCTCCAACGCACTGGGCGGTGCTACCTTCACGGCCGGTGTAGATGAACTCTACCCGATCCCACAAAGTCAGATCGACATTCAGGGAGCCGGCGTATTGAAGCAGAACAACGGGTATTGATTTGTCTTCATATAATTTGGTTTAGTTAATAGTATCCATAAGGGGCGGACTTAAGAATTTTTCGATCTCATACAATAGAAGAAAAAATCTTTTGTTCGCCCCTTTTTTTATTGTCCCTACCCCATATACCGCATACCTTGCCTCCGGATTTTTGAATCCTCCGTTTCCTGAAATCATACGTTTCATTGTAAAAAATTCAACGATCGCATGCGACGTGCCGCGGTAGGTAATGCTCATTTCGGTTGGCGCCCGGGCCAATACTCCTCCTCTGATTTGCCACTTCTTTTTTGCCTGTTCGCCCTGGCTGCCCTGTCCGCCTGCCGGCAGGAACCCAAACTCTTCCGGCTCCTCGACAGCGCCCAAACCGGCGTTGCTTTCAACAATTCCATCACCGAAACCGACTCCATCAATATCCTGACCGCCGAATTTGTGTACAACGGCGGCGGCGTCGCTATCGGCGACCTGAACGGCGACGGCCTGCCCGATCTCTATTTCACGGGCAACCAGGTGCCCAACAAACTCTACCTCAACCGGGGCCAACTCCGGTTTGAAGACGTGACCGACAAAGCCCGCGCGCAGAAAAAGCCCGGCCAATGGTCCTCCGGTATCAGCATCGTCGATATCAACTGCGATGGCAAAGCCGATATCTACGTGTGCAACACCTTCGTACAGGATCCCGAAAAACGAAGAAATCTCCTGTTTGTCAACCAGGGCAATGCCGCCGATGGTATCCCGCAGTTTGAGGAAATGGCCCACGCTTACGGCATCGACGATACCACCCATTCCTCCAATGCCCAGTTTTTTGACTACGACAATGACGGCGACCTCGACTTGTTCATCGGCACCAATTTCATGGACAAGTACAACCCCAACCAATACGTCAAAAAAATAGCCGACGGCAGCGCCATCAACCGCGACCGGCTCTACCGCAACGACCCGGACCCAGCCTCCGGACACCCGTTTTTTACCGAAGTCACGCAAGAAGCCGGCCTCATCTGGGACGGCTACAGCCACAGCGCCTTGATTGCCGATTTCAACGACGACGGCTGGCCGGATATCTACGTCGCCAACGATTACGTCTCCAACGACCTGATCTACATCAACAACGGCCTCTCTTATCCTCCCTCCCCTCAGGGGGAGGGCCGGGGTGGGGTTCCTCCCTCCCCTCAGGGGGAGGGCCGGGGTGGGGTTCCTCCCGCCCCCCGGCAAGTGGTCACGTTTACCAACCACGCCGCGCAGCTGTTCAAGCACCAATCGGCCTCCGCCATGGGCAGCGATGTGGCGGATGTCAACAACGACGGCAAGCCCGACCTGTTTACCACTGAAATGCTGCCGTACTACAACAAACGCAAAAAACTGTTCCTCAGCGGCAACAGCTACGCGACCTATATCAACAACGCCGATTACGGCTACG
>JADLDL010000275.1 GCA_020846655.1 Saprospiraceae bacterium | reverse complement strand
CCGGTTTCAGCACACAGCCCAGTTCGCCGCTCTGTTGCGGAAAGCCCCGGTAGTACCCGACCGTACCCATCATGGCCCCGTTCGAAGCATCGACAATGCCCCAATGGATGGAGTCGCCGTTTTGGTAGTCCTGGTCTATTTTGGCTTGCATGCCCAGTGCCTGGTCCAGCGTTTGCGCGGGTTGGCCGTCGTAAAACATGATGTCCAGCAGCGCCGGCAGGTCTTCGGCTTGCACTTGCCGCAGCAGCAGGCCCTCGGCGGCCAGTTCCGGAAATGTATCGTAAGGTGGCAGGTTCATGCGTAGCTAGATTTTACAGAAAAACAATTCGCCAGTTCAAACCGCCCTCATTCCTGTGGAATAATTCGGGTGCCGGCAATCCGGTCGTACAAGCTGCTTTCGCCCCCCGACATCAGGATCGTGATACCATAGAAAAAGACCAGCGTTTGCGGCGCAATCAGCAGCGCCCAGACCCAGGGCGGCACATCTTCCGCACGTTGGACAAAATACAGCAGCCAATGCACACCGGTATGCGCGATTTCCCAGGGCAGCAGTTTAAAAATCGTGCGGACCAGCACATTTTTCGCCGGATACAATTCATCCACTTCGACTTTAATGCGCAGGCACCTTTTCCCAAACGTAGCCCGCCGGTAGCCACTTTCGGACAGGAAAAAATAAGCAAACACCGGCAGCGTCAGGCTGAGCGCTCCGATGAGTTGCCCAAACACCGGGTCGCTGCCCAATTCGGGCATCTGCGCTCGCCCCCGGAATACCAGCAGGCTCAACCCCAGCAGCAGGGCCGCATACCCAGCAATAAGCAGGTAGTCGATCAGAAAGGCTAAAATTCGTTTATGTAACATGAGCACTGCGTTTTGATTAGCGAGGAAAAAGACCAGGCCTGCACGGCGGAGCGGCTAGTCCGAGCCTGTTTTTTCAGCCTCCAGGTACGCCATCGGTACCTGCAATGTGAGCCCGCCGGCTGCCCGTGCGTGGGCGTTCAACTGCTGTTCCAGGCTGGTAAAAACGGCCGGCCGCTCCGCTTCCGGCAGCAGCTCGCGCCAGGATGCCAGCCAGCCCAGTTTGACAAAATGGTGGTTCAGAAACGCACTGCCGTCCAGAAACCGCATCTCCAACTGCTCGCAGTGGTGCAGCGGCGGGGCAAAACCCGCCTCGCTAAACAGTTGGGCGATGCTGGCCACCGTGCCGCGCTGCGCTTGTTGGGCCAGCAGGCCGGGGATGTATTCGTGTTGGCCGAGTTGGCGCAGGGTGTTTTCAAAAATATCGTAAAACGTTTGCCAGTGGCCGTTCAGGTTGGTCGTGAGGGCCAGTTTGCCCTGGGGTTTCAGCACCCGGTGGCATTCGCGGAACACGCGCTCCGGGTTGTCAAAATTGTTGATGCCCAGGTTCGACACGATCAGGTCGAAATGCCCTGCGGGAAACGGCATCTCCTCGGCCGAAGCCTGGATCACTCCGACGTTGGTCAAGCCATAGTTCCGGATCTTTTTCCGGGCCCGCTCGTTGGCGTTGGCCCAGGGGTCGAGGCCGTAGAGGCGGCTGGAGGCGCCGAGCCGGCCGGCCAGTTCGAGCAAGGGAAAACCGGCGCCCGAACCGATGTCCAGCACCATCAATCCGCTTTGCAGGGGCAGGTGTTTCAGCAGGAGCAGGCCAAAGGCGGCGCTCCACAGGGGGAGTTCGTCGAAGGTATCGACAACGTCAGGGCTGTCTTCAAATTGATAGTCGAGGTAGGCGGACATGCTGGGTCGTTTTTGTTTTGAACCGGCTCAGGTAGCCACGGCGAACGCAACAGCCACCTGGGCGTGCAGTTGGGTGGTGTCAAACACCGGCACCGGCACGTCGGCCGGGCCGATCAGGAGGGGGATTTCCGTGCAGCCCAAAATGATGCCTTCGGCACCGCGCGCGATCAGTTCGTCGATGATGGACAGGTAGGCGCTTTTGGTTTCGGCGCTCACGATGCCGCGGCCGAGTTCTTCGCGGATCGTCAGTTGGATAAAATCGCGCACTTCCTGCTGTTCGGGCACCAGAGTGGTGATGCCTTTTTCCCGGAGTTTGTCTTTGTAAAAATCCATTTCCATCGTAAACTTCGTACCGATCAAGCCCACGGTGTGCAGGCCTTGCTGCCGGATGGCATTGGCTGTGGCCGTGGTGATGGGCAGGATGGGCAATTGGATATTGTCTTGCAGCCGGTCGGCAACGGCATGAGCGGTATTGGCGCACAGCACAATGGCTTCGGCGCCGGCCAGTTGCAGGCGTTCGCAGGCGTTGTGAAGCAGGTGATACGTGCCTTCCCAGTTGTTGTTGGTGTTGCTGCGCTGAAAATCGTCAAAATTCAGGGAGTACAGGATACACTCCGCGAAGTTCAGCCCACCCAGTTGTTCGTTGATGCCTTCGTTGATGTAGCGGTAATAATCGATGGTCGATACCCAACTGATGCCGCCGACCAGGCCTAATTTTTTCATGGGTGTTGGTGGTGGTTCGTTTTTGTGTGGTGGTGTTTGGTGGTGGGCGAACTGGGGCCAATCGTTACTTTTTTGCCCAGCCTTCTTTGTTGCTGTAGGTTTCAAAATTATGGGATGGCTGTGCCGTGAATTCGTTTCCTGTTTGCTGTTTGTAGGCGCGCATGGCGATATACAAAAGGGACTCAAAGGTGGCGTCCTTCGGCATAGCAGATGGATTGGAAAGGACCTCTTCGTAAAACTGCCGGCCATTGGCCACGACCGCACAACGGGCATACAAAAAGTCATCCACCGACAAATAGCCTTCCTCCTCCGGGTCATCCAGGAAAACCTGAGCATGTTCCCTGGTGTCCAAATGCCAGAGTTTTTCGGACAAAAGGTCATAAAACCGATAAATAACCGCCAGTGGCTGACGCGCTAATGCTTGTATGGCAGGTTCAATAACGCGCGCATCGTCTGATTCGTCCGACCAATCCAGCAAGGCAATAAGCGCCCAAAACGCCTCATCGGAAAAGGCTGGAACGGGCTCTGCCTGATCGTGCACCCAAATTTCCAACTCGGAATTGGCAAACTCCTGTTTCAGGTTTTCCAGGAACTGGGTGTCCAGTTCTTGAACGTTTATTTTGAGTATGGTGCTCATGATGTGGGTGGGTTTTGTCCTACCGAAAATACCCGCCCAATTCCCCTTCAAAATACTTCAGCGCATTTTTCACCGGCAGCGGCAGCCCGCCGCCCAGGGCGCAGAGCGAACCGATTTCCAGGGTTTCCACCAGGTCGTTGAAGAGGGTCCGGTCGATCCGGTAGTCCGAGTGCCGCGCCTTGGCCAGCAGTTCGGCGCCCCGCGTGGAGCCCAGCCGGCAGGGAAAACACTTGCCGCAACTCTCGTGCGCCGTAAACTCGAAGAGGTGCTCCAGGTACTGGATCAGCGGAAAATCCTGCGGGATACACACCACCGAGGCATGGCCCAGCAGAAACCCGTTTTGGGCAAAGGACTCAAAGTCGACCGTCAGGTCGCCGATCTTGTCCACCGGCACCAGGCCGCCCAAGGGGCCACCGATGTGCATGGCTTTCACGGGCTCCCGGAAGCCGCCGCCCAGTTCTTCCAGCGCCACCGACAAGGGGGTGCCCATGTCGACCTCGTACAGCCCCGGCCGCCGGAAATACCCGTCGAGCGAGAGCAGTTTAGTGCCCGTCGAACGGCCGCGCCCGATCGCCGCGAACTGCGCGCCGCCGTGCTGCAACACATAGGGCACGTTGGCCAGGGTCTCCACGTTGTTGACCACCGTGGGCTGGTTGAACAAACCCTGCTGCGTGGGGTACGGCGGCCGCACCCGCACCTCCGGCCGCTGCCCTTCCAGCGACGACAACAGCGCCGTCTCCTCCCCGCAGATGTACGCCCCCTGCGCTTTCACCACCTTGAACCCAAACGAGAAGCCCGAACCCAGGATGTTCTGCCCGATATAGCCCGCCGCGCGAATGGCTTCCAGCGCCTCGCTCACGGCAGCAATCGACTCGGGGTATTCGCCCCGGATGTACAGCACGCCCGTGTCGGCGCCGATGATATAGCCGCTCAGGATCATGCCCAGCAGCAGGCTGTGCGGCCGCTGCTCCAGGATGTAGCGGTCGGAGTAGGCGCCGGGGTCGCCTTCGTCGGCGTTGCAGACGAGGTATTTTTGTTGGCCCGGCGTGTTTTTGCAGGATTCTAGTTTCAGGCCCATGGGGAAACCCGCGCCACCGCGGCCACGCAGGCCCGAGGCTTTGATTTCGGCCAGAAGTTCGTCGGGGCTCTTTTGGAGCGACTCCGCCAGCAGCCGGTACCAGGCGTCCAGGCCGGGGAATTCGGCCGTGAGCACCGGGGTGCCGTGGCAGCCGCTGTGGTAGTTGTCCAGGGGGGTGGCTTGCCCGGCTTTGATAGCGGCGATCTGTTCGATGGCGTCGCCGGAGTAGTTCCGGCCGGCGAAGTGGAAGGCATTGTTTTCGTGGCAGCGGCCGAGGCAGCACATGGCGCCGATCTCCTCGGGGGCGAAATGCTGGCCGAGGCGAGCCGTCAGCGCGTCTTGGGTGCCGGCGGTCATGCAGGCGCTGCCGTTGCAGACATACACTTGTTTGCCCTGGTTTTCGGGGCGCAGAAAATCGTAGAACGTGACACTGCCGTACACATTGGCGTCGCCGACCAGGAATTCAGCAGCAAGCCGTTCCATCTCGGCGGCCGGCACGGTGCCTTGTTGTTCGGCCGCGCGGCCCAGTTCTTCAAACAGGTTTTCAGAAAGGCCTTTGCGCCCGGAGAGGTACCCGATATTTTTTGACATGGTGCGTCGGTACGCGGCGCTGGCCGACCGGCAAGAGCGGGTGCTGCTGCGCCGCACTATTTTATTGGTTAGGTAAATGGAAAACGGTGGGGGTCAGGGAAGAACACCCGGCCAAATTTCGGATTAATTTTTCGAAACGGCGCAGATTCTCCCGGTGGGTTTTGCCGCCGGGGCTACAGGCCTTGCGCCCGGGCACTCTCGTCTGGCCAAAAGGTTTCGTCACTGCCCCGGCGCTTCCGTTCATCCGAAAACAAGGGCCGGCCTGGACAATCTGTTCATTTTCGAAACCGTTTGTGCCGTTTCAGCACTGCGCCTGCGGCAAACAACATGTCCAAACTTGATTTTTAAACACAAATCCGACAGTATGCGCGCTCTGAAAACAATCCTGTTCAGCCTGATCCTTGCGGGCACCACCCTACCCCTCGCCGCCCAAACCCTCGCCCGCCGCGCCTTTTTCGGCGTGCGTATGGAAAACATCAGCGACGAAACCGCCCGCATCATGCAACTACCCGCCCTCAAAGGCGTGCTGATCACCAGCACCCTGCCCGGCTCCTCGGCCGAGGCCGCCGGCTTGCAACGCGGCGACGTCTGGCTCAGCCTCGACGGCCGCGAAATCAATTCCGCCGACGAAGGCGTAGCCGCCTTGCGCAGCCTGCGCGAAGGCCGGACGGTACACATCAGAGGCCTGCGCCAAGGCAAGGCTTTTGAACAAGATGTCGTTTTAAAACCCATTCCTACCACTGCTTACGCCGATTTTGATCTCGAATACGGCGTGGTACAATCGGGCGATGTCACCTTGCGCAGCCTCATCAGCCGCCCGAAAAAGGCGGGCCGCCTGCCGGCTGTGCTGTTCGTGCAGGGCGTGGGTTGTTACTCCATCGATACGCCCCTCGATACCAACGCCATCGAAACGCAACTGCTGAACCGGCTCACCCGGCAAGGTTTCGTGACGATGCGGGTCGACAAGCAAGGCATGGGCGACAGCCAGGGTTTGCCCTGCACCGAACTCGATTTCGACACCGAAGGCCAGGGCTACCGCCAGGCATTGGCCCAACTCCGCAGCCTCGATTATGTGGACCCCGCGCGGGTGTTTATCATCGGCCACAGCATGGGCGGCGTGTTTGCGCCCCGCCTGGCGCGCGAACTTCCCGTGCGCGGCATCGTAGCCTACGGCACCATCGGCGAAAAATTTATGGACTATTTCGCCAACTCCCGCCGCACCATTGGCGAAGCCTGGAGCATGGCGCCGGCCGAAATCGACACCTACGTCAAACAAACCTGCGATTGTTTCCAGCCCTATTTTGAACACGGTACCCCTCTCGGCGATATCGTCGAAATCAGGCCCCAATGCCGCGAACTGGTGAGCGACATGGGCCGTACCACCGCGTTCTGGCAACAACTTTACCGCCTGGATATCCCGGCACAGTGGTCGGCCTACACCGGCCGGGTGCTGGCCGTTTGGGGCAAAGCGGACTATATTTCGGTGCGCGCCGAACACCAACACATCGCGGACCTGGTCAACTGGGCACAGCCCGGCCGCGGCACCTTTCTCGAACTCGAGGGCTGCGACCACGGTATGCACCAGGCCGCCACGGCCCGGCTGGCCGCTCAGGGTGGCGCCGGCGATTTCAACCCGGCCGTTTCGGAGGCTATAGGACAATGGCTGAAAGCCAATATTTAACATCCACCAACCATGTTTCCAAAAACAAGACTTGCCCTGGGTATTTTTCTGCTCGCCTTAGCGCAACAAGGGTCCTGCCAAAGCACCCGCACGCCGGTGCAGCAACTGCTGCGCGACTTTGCCCGCGAATACCGGGCCCTGGATATTCCGCAACTGGAGTACGACTACCGCGACTACCTGCGGGCCATTCCTCCCCTGGCCGTACTGGACCAACGCGAGGCTTTTTTTCGAAAATATGCCCAACAAACAGCAGCCCTGGACACCAGCCAACTGACGGAAGCAGAACGGAGTTCCTGGAAACACCTCCGCTACCAGATCGACCTGCACCTGGAGCGTTGTGCGCTGGAAAAGCAAATCCAATCCGGCAGCACTATGGCCGTACCGGCCGAGGGTTTGTACCGGTTGCCGCACGGCAAAGCGCTGTACCGGTTTTACATCCGGTATTCCACCGGCGTACATATTAGTCCCGACGAAGTCTACCAATACGGCCTGTCGGAAGTCGCGAAAATTCAGGCAGAAATTCAGGCGATCCGGGAGCGCGCCGGGCTGGGGCGCGATAGTGCCGCCTGGCTCCAGCACCTGAATGCGCCGGCGTTTTTCCTGACGGAGCGCGACAGTGTCGTGGCGGGCTACGAACGGATCAAAACGCAGGTGCTGGCCCATCTGAACACGCTGTTTGAACAAGCGCCCGACGCCGTGCCCGACATCGAGTTTATGACCTGGCCCAATGCCGGGCCCTACACGCCGCCTGGCATGTACTCGTCGGCCGACAACAATGCCTACGGCACAGCAGTCTTCCAGTTCAATTTTTATGGCAGCCGGCACAACCGCCGGGCAATGGACTGGCTGTTTTTGCACGAAGCCATTCCGGGCCACCATTTTCACCGGTTCACGCGCAAAAACACAGCCGCTGACCACTTGGAAGGCCTTTGGTTTGCCGGCGGCACCATCGAGGGCTGGGCTACCTACGTGGAATATTTCGGCGAAGAAATGGGCCTGTACCGCGACGACTGGGCCTGGCTCGGCAAATGGGAATGGGACCTGGTGCGCTCCGTGCGCCTCGTACTCAGCGTGGGCATCCACGACCGGGGCTGGACCAAAGACCAGGCGCTCGCCTTTTGGAAAGCCAACATTCCCAATCAGGACGACATCGCCGAACGGGAAATCACCCGCTGCACCAACTGGCCCGCCCAAGTGCTGAGTTACAAAATTGGGGCGAAAAAAATCTTCGAATTGCGGGCAGCCGCCCAGCAACGGGAAGGCGCCCACTTCGACCTGAAACGTTTCCACACGCGCTTTTTGACAGCCGGCAACGTGCCGCTGGAAATAATGTGATTTTAATGTGGCCAATTATATGAATGTGGCCAATGTGAGGGAATGTGGCCAATGTGAGGGAATGTCTCAGGTAGCGCGGCGTTTACGCCGCCCGGGTCAAGGCCGTTTACGGCCGAAAAAAACAAGCCACCAGGGTGATTTTTTCGTTGGGTGAACTATCATCTTGTCAAATCTTCCAATTTTCGAGGTGCCGTTCGGCACGCGAGGGGAGGCGGTATGACTAAAATCAAAGTTGATTCCTGACGAATCTTCGTTCTGTCGTTCACCTGCAATGTAAAACCCCGTACTTTCGCACATCCGGCGGGCCGCTTTTCCCAAAACTGCGATGGGCCTGCAATCCAGTATTTCGTCGCCTTCCAAAACCGTAATCCAACCACCATGACGTATCTTTTCTCCTCCCGCCCGAGCGGGCTGTTCTGTGCTGTTTGCTTTTTCCTGGCGTTCTGTTTATCGCCGCTGGCTGCGCCTGCCACCCCATTGCCGCCCGGAGAGCCACCCTCTTCCAACACGAAACACGACGACATTTGTCCCCGACCGGAACTGTTGCAAGTCGATCAGGTGACCGACTCGACGGCCCGCCTGACCTGGTCGGACGTAGGCGACAAATACGAAGTAGAGATTGCCATCGGGACCACGGCGTTTACCGGGGTACCCGGCTATGTGGTCAATGCGGACCCACCTTTTGACGTGTCGGGCCTGGTGCCCGGCCGAAACTACCGGTTCCAGGTGCGCACCGTTTGCGATGACAGCACCGCCAGCGTCTGGTCGGCGCCGCGCAGTTTTGCGACTGATTTGAACAATGCCCGGCCTTGCCCGCTCAATTTCGACCTGCGGGACACGTCCTGCAACTCGATCCAAAGTTTTGAAGTGTATGTGGATGAGGCGCCGGGCAGCAGCCTGGGCACCGATGTGTTGCTGCGCGGCGTGCGGCTTATGGTCGAACACGCCTGGCGCTCCGACCTGAGCATCTGGCTGGTGAGCCCCGACAATACCCGCATCCAACTGATCGGCGGCCTGAACGCCGGCGACCAAAATATCGGCGACCCCGCCGGAAGCCCTTGTGCGCAATACCTGGAACTGACCGACGACCCCAATGTGGCCCTGCCCTTGAGCGCTGCCGCCGAACAAGACAACATTACCGGCTATTACCTGCCGGTGCAAGCCTTGGCTGGAATGCACAGCGGACAAAACCCGGTAGGCATCTGGAAACTGGAATTTTGCGACAGCAAGGCCGTGCACCGCGGCCGGCTCCGGCTCTTCGAACTCGTTTTTGCCCGGCCGGATTGTGCCGTTGTGGCGGGGCTGAGTGTCGGTGGGGTCACCGAAAACTCGGCCAGCCTGTCGTGGCAAACCGATGCCTTGGGCGACAGCCTGCTGATCGAATACGGCCCGGTGGGCTTTATTCCGGGCACTGCGGGTATGGCTGGCGCCGGCGCCCGGGCCCTGCGACTCGTGCAGCCGGCTGCGGCGCCTGTTTTACTGAGCGGGCTACAGACCTTGCAAGCCTACGAGGTCTGCATCCGCCGGCAGTGCGCGCCGGGAGTGTGGGGGCCGAATTCGTATAAAATTTCGTTTTTCACGGCTTGTCCGGCGACCCTGCTGGAAACCGTGGACACCCTGCCCTTGTGTTCTACGGCCAACTGCCCCGACCCCTGCCCACTGCCGGGAACCTGGCAAAATGTAACCGACGACGATTATGAATGGAAAGTGCTGAGCGGGCCTGGACTGGCGTTTCCGGTAGCCGGCCCACCGGCTGCGCCGGACGGCAGCGGGCAGTATTTGTATTTCCGCAACGCCTGTTCGCCGACAGGCGCCTTCGGCAAAACAGCCATTCTCCGCACCTTATGTCTCGAAGTATCGGCGCCCCCGGGCCAGGTTTGTCATTTTTCGATGGACCTGTATATGAATACCAAAATCGGGCAAAACAGCAGCCTGGCGTTTCAGGTATCCACCGACGGGGGCCAATCCTGGAGCACCCGCAAAACCTGGAATAGCAACCTGGGCAAACTCTGGCGCCAGGAATACGTGGACTTGAGCCCGTACCACGGCCTGAATGTATTGTGCCAACTGGTGGCCACCGGCACCTTTGGCGCGTATGCCGACGTTGCGATCGACAACCTGGCATTTTACGGCACCCAGGTATCCAACACACCCGGATATACGTTTTACCGGGATGCCGACGGCGATACGTACGGCGACCCGGAGGTGTACGTGAGCGCTTGTTTCCCCGTGGCGCCGCCGGGCTATGTGGCCATCGACAGCGATTGCGACGACTCCAATCCGGCCGTATTTCCCGGCGCACCGGAAGTGTTGTGCAACCAGATCGACGAAAACTGCAACGGCCTGGCCGATGACGCCCTCGTTCCAACCCCGGGCACACCGGCGCCGGTGGATGTTTGTTTTGGCGGCGGCGCCACACTGAGTGCAATAGGTTTGCCCAAAGGGCAATTTTATTGGTACGCAGAAGCCAGCGGCGGCGCACCCATTGCCAGCGGCAATACGTTGACGACCAGCAATTTGACGAATTCTGAAACTTATTATTTGGCGGATTCACTGAGCGGCCCCGGCGCAGGTTGCGCCAGCGAGCGGGCCATGGCGACGATCACGGTGCACCCCAAACCGGTACTCATCCTGGCAACGGCGCCGTCGATTTGCGACGGCAGTTCGCTGAATTTAGCCACGCTGGCGGTGGTCGATACCGCCAATGCCGGCGGGGTACTCAGTTACCACAGCGCCACGCCACCTGCACCCGCCAACCAATTGCCCACGCCGGTGGTGCAGCCGGGGTTCACCAAAACCTACTACGTGCTGAGTACCACCGCGTTTGGTTGTACGGGCACCCGGCCGGTGACGGTGACGGTGCTGCCGAGCCCGGAGGTGCAGATCCTGCAAGGCGATTCGATCAATACTTGCCGGGGCCGGACCCTGCAATTGCAGGCAACGGAAGCCGGCATCGGTTTGGCGCCGATCAGTTACACCTGGAACACTGGTTTGAACTTTCCCAACATTCCGGTGCAGGCCGGTAATACGCCAGATATCACGACGACGTATACGGTGAGCGCTACCGATGCCCGGGGTTGTGTGGGTACCGACCAAATCAAGGTACATACCCTCAACAATGTGACGCAGACGGCCATAGACGCGGTCCAAAATGTTAGCATTTGCGGCGGCGCCGACGGCAGCATCACGCTGCGGCCGCTCAACGGCACGGCGCCGTACACGTTTGCCTGGAGTGGCGGTTCTATCAGCGGGGTGGTGGGCACCGGCGTTATCTCCGGCCTCGGACAGGGCAGTTACCGCGTCACGGTGACCGATGCCACGCAAGCGGGTTGTTCTATGGTGATGCCGCAAATTGTGTTGAATGCCCCCGGGCTGGATGTGGTGCTGGACACTATTATTCACCCCGATTGCCCGAATACCCTGAGCGGCTCGATCGTGCTGGTGGCCAACGGACAAAACCCTACGTTCGAATGGAACAACCAGCAAACCAGTGCTACGGCATCCTTCCTGGGCGCCGGTTTGTATAGCGTGACGATTACCGATGGAAATTGCACGCAAACACTGACCAACCTGGAAGTGACCGAGCCCTTGCCCATCGATATCAAACTGAACAAACTCGAACACGTACAATGCCTGGGCGATTCCAACGGCCTGATCGACCTGGCTGTATTTGGCGCTACAGCGCCCTATAGTTTTAACTGGTCGCAAGGATCGGACACCGAAGACCTGGATATGTTGCCGGGCGGCACGTACCATTGCTCGCTGACGGATGCCAACGGATGTCTGTTTCAGACGCCCAACTACACGATTAATGAGCCTTCGCTGCTGAGTGTGGCGCCGGACTCCCTGGTGGATGTGCGTTGTTTTGGAGAAAAAAGCGGGTACCTGCGGGTGAAGGCCAGCGGTGGCGCCGGCGGGTATTCCTATTTGTGGAACACCGGTGCAACAAGCGCCAACCTGGGCCTGGTGACCGGCGGTTTGTACATCGTCACCGTAACGGATGCCAATGGCTGTACGGCGGAGTGGGTAGGGGTGGTGAGCCAGCCCAGTTCTTTGCAAATTGAAATTACACAAAAGCAAAACCCTACCTGCATCGGTTCGAAAGACGGCAGCATTGGGCTGATTATGTCTGGCGGGCAGGCGCCGTTTCAATTTCAATGGAGCAATAATACCTCCGGCGCTGTCAACACCAACCTCAGCGCCGGCATCTACAGAGCCACCATTACAGATTCCAAAGGCTGTACGCTGGCGAGCCCGAGCATTGTGCTCTCGGCGCCGCAATTGCTGAGCCTGAGTATAGACAGCCTGGCACATGTAGGGTGCCGGGGCGGACAGACGGGGTACGTCGCCGTGAGTGTCGGGGGAGCTGTTGGGAACCTGAGCAGCACCTGGAACGATGTGCCGGGCGACTTGGTGCTGAGCGCTGCTGCAGCCGGGGCCTATGTGATCCAGGTTAGCGACGCCCGGATGTGTTCGCTCAAAGACACCATTGAAATTGAACAACCCGATGCCTCGATCAGTATTGCCATTTTGGAACTTCGCAATGCCCTTTGTGCAGGCGAGCCCACCGGCAGTGTCAGCATCCGGGCCAGCGGTGGCACACCACCGTATCTGTTCGACTGGAGCAATGGGGCGCATACGCAAAATTTGCCGGCAGTGCCGGCCGGCCAATATTCGCTCACCTTGGTGGATGCCAACGGCTGCACGGCGGTGCTGCCGGCCGTCAGCATCACAGAACCACTGGCCCTGACGGCCCAAGCCAATGTACACGACATACCCTGTTTCGGGGTCAATACCGGCGATATCCAATTGGCGGTGGGCGGAGGCATAGCGCCCTATTCGTATATCTGGAGTACGCAAGCCACCACACAAAACGTGTTTAATTTGCCGGCCGGCGCCTATTCGGTGACCGTACTGGACGCCACCGGCTGCGCCAATGTGCTGAGCGATCTGATGGTAATTGACCAGGCCGTGAATTTCATACTGGAACCCGTGATCGTCCAGCCGGTATCCTGCAACAGCGCGGGCGATGGCCAATTGGCGGTGCGGGTACTCAATGGTATGCCGCCGTACCAATTCGCCTGGTCGCCGCCGATCGGCTTGCACAACAATGTGGTAGCGGCGGTGGATACGGCCAAAGCATTGTCTGGCGGCGACTTTTGGGTGACCGTTACGGATGCAATGGGCTGTACGGTGGCCTCGCCGGTGTTGCAAGTGGAAGAAGCCCCGAATGTGTTGTTAAAAATTACTGAAATCCGCGACCTGGTGTGCAAAGGCGACTCCAGTGGCCGGGTGATCATCGACGTGTCGGGCGGTTTGCCGCCCTACCAATACCTGTGGAATACCGGTATGTACCAGGATACGGCAAACCTGCTCGCGGGAGGAAATTACCGGGTGACGGTGACCGACTTGCAAGGTTGTACAGTGGTTTCGCCGGTGGCGGTGGTGCACGAACCGGCCAGCGCCTTGCAATTGGCGGTACAACAAGTAAAACCGGACCCCTGCGGCAAGCACGAAGGCGCCATTCAACTGACGCTGAGCGGCGGCGTATCGCCCTACGATTACCTTTGGAGCAATATGGCGAGCACCGCTTCGCTCAGTGCCCTGGGGGCGGGCATGTACCAATTGACGGCAACCGACAACCTGGGCTGCACCCTGGTGTCGCCCGTGTTCACCATTGAGCAATTGGCGCCCGGCCTGGTGCTGGCCGATACAGTGCTGATGGATATCTGGTGTTTTGGCGACAGTACGGGAGGCATTCAGCCCAATATTGCCGGCGGCACACCACCCTACCAGTATTTTTGGAGCAATGGCGCCGTTTCACCCGCTGTGGTCAATGTTCCGGCGGGCTTGTACCGGCTGACGGTATCGGATGGCGCCGGTTGTTTTGATTTTTGGAATTTCAATCTTCTTCAGCCGGCTACGGCCATCAGTGCGCCCTGGACAGCGGATTCCCTGCTCAGCGGCTGGTCGATCAGCCTGAATCCGCAGGGCGGCATACTGCCCTATGAGATCCAGTGGGACGCCAAAAGCGGCAACCAAACGGGGCCGGTGGCGTCGGGCCTGGCGGCCGGATTCTACCGGGTGACGGTGACCGACGGCAATGACTGCACGCTGGAACTCGGTATTCCCGTTGGGACCTTCACCAGTACCGGTGCGCCGGACGATGCGATACGGGCCGTATTGGCGCCCAATCCGGCAGCCGGTTACAGTCGGCTATGGGTAGCGTTGCCGGATGCCGCCCCGCTGCAGGTTCAGGTTTTCTCGGCGTTCGGGCAATTGTTGATCGAAGAGCGATACCAGGATAAACAAGCGCAGTACCATCTACCGATCGACCTGAGTGCCTGGCCCCCGGGCTTGTATTGGATCGTGTTGCGCGTGCCGGGTAGCCGGAGTCAAACCCTGCGGCTGGTACATACCGGAAAAGGATAAGCCGGGTTTGCTTGGCCCATTCGGCTGTTTTACGGACCTTCGCCGCCACACATCGTTTTCACTGAACCAGCATCGTGTTAGCCTTATTTCGCAACAATCAAACGACCACCTCCCTTGAATTGGCCCTGTATGTGGTCATCCTGCACCTGCCCGCCATGGTGGGCTGGGTACCGATGCCGGAAGGCCTTAGTTCGAGGGGCGGTTTGCTGTTTGGCGATGTGTTGGGCTGGGCCATCACCAACCCGAAACTATCCGCTCTGGCGGCTACGGCGCTCGTGTTCGGGCAGGCGGTTTTGCTGAACCTGTTGGCGGATCGGTACCGGATGATGGACGACCGGAACTGGATTCCCGGCTTGATGTACGCCCTGGTGGCTTCGTCAATACCGGATTTTCAGTTTCTATCGCCGGCCTTGCTGGGCGCTACCTTTATTCCAATTGCGCTCCTGCGCTTGTATGGGGTGTACAAACAAAACCTGGCGTTCGGCGCTATTTTTGATACAGCGTTCTGGCTGAGTTTGGGCTGCCTGTTTCACCCGCCGGTCGCCTGGTGCCTGGTGCCGGCCTTCATGGGTTTTTTCAACCTGCGTTCGTTTTCTGCCCGGGAGCAAGTCATTTTTATGACCGGTATTTTTGTGCCGGTTTTCCTGGGATTCACCTTGTATTTCTGGCTCGATCAGCCGGGTGCTTTTTGGGTAAGTCAATTCAGGGAAGGGCTGGCTATCAATTGGTTTTCGTTCAGCGGCCATGCACTGGCTACGCAGTTGAAATTTGGGTTGGTCGCGGCGATGTTGTTGGTTGTAGTCCTGGGTTTTAATGTGTATTATTTTAAAAAACTGATCCAGGTACAGAAATACATTACCATTTTGTTTTGGTTTTTACTGGCCAATCTGGTGGCTGCCCTTATTCACGGTGGTCTGCGGCCCGAGTATTTCCTGCTCCTGATGCCCTCCGTAGCCATGTTTTTTGCCTATGCATTTTTATCGCTGCGCAATGCGATTATGGCGGAAGTCTTACATTTGGTTTTGCTGGCAGCGGTGTTTTACCTGATGTTTATGTAATTTAAAATTGAACAATCAACCTCACTAATTTTATAGCCTTACTCGATGAAATTTGGCGTAATTGTTTTTCCCGGTTCCAACTGTGACGATGACATGGTACATGTCCTGGGCGATGTTATGGGCCAAGAAGTGGTCAAACTCTGGCACAAGAACACCGAACTGCCCGAATTGGACGCCGTTGTGCTGCCCGGCGGTTTTTCCTATGGCGACTATGTGCGGGCCGGGGCCATTGCCCGGTTTTCGCCCATCATGCAAGCGGTCAAAACCTTTGCCGCCAACGGGGGGCTGGTGTTTGGGGTGTGCAACGGGTTTCAGATTTTGTGCGAAGCCCATTTGCTGCCCGGTGTGTTGCTGCGCAACGCCAACCTCCAGTTTATCTGTGACAATGTGTGGATAAAACCGGTCACCAACAACTCTCCCATCACGGACGGCTTGGACCTGAACCGGGCCTTGAAAATCCCGATCGCGCATGCCGAAGGTCGTTTTTATGCCGAACAGGCGACACTCGATCAACTGGAAGCCAACGACCAGGTCCTGTTTCGCTACTGTACGCCCAACGGCGAACTGAGCGCCAGCGCCAACCCGAACGGCGCCGAACGGCACATCGCCGGCATCTGCAATGCGACGCGCAATGTATTCGGCATGATGCCGCACCCGGAGCGCGCCTCAGAAGCCGTACTCGGCAATACCGACGGGCGGGGCTTGTTCGAATCGCTGATCCGGACCTTTGTGCCGGCCTGAACCAAGCCGCGTTGGCCTGGAATGTGTTCAAAAAAAGGGTGGTTTTTCCTGCGAAAAGCCACCCTTTTGCTATCCATAGCCCTTGTTAACCAATACTTAGTGCCGCCACCGGTAAATGCAGGCGCCTACCCTGCCGCCACTTCTTCCAGCGTCGCCTGAACGCTCGGCGCCGGCTCGGCCGCCATTTTTTCCCGGTGCCGATCCCGGATCAAGCGGTGAATGCCGAGCATCATGCCAATGCCGATGGCCATAGAGGCCACCACCACATAGCCCAGCGTGTCGTAATGTGCCAGAAATCCGCCTTCTTTTTGTACCACGATCATACCGGCCACAGCGGAAGCGATCCCGCCGGAAAGTTGGGCGACGGAAGAGTTGACACCCATAAAAGCGCCCCGGTCTGCCGGATCGGGCAGCGCCGACATGAGGGCGGAGGAGGAGATCATCCGAGAGGTAATGCCAATAAACAGGGTAATATTTAGGGGAATTACCAGCCAGAGGGGCGTCAGGCCCAGGTTGGTGTAGACCACGACGATCAGCATAGACAACAACGAACCGGCCACAAAGACCCGGTAACTGCCCCATTGGTCGCTCAAACGACCCAGCAAAGGGCCAGCCAGCATGGCGCAAATGCCGGTAGCCATGTAGATCGGCGGCAATTGCGCCAGCGTCAGGCCGAGGTTGTGTACAGCAAAGGCGCTGCCGAAAGGCATCAGCATAAAGCCGCCGGTAGCCAGGAGCGTCGTGGCAGCAAAGCCCTTCAGGTAGCGCGATTCGGTGAGGGTATTGCGCAGGTGCACCAGCGCTGAGTGCCCGGCCTGAAGATCCAAATGCCCTTTGACGGGTTTCATTTTCCAAACGATAAGGGCGAAGGCCAGCAGGCTCAACCACACGATTAGCAAAAACGGCGCGTGCCAGCCCCAGCCATTCGCCAGGTACAAGCCTACCGGAATGCCGAGTACCTGGCTGACGGCAAATGACATCTGCACAAAACCCATGACCCGGCCCCGCACCTGCATGGAAAAAAGGTCGGAAATAATGGCGAAAATGACCGAGCCGATCACGCCCCCAAACAAGCCGGTAACGATGCGGGCTACCAGCAAAAAATGGTAGTTGGGGGCGATGCCGCACAAAAACGTGCCGGCAATAAAACCGGCGTAAAAGAACAGCAGCATCCGCTTGCGGTCGAAACGGTCGGCAAAGCCCGCCGCCAGCAAACCCGCTGCGCCGGCGCTAAACGCATAGGCCGATACCACCCAGCCGAATTGCTGGGTACTGATGCTCAATTCCTGCAGGAGTTGAGCGCCGAGCGGCGACAACACCATGAAATCCAGGATGATCGTGAATTGCAGGAACGCCAGTATAGCGATCAGGAAAATCTGGTACGGCGTAAAAAGTTTTTCTTGTTGCATTCCCCTTTCGTCAGATTAGTCGGGCAGTTCCCGGATAAAAAAGCCCAGAGCGCTCACCGATTGTTCAATAGTTGTTTTGCAATACGGGCTCCCTTCCACCTTCAGCACCTTGTCGCAATCGTCCAGATCAATGGTGCAGCGCAGGACCCCATCGAGCGCCTGCATATAGTGGCACACCACCACTGCTTCGCGCGACGAGTGAATATCCGTTTGGAAAACAAAGACACTGGTATTCATAAGAAAGTTCCGTTTGCAGCGCGGTCCCAGCCGGATCGCCGGATCGCCCGCGCGGTGAAAAGCGGCACTCGACTTGGTTGGACCACCACCAACCCAAAAAAGACTCAAGCCGCTATGGCTAGCGGACGATTCAAGCAGCTCGAAATTGTATGCTTCCGCATTAAAAAGACAGAAGCGGTTCACCGATGAATTTCCGGGGTTCACCGATCCGGCTTGTTTCCCCAAGCCCGGGCCACTTGCTTTGTGTCGAACCATCGATACACATTTTTCATGTTAAAAAAATGCTTGCTCCCCTTGCTGCTGTTGCCCCTCCTGCTGCCGGCACAGGACACCCAGTACACCCTTTCGGGCACGGTGCGCGATTCCGCCTCCGGCGAAGAACTCATTGGCGTCACCCTCCGCCTGACCGGCGCCGCCGTTTTTGGCACGGTCAGCAACGAATACGGCTTTTTTTCCCTCACGCTGCCCGCCGGCTCGTACCACCTGGAAGCCCAATACGTGGGCTACGCCAGCATCGGTCAGGTGCTGGATTTGCAAAAAAATACGGCGCTCGACCTGCGTTTGTCTTCGGGCATGGCCCTGCGGGAGGTGGTGGTGCAGGCCCAAAAAGCAGGCGAACACCTGTCGCGCACAGAAATGGGGGTGGAAAAACTAAACGTCCGGGACATCAACCGCCTGCCCGTGTTGTTTGGCGAACGGGATATTTTAAAAGCCGTCCAACTACTACCGGGTGTAAAATCGGCGGGCGACGGCAACTCCGGGTTTTACGTGCGCGGGGGCGGCATCGATCAGAACCTCATACTCCTGGACGAAGCGCCGGTGTACAACGCCTCGCACCTGCTCGGCTTTTTTTCCACCTTCAATTCCGACGCCATCAAGGATGTGACGGTGTACAAAGGCAACCAGCCGGCGCAATACGGCGGGCGCCTCTCCTCCGTACTCGACATCAAAATGAACGAAGGCAACGATCAGCATTTTCACGGCAGTGGCGGTATCGGGCTCATCGCTTCCCGGCTGAACCTGGAAGGCCCGATTGTGCCGGGCAAAGGGTCTTTTCTGGTAACCGGACGGCGCACCTACGCCGATTTATTTTTAAACCTCTCCAAAGACGAAGATCTCCGACAAAACACGCTGTATTTCTACGACCTGAACGCCAAAGCCAACTACCGGATCGACGACCGCAACCGCTTGTTTTTGTCGGGCTACCTCGGTCGGGATGTATTCAGCCAGAGCGAAAATTTTGGGATCGACTGGGGCAATGCCACGGCTACCCTGCGCTGGAACCACCTCTACAACCCGCAATTGTTTTCCAATACCTCCCTGATTTTCAGTCAATACGATTTTAAAGTAGATGTGCGGGCCGGCGACAACGACTTTTCGATCGTGTCCAACATCCGCGACTGGAACCTGAAACAGGAGTGGCAGTGGTTTCCCGGCAACAGCCACAAGTTCAGGGCCGGTTTCAACAGCATTTACCACACCATCACGCCCGGGGAGATCCTGGCAGCCGATACGGCCGTGTTCAGCGGCAATGAATTTCAGGACCGCTACGGCTGGGAAAATGCCGCCTGGCTGGCCGGCGAATGGAGTGCCGGCCAGCGGCTCAAGGTATCGTACGGCTTGCGCGTGGATGCATTTTCAGTGCTCGGGCCGGGCGATTTTTTCACCTTCGACGCAGCCGGTCAGCGCAGCAATACCCAAACCTATGCGCGCCATGAGATTGTAAAAACCTATGCCGTTCCGGAGCCCCGACTGTCCGCTTCGTATGTACTGGGGCCTTCCTATTCCATAAAAGCCAGTTATGCCCGGAACGCACAGTTTTTGCGCCTGCTTTCCAATTCCACGCCGGGCAACCCCACCGACCGCTGGACCTCCGCCACCAACAACATTCCTCCCGGCATTTCCGACCAGCTGTCGCTGGGCTGGTACCAGAATTTTGGCGACGGGCAGTGGGAGTTTTCGGCAGAAACCTACTACAAATGGCTGCAACAGGAGGTCGACTACCGCAACGACGCCGATCTCTACGGCAACCCCTACTACGAAGCCGACCTGATCTACGGCAAGGGCCGGGCCTATGGCCTGGAACTGTATTGGAAAAAGAAAACCGGCGCGCTGACGGGCTGGGTGTCCTACACCCTGTCGCGCACGGAGCGGCAATTTGCCGATGTCAACGAGGGGCGTTGGTGGCCGGCCCGGCAAGACCGGACCCACGACCTGGCTATTGTGGCCCTGTACCAAATCAGTCCCCGCTGGTCGGTATCGGCCAATTGGGTGTATTACACCGGCGACGCCGCTACGTTTCCCTCCGGGAAATATTCGATCAACAACAACACCGTTTTCCTGTACACCGAACGCAACGGTTACCGCATGCCCGACTACCACCGGCTCGACCTGGGCGCAACCTGGCAAAGCCGGCCCGGCAAACGCTGGCAATCGGAATGGGCATTTTCCATCTACAACTTGTATGCCCGGGAAAACGCCTACACCATCACCTTTGAGCAGGATGCCTACGACCCCAGCAAAACCGAAGCCGTGCGCACCGCCTTGTTCAAAATGGTGCCCTCGGTGTCTTATAATTTCAAATTTTGAAACCCAGTCTCCACCCATGACACGCCACATTTTATTTGCTGTTGTTCTCTCCGGCGCCCTGCTGGCCGGTGGCTGCACCGAAGTCATCGAACTCGACCTGAATACCGCCGATCCCAAACTGGTGATCGAAGGCTACGTCGACAACCTGCCCGGCCCCTACTACGTCCAACTTTCTGAAACCCTGAACTTCGACGAGCCCAACCAGTGGCCGGCCGTTGGCGCAGCGCAGGTGTACCTGAGCGGCAGCGATGGCAGTGCCGACACCCTCGTAGAAACTACGCCGGGCCTGTACGCCACCCGGCACCTGCAGGGCCAGCCGGGCGTGACCTACACCCTGGCCGTGGAGACCGGTGGCCAGCGCTACACGGCCCAATCCACCCTGCCACAGCCTGTGCCCCTGGACACAGCCTACACCGAACGCCAGTCGGTGCGGGGCGGCGACGCCCTGGTGCCTGTGCTGGTGTTTCGCGACCCGGCCGGGCAGGCAAATTATTATACTTTTGTGGCCAAACGGCAGGGCTGGCCCTTGCCCGGATTTTTTACCTTGGACGACCAGTTGCGCGACGGCCAGCGCATTACCCGGCCTTTGCGTTCGGACAACTTCGATCTGCAAACCGGCGATACCTTGCGGCTCGAATTGCACAGTGTGGCACCGGCGGCGTATGATTATTTTTACGTGCTGAGCCAGGCGGCGGGCCTGGGGCTCAACCAAAGCCCAACGCCTTCCAACCCGGCCAGTATGTTTGAGGGCGGGGCGCTTGGGTATTTCAGCGCACAGGCGGTCTCTGCCCGTACGGTAGTGGTTCGGTAGGCGCCGGTAGGGGTTGTGGGTTCTGTTTTTTACACGTACAAACCATCGGTATGAACTGGTTTTTTCAAACCAAGGCGGGCAAAATGCTGGCGCATGTATTGGCCTGGCTGGGCGTTACGAGCCTGCCTTTTGTGCTGCGCGAGTTGTTTTTTGCCGGGGCGGCGGTGCCGACAATTTTTGCTGAACCCATTGAGGGCGACAACTGGATTATCGTACTGGCCTTCCAGGGCTTGCTCATCGCGTTTTTCTACCTCAACGCCTGGGTGTTGGTGCCGCGCTGCTTGCACAAGCGGCGTTTTGGTTTGTATTTTTTGAGCGTCGGCCTGTGTTTGGCGCTGATCGTGTCGGCTATCCGCAGCCTGGTGGAATCGGGTTGGATTCCGGAAGGCAGTATTTTTCAGGAACGGCGGTATTTCGGCATGGTCGCTGCGTTTTTGATCTTTTGGCTGGCCAGCCTGGGCTACCGGATGACAGTTGCTTGGTTTCAAAGTGAACAGGCGCGCCGGGATTTGGAGAATGAAAAACTAAAAACAGAACTTTCGTTTCTGCACGGGCAGATCAACCCGCATTTTTTGTTCAATACACTGAATACGATTTACACCCTGGCGCACCAGAAATCGGAACGCACGCCGGGCGCGGTGTTGCAATTGTCAAATCTCCTGCGCTATGTGCTGGATACGCATACCGAGTTGGCGCCGCTGGAAGAAGAAATCCGGCATATGCAGGATTTTATTGCGTTGCACCGCCTTCGGCTGACGCCGAAAACCCAGGTGGAGTGGACATTGCGGGGCGAGCCCCTGGGCTGCCAGATTGCGCCGATGTTGTTGTTGCCCTTTGTAGAAAATGCGTTCAAGCACGGAGTGAGTTCGCACCGGGAGAGCAGCCTGGTATTTCAACTCGATATCGAGGGGAAAACGCTGCATTTCCGGGTTGAAAACCAGCGCCTGCCTGCGCCCGCAACGCTGGAGCAACGCAGCGGCATTGGCATTCAAAACGTGCGCCGCCGGCTCGAACTGCTGTACCCGGGCCGGCACACGCTGCAACTGGATACACCGGAAGACCGCTTTCTTGTTTTGCTCACCCTTCAATTGGCCTGAATGTTACACGCTATAGCCCTCGACGACGAGCCGATTGCCCTCGAATTGCTGGCCGACTATGCTGCCCGACTGCCGCAGCTGCAACTCCGCCACACCTTTACCGACCCTTTCGAGGCCATGCGCTACCTCCAGCAGCAACCCGTCGACCTGCTTTTTCTGGACATCCAGATGCCCGACCTGAGTGGGTTTCAGTTGCTCAACACCTTGCAAAGCCTGCCGCCTGCTCTGGTTTTCACTACGGCCTATCGCCAGTTTGGCGTGGAGGGCTTCAACGTGGATGCGGTCGATTACCTCCTCAAACCCTATGATTTTGAGCGCTTTGCCAAGGCAGTAAACAAAGCGCTGGACTGGGTGGAGGCCCGGGGCAAAACCCCGGCGCCTGCTGCGCCGCCGGCTTTTATTTTTATCAAATCGGAACACCAGTTGGTGAAGGTACGGCTGGAGGAAATCCGCTGGCTGGAGGCCTGGGGCGACTATGTCAAGGTATACACCGGCAGCGACAAGCCGCTGCTGACCCTGACCCACCTGGGCGTATTTGCCGAGGTGTTGCCGGCCGATGCTTTCGTGCGGGTGCACCGGTCGTTCATTGTCCAACTGGCACACATCACGCTGATCCAGCGGAACCGGATTTTTATCGGTGCCAAAAACATCCCGGTAGGCGATGCGTACGCGGAGGAATTTTATCGGAAACTGCCGGAGTTGTGACGAGATGGCGAGAAAAGGCAAAATGTAAGATGTAAAATGTAAAAGTCAAAAGGGTGACCTGGGTAGTATGGGCTGGAATACAGCGTTTTCTAAACCAAATCCCAGCCCTTGTTGCCGCTGTTGGCGTCCCCCGCCAACAGCAACGGCGGAGCGAGAAAAGGCAAAATGTAAGATGTAAAATGTAAAAGTCAAAAGGGTGACCTGGTGGTACGGGCTGGAAGACGTCGTTTTCTAAACCAAATCCAGCCCGTCCCGTCGACACCCTTTTGACTTTTACATTTTACATCTTACATTTTGCCTTTTTCACCGTCTTGTCACAACTCCGGCAGTTTCCGGTAAAATTCCTCCGCGTACGCATCGCCTACCGGGATG
>JADLDL010000274.1 GCA_020846655.1 Saprospiraceae bacterium | reverse complement strand
GGGAAATGAACGATCCGGCACAATCCTTGTTCTGAATCGTTCCAAATGCGTTGGACCCCATACACCGTACTAAGCTTTTTGCTGATGTTTGCGACCGCTCCGGCCTTTGGCGCCGCGATTGATTTTTTGCAGCGATCTATGCTCACCCTTGAATTGTTTACACAATCGGATGATACGCGACCTGTTTTTGTAACCGGCAGTTTTAACGGCTGGACGACCAAAGACAACCGCTTTCGTATGCAAAAAATTGCCGAAGGGCATTACCAGTACACCTTTGCCGAACCCCTGCCGCTCAGCGAGCCGCTCGAATACAAATATGTAAAAGGCGGCTGGGAAAGCGAAGAATTGGGCACCGACGGCCATCCGCCCACCAACCGCCGTATGGAAGTGCCCCGCGGCAAAGTGACGGATACCGTGCCAAACTGGAAAAAACACGCCGATTGGTACGACCCACAGTTTTACCCTGAAATTCAGGTGATTTCCAAACGGTTCAACCTGCCGCAACTGCGCCGCCGCCGCCGTATTTCCGTGTTGTTGCCTTGGGACTATGAGACATCGGGCAAACGGTATCCGGTGTTGTACCTGCAAGACGGTCAGAATTTGTTTGAAAACGACGCGCCGTTTGGCACCTGGGGAGTCGATAAGCAACTCGCCGCCCTGGCGCAGCGCGGCAAAGGCGATTTTATTGTGGTGGCTATCGACCACGGCGGCAAAGAACGCATCAAAGAATTTTTGCCCTACGACACGCAGAAACTCGGCGAAGGCCTGGGCCGCGAATACGCCAGTTTCCTGACGGAAACCCTCAAGCCGTTTATCGACGACAATTTCCGGACCAAGCCCGAGCGGGCCCACACGGGCATCGGCGGGAGCAGCATGGGCGGGCTGATCAGCATTTTTGCCGGCATTATGTTTCCGGAAGTGTACTCGCGTTTCCTGATTTTTTCGCCCTCGCTTTGGGTGTCGCCCAAAATATACAACGAGCCGTTTCGCTTTGGCTCCTACCCGGCAACCCGCATTTACCTGTACGCCGGCGGCCGGGAAGGCGCCGGCATGCTGGCCAACGCCAACCGCTTCAAAGAGGTGATGGAAAAACGCAGCCGGGAGCGCATCCAGTTTCGGCTGGAGGTGGACCCGAATGGCCGGCACACCGAAGGCCGTTGGGGGCAGGAATTCCCGAAGGCAGTGGAATGGTTGTTTGTTTAACTAAATTAACTTATACATAAAGAGCCGCTCCTCTATCTTCATCGCAAATATTTGGCGCATGAAGAACGATGGTTTACGCTCCCTGACCCGCACGTTGCTGCGGCAGGATGGCCGATTGATCCTGACCTTGGGATTGGCCTATTTTGTGGATCTCTACAATTTCCAGATTTTTTCGATCCTGCGGATCGAGACGGTTCAAAGCATTTACCCAGCGGCCACAGATCCGGATGCTATTGGCGCGGCGATAACCCGCAAGGATTATTCTTTCATGCTGTTGTTTGGCGTCATTTGGGGACTTTATGCGATGCGCTCCGCCAAAAACATGGGGCAAGCGATTGTCTGGACTACGGCCGTTCAAATTATATCTGGTATAGGCATTACCTTGTTGCTACACCCTGCCAGTTCGGGAATAGATCCTAATCTGAAAGAATGGTTGTTTTTCGGCGCCAGAAATGTTTTGTTCCCGTGTGGCCTGGCAGGAGGAATTGGGCTCAGTATTACCCTCATTTCGATTGTACTGGCGCGCAGATTCCGAACGATAGCCGCCACCCTCATTTGTGTAATTGGTATGTGCGGACCGATTATGGCAGCCATTGTCAGAATAGTTGCTGGCAAAGAACATTTTTATCTGACATATCTGGTTGGAGCTTTGTTTGGACTGGGCTTGCTCGGCCTGTTTCGATATATTGGTGTACAGAAGATATGTCGCACGCGTTTGCAGGAAGAAATGGTGCGCGACAGCCAGAGTAGTAGTATGCAACTGCGGGAGGAAATGGAGCGCGACAGTCAGAGTCGTATGCAACAATGGATAAAGCATTTGCATGCTGCATTTGGCGATATCCTGCCGATCCTGCTCATCGGTATTACCATCAATTTTTATTCGGCGACCTTGATTAGCCAAGCCAGAGATTTCTTCCCGAACGTCCTCGACGTCCCTGTCCCTTTCTTGAAAACAAATCTTACGGTGGACATGGTCAAATCGCCGGGCCGGTATTTCGGCCTGATTCCGGGCTTGCTGGTTGCCGGCTACTGGAGTTGGAAGTGTAAAAACAGGAAGCGTATCATTCTTCTGTTTCTGGTCTTTCAATTGCTGGCTCTGGGTTTAATGTACTTGGCCTCCGACACGTCCTCCTTATGGGTATTTCTGGGAGTAGTTATGCTCTCTGGCTTCTCCAATGGTTCATGGGCGATCATGATCGTTCATAGCGCAGAGGCTCTTGGCATGCGCTTCAGGACTTTTGTGGCTACCATCGTGCCTAATATCTGGCGCGGCGCCGGCGGCGGCTTGCTGGCTGGTTATTTATCGATCAAGGCTGGCTATTTACAGGACGCTGCTTTGATTAATATAGCATTGGTCTTGGGCATCTTTGTCGTCATCATCAGTCTGTTCGGCGCTATTATGTTGAAGGATAATTTTGAAGGCGACAAAGACCTGCGCGAATTCGACGATGTCTTTTCACCCGATTTTCCTATCCCCATCAACGACCACCAGACGCACAATGAAATCGTCCGTAAAATGGCTACCGAAAAATGGGAAGACACCTCCGACGGCCTGAAACTATGCGGCGAAATGGTCGGCAACCGTATCCAAGCCGTTTTCGGACAAATCTTGTACATGAACGCCTTGTACGTGTACCGGCATGAAAAAAAGAAAAAACTCGTGGAGCGGGTCGGCGAACTCCGCAGCAACCCGGCGGCTTTCTTGGGGCTGAGCAGCATTGATCAGAAAATGGCCGAACGCTTCGCCAACAACATCGAAATTGCCACCCAAAAAGGCGTTTGCGGCAGTTTTGCAGCGGTTATGTTCGATAAAGAACAACTGTCGGGCGTCTGTATCTTCAGCCAGCGCCCCTGGCCCCGGCTGCCACACTGGCGCCGCTTGCCGCCTGCCGCATCGGATTCCTTGTATGCCTTCATGCCCCAGTTCAACCTCGCGGGCATACACCTGAGCGAACAGGATGCCGACGAGCTCATCGGAATGCTGGAGAAAATAGACACTGAAAACTCCGAAGCCCTCAGCCAGAAACTGGACCAGATCCTGTCGCAGGCTCAACCTTTTCCAGACAGCCTGGCGCTGGAACATTTTTTCAAGGCTTTGTCCGACAAAGAGTTGAGCGACGACGAGCACCGAAAACTGCAAAAACTACTGCTGCTGCGCCGCGCCGAATCCATGCGCTACCCGGACAATGAATTTTGGATGTATGTCGTTCGGCCGGCATCCGCCTCCCTCATCGGCAACGCCGCCGTGCTGATCAAAACTGCCCGAGCCATTCCCGCCCTGAAAATCCGGGAAATCAGCACCCTGATGAGCACGATACTGCTCGAAACCGCCAATTTTAAATTCGACAAAGTAGAACGCGATGCGCAGTGGCGCAAAATCAACTACGACCAAAACCATACCCTGCGCGGCGAATTTGGCGCCATGCAGCAATTGATCGAAGACCAGCGCCGACCTATCGTGGAAAACGAACCGGAGCGCGCCCTAAACATCAATACACAACTGGCGGGCAAGGCCAAATGGATGGGCCGCTTGAACCAAATCAGCCTGGACCTGATGAAACACGAAGCTGGCCTGGAAGCCGGCGGCGCCGACCTGCAGCGCCGCCCGGTACACATTCCCGGGGCCTTGCACGAGGCGCTGGATACCATAGCCCTGTCGCTGGATAGCCTGCGCATCGGCCCGGAACGCATCGCCGCATTGCAGGAACCGGATCGGGGTATTGCCCGCCTGCGCCGTCAAATTGATTGCCTGCCGGCGAATCTGTTCGTCTGTGTATCGCCCGAAATGCTGTACATCGTGTTTATCAATCTATTGGCCAACAGTGTTGCCCATGCGGATAGTAAGCACCCGCTGATCGACATCCTCTGGTACCCGGAACAGGAACCCGGGTTTGCGGCCCTGCATTTTATGAACAACCGGCCGCTCTCACTCCCTGCATATGAATTTATTCAGGAAGACCGCGAAGCCGACGGGTTTTCGACCCGCCACCGCGGCGGCTTGCGCACGGTGAAAGCCGTTTTTAATTTTCAAGGATTCAGCGAGATGGCCGGCTTTGGCGCTCATCCTTTCTGGCAACTCGATTGCGGCGCGCCCCAACAGCCGCAGGCGGATATTTTTATCAAAATTCCAAAACAAGAACTGACCACCAACGATGATTAGAATTCTGGTACTCGACGACGTCCCCGCCGAACAACTACGGGCTATTTGCGGACTGCTACCTACCACCCCGCAATACCGCGACTACCTCGACCAAAGCCGCCGGGTGGCGCTGGCCGAACAAGTCTTTAGCCTGCACACAGAACAGGTAGCCGGCCATACACTACACTGGCTCCGAAACCAGCCAGACCAGACCTTGCCCGTAGACCTCATCATCACGGATATCAATTTGTCCGAATTAAAAGATCTTTCCCCCGATGAATTAGTGGTGGAGGCCTCACCGCAACGTGGTCTGGTATTTGCCCTGGCAGTATCCAAAAAATACCCCGAATGCCAATTGGTCCTGTTTACGAACTACCTGATGGAGAATAATGGAGACCTGCAAATGCTCGAACTCCAACCCCAGACGCGGGCCAAAAACAAAGCCTCCGATACCCAAACAGAGTTGGAAGAAATCGTCCGGGAAGCCCTGCGGGAAATCGCCCGAAAACGCCTCTCCCAACTCTGCCAAAACAACGACTTGCGCAAAGATTTGCTCCGCTCAGTCCAGCAGATTAAGGGTGATGTGGCAACAGCCTTTCAAAAAATCCTCCTCCCGGCGCCCTCCACCTCGCTCTACCACCTGCTGGCCGGCTGGGCACAGGTTTCCTTCGACCCGGAGCAAAAAATTGCGGTCCTGGAATACTCCGGCGATGCCCTGCAATGGCTGCTCGATTTTCTACAGGCCGAACCCTTTGTGGACACCTTCAACCCTGCCGGCAAACTCCGGCAAAACCTCCATCTTTTCGAACAATACCTGCAACACCCCAAGCACCCGGCCTGGGAGGCCGAATGCAATGCACATACCACGGAACTGCTGCACCACTTGCGCCAGGCAGCCCAAATGCCCGCTGAATGCCAGATCGATCAGCAACTTGTGAAAAAAGTCCGGGATATCAATATCAGCCTGCTCAAAGGCCAGGTAGACTGGGAAAGCCTTGACAGCGAAACCCGGCAGCGGTTTATGCGCTTGCTCTGTGCCCGCCGGGTGATCCTGGCGATCTGGGCCGGTGAACGATTCGGCGAAACACGATATTTTGAGCATTGGGATACCGACAAACTGGTGGAAACTGCTATCCGCGTGGCCCTGCGCAGAAACCCCGCCGAGCGCCTGAGCAATGCTACCCTGCGCTCTCAGTTCTACGAATACCTGGGTTTTCAGGGCTCTATTCTCTATCCCCAACAGATCGATACGCAAGGCGTCGCTATTCTGCCGGAAGAAGGTTTGTTTCTGAAAAATATCTATCCGCGATTCAATGGAGAGCCACAGAAGCAAGCACCCTCACCCGATGCCGGGTAGTAGTAGCCGGCACATTCAACAAAACGCAACGCGCTGGTTTCCAAGCGGCTGATCTTTTCGAAAGAAAAGCTCAGCCGCTTTCTTTTGCCCGGCAGGGCATGTTTTTTCAAGTACGGCTACAGGCTGGTTAATTAACTGAATATCGTTTTTTATTAATAAAATAACACTGCATTTTTGATCTGTAGAAATACAAATGATTTATTCAGCAGGCGCCTGAATAATAAAATCATACGGTAGCGATATCTCTGTTTTAATTTATGTTCAATACTTGGCGGTAGAGGCGCAGCCCTTATGCCGCCTGCTATTCCTTTGCCCGTTTAACTATATTTTGTTATGAAAAACTATGAATGTTGTGAATGCCATGCCCGCTACGACAGCCAGTCGGTGCCCGCAAACAGAATGTGTGCGGCCGCAGCCTGCCCCGGCAACGGCATGGGCATGATCCTGGAGGCCAAGGCTCCTGCGCCAAGCAAAAGCAATGGCCAGGCCGCAGGGCCCGCACCCAGCGACCGCTCCTCGAAAGAAGCAGGGTTTTGCCTTTTTTTGATGGATGCCTCGGGTAGTATGTTCGAAGAGATGGCCTTTCCGGATTTTCCGGAACTGCCTTCCGAGTTTGGCGACCCCTTTCTCAGCCGGGCCGAAATGGTGACCCGCCTGGCCGCCAACGCCATCTTTTCGATGGCTGCTACCAGCGAACGCGAACACGCCTACATCGGCGCTATCGGCTTCGACCACCGCACCGAACCCCTGTTCACCGAAAGCATCGCCGGGCTCATCCGCCGCTTCCCCTCTGCCCGTGAATTCGGCCGGTATTTGTTCGACGAGTTGGGCAAACTGCGCGGCGGCACCAATATAAACGGCGTACTGGAACTCGCGCACCAGGCCTGTGCCGCCTACCTGAACGGCCAGATCGAGGGCATAGGCCCCATTCGGCCCAAAATCCACCGGCAATTGGTGCCAGAACGCGGCGCCATCAACATCCCCAATATGCGCATCCTGCTCTGGTCGGATGGCGAACACCAGCAGGAACATTTCGGCGCCCTGCAATCGCCCTTCCAAGACATGTATCCGAATCTCCTTTTAGGTACGTATATCGGCCCCGGCAGCGGCCCGGGGTGCAATGATTTGCGCCAACTGGCCGGGACCTGCCCGATCCACAAAGAGAAACAAGTTTTCCTCCTTGATCGGCCCGATAAAGTGGCCAACCTCAGAAATATTTTCAGAATGGCCTCTGGAGCCAGCGGATTCTGCCAAAAATGTATGCCCGTCCACGTCAACCGTTAAGCCCATCCAGCCATGAAAAAAACGATACTTTGCCTGTTCGGCGGGTTCTTCAGCCTGCTTTTGCACGCCCAAGCCCCTCAATCAGGTTTCGATTGTGCCCGGATGGCCCTGCTGCGGCACACCGCCGTCACAATGGTGCAACACTCGACAGAACTCAGTCCGGAGAAAAAAACCAATTGGACCGACAAATTCAACAAGCTGCTCGAACCCGATGACTTGCTGCTCATTACCCAAAACGATTTGCCCAAACTCCATGGGGTGCTCCAAAATGCGCGCCTGCCCGCCCGGCCCCGGCCGGAAGACCTGGATGGCTATGCCCAAACCCTGAAAAAAGGCCTGCAAAAAGCCCTGGGCAAAAAATTCTCGACCCAAGCCGCCGATTCGTTTGCCCGCGAATGTTCAACCCTGATCCGAAACTGCCTGCCCGAAAAAGCAAAAAAAGCACTGGCAAAAAAAGAAAAACCACGTCCGGCTTTGCCAACCGCCCCCACAGCCACCCAAAAACCGGCCCCCAAGCCCCCAGGCAAGCCCGGCAAAGCGGCGCGGCAGGCCACCGCCGACCACAGCGACTACTACTGGATCGGCGCCCTGCTGGCCGCTGCACTGCTCGTCCTGCTGCTGATCCTGCGTATCCGGCGGCAGGATCGCCGGGCTTTCCAGGCCACAGCCGGTGCACCCGCCTGGACCATGCCGCCAGATGTGCCGGCTGGCTCCCCCAACGGACAGCCCTATTTCGTCTGCGAAGCCATGGTCACGGCCGGCCCCCGAAAAGCCGGTGCCCCCGACGCGGCGGCAACCGAGATGGATATGGGAGAGGACACGGCGGGGGTGGTGGTGGCTGGAACACAAGCCTTCTTCTGGTGCCTGGACGGCACTTCGGACGCCGACAGCGTGCTGACCGAGCAGCGGCACGACGTGTTTTCGAGCCGCCTGCTGGCCCAAACTATCGCCTGGCAACTCAACCGCCTGGCCGGCGAAAACCCCGAACAGACGGCCCTCCAAATGCTGCACCGAGCGCTGGAGCAAACCCGTGCCGACTGGACCGAGCGCCTGCGCAGTATTTCGGCTACCGACAAAGAAAAACTCCTCGACCGGCTCCGCCAGCAAACGGGCTGGCTACAATGTTCCACCAACTTCATCTTGGGTAAACTCCAACTGGATGGTCGTTTGGATGCCTGTATCGTTGGAGATGGCCACCTGGTGGTACACCCACCCGGGCAAGTAGACATCCCGCCCTCCAACGGGCGGCAGTTTTGCGCCCTGCAACTCAGTGACGACGAACAGGACGTCGTGCTGTATTTCAACGATCCGGACAGCCTCGACTTGCAGCGTGTGTCGGGCGAGGGCGTTCGGACCGTCATTGCCGCCACTGATGGCGTCAGCGCTCAAATGGCGACCTGGCTCCAGCAACTCCCGGACCCCGATTTCAGCAGCCCGGAGTTGCGGCAGGCCATCAGCCGCATCCGGCAAGGTACGCTCGACGATAAAACCCTGCTTTTTGTTCAAATCAAACAGCCCAAAGGATGATCGACGTCTGCATCAAAGGGGTGACGCATGCCTGGGACCCGAACTTCGGGCCGCAGAACCCGGCCTGGCAACGCAAAAACGACTGGTTTTGCAGCGCCGTCATCGGTGGTACGCCCGTTTTGGCAAAACGATTCAGCGGCGCGCCGCCAAGCGCCTGGGACTTACTGCTTGACCTGCAACGGCAGCCCCTGCCCCATTGTCCGCTGGTGTATGATTGCGTTGGCCACACCGAACAGGAGCAGCCGGTGTACTATGTATTGTATGAAAAACTTCAGGGCCAAACGCTTGACCTGTTGGTCGACCCTCCGGCTGCGTCAAAGCCTGAGCCGCGGACATTGTTTCGCCAAATGCAGCAGGTGCTGGTAGGCCTGGCCGAACGGGGCTACTGGATGACGGACCTGAACGAGCAAAATATTTGGGTCAGTAAAAACCGCAAAAAACTCTACCTGATCGACCTGGATAGCTGTGCGCCGGTATCGGTGCGGCCCAGCCACGACCCGGCGGCGCCCGGTGGTTTACAAGCCAAGGCACAGGAATACGCCATTCCGGTGTTCGAGTTTTCGGCAGCCTACCTGGACCGGTCTCTGTATGATTTTACACCAATAGACGGCCCTACACTCAACCAGTTGCAGTTGCTTTTTTTCCTGGAACAATACTGCTCCGGCGCGGGCCCCATCGCCGTGCATCAGCAACTGTACCAGCGCAACCCGGGGTTCGCCACAATAATGGTTAAAAAAGCCCTGAACGGCGGCCTGATTCCGGCTATGGCCACCGAAATGGCCAAGTTTGTTACCGGCGAACTGAAAGCCGAAGCGGCGGTGGCGCCAGCGCCAGCAGCCCCTGCTGCGACAAGCCCCCAGGCCGCCCGGCTCCAACATGGCGCCGTGACCGACAAAGACGGCGAAGGCTGTTTGCAAATCCTGTTCTATGCCGTGTTGTTTTGGTTTTTTTTCATGGACGGCTGCCAAAAATTGAAAAACGTTCTGTTTTCAGCGCAACCAGCCGGACCAGCGCCGACCGGGCAAATCATCCACCTTGACCCACACCAAAGGACGCTCCTGTTTACAGAAAAACTGCCGGAGGCCATTCCCATCCAAGCACCGCACATCTTTCATCCTTTCAGCCATACGATATGATGCCAACACTTCTTGCCACACCGACCTGTACGGGCTGTGGCCACCGCTTCCAACTCGACCGTGCCTTGCACTGCACGACCTGCCAATTGCCATACGGCGGGCAAGCCCCGGAAACACTGTTGCGCCAGCGGCGCATCCTGGTGTGCAAATCCTGCCGCCACCTGGTGCCCCGCAACAGCGAACAACAGTGCAGCCACTGCGGCGCCCCACAGTGGGGATACCTGGAGTTTGCCCTCGAGAACAACATGACCTTGCCACTTACCGCAGCGCTGCATGCCCCGCCGGCAGCCCACCCGGCAACGCCACCGGCGCGAGTGCCGGCAACACCGGCGCGCACCTTACCAGCAGCGGCTGATATTCCCCAGACCAACACGCAATGGACTGATATCCACCCGGGCATTTACACCCTCCCGCCCCGGGTGTTCCGGCACCCTTCAGAGCGTGCCACCTTGGTTATTACGGGCCTGCTGACCCTGCCTTTGCTCGGCTATGCCTTGTACGAAGGGTATT
>JADLDL010000273.1 GCA_020846655.1 Saprospiraceae bacterium | reverse complement strand
TGTAACTAAATGATGGTTTAGTTTGGCTCTACTTTGATAAAATTTGGCCAAGAAGACGAAAAATATGCTTAAGTAACTGATAGTCATATGTTTGAAGTGAATCTCAAACCTTTATGGCGGACGGCAAGGGTTGGAAGGTTGGAGGGTTAGAAGGTTGGACGGTTGGATGGTTGCCGTCCGCAAGAAGTTTTACGATTTGGGATTGACGTAAAGATGTAAAAAACGATGCTGATGAGGGCCTTTGACCCGAGGCACTGTGATCCAAATCTTTGATTTATTGAGATATTGGATATTGAGATATTGAGGTATTCGATGGCTTGTGGGGGGTGTCTATAACTGTCATTTTCGAAATTCCATCCCCACAAGCGCCGCAAAAGGTATTGTTTCGCAGTTGATAAGATACCTTTTTTCACATCAACACGAACTTGCATGAAGTCATTTTGGAGCATTACCCTGCTTGTCCTGATCCTGTTGCCGTGGCGCGCCACGGCCCAAAAAACGATTGACACCGACGAACAAGCGTGGTTTGGCGCCTTCAGCCAAATCCGCCTGAACCAGCGCTGGGGGCTGTGGTTCGACGCGCATTTGCGCTTGCGCGACCAGTATGTCAACACCCTCGGGCAGTTGCTGATACGGCCGGGTCTGACGTTTTACCTGTACGACGACGTTCGGCTGACGGCCGCCTACGCCTATGTGCACCAATTCCCGGCCGAGGGCCACGCCAATATCGGCCGGCCGGAACACCGCCCCTGGCAGCAGATACAGTGGTTCAACCGCTACGCCTGGCTGAGGTTTACCAACGCCATCCGCCTGGAGGAGCGTTTTCGGCGCAAACTCAAAAGCGACAACGAACTCGGCGAGGGGTATTTGTTCAACTACCGCATCCGGTTCAATACCACCGCCTTTGTGCCGCTGACGCGCAAAGGATTCGAGCCCGGCGGCTTGCAACTCGTGCTCAACAATGAATTGATGGTCAATTTCGGCGATGAAATCGTGTACAACTACTTCGACCAAAACCGATTTTTTGCCGGTCTGGCCTACCAACTGACCCCGCAGGCCCAACTGCACGGCGGCTACATGAACCTCTACCAACAGTTGCCGGCCGGCAATGCCTTCAGAAACCAGCATACTATTCGAATCTTCTATTTCCACAACTTCGATCTCCGAAAAGAGAGATAACGCACACCATGGCTACAGAAAAAAAAGCGGCGCTATCTGACGTCGAACGGATCAAGGAAAACAGCCGGTACCTGCGCGGCACCATCGAAGAGAGCCTGGACAATGCCCTCAGCGGCTCTTTTGCTGCCGACGATACCCAGCTCATCAAGTTTCACGGGTTTTACCAGCAAACCGACCGGGACCTCGACAGCGAGCGGAAACTGCAAAAACTGGAGCCCTTGTATTCGTACATGATCCGCATCCGGGTGCCTGGCGGCGTGGTGACGCCGGGGCAGTGGCTGCGGCTCGACGCCCTGTCGGACCGCTATGCCAACGGCACGCTCAAGATCACGACCCGCCAGGCCATCCAGTTGCACGGGGTGCGCAAACGCAGCCTGAAAGCCACCATCCGGGGTTTCAATGGTGTGCAGATGGACAGCATCGCCGGCTGCGGCGACGTGAACCGCAACGTCATGTGCCACCCCAACCCCGCACACTCGAGGCTCCACGCCGAGGTACACGCCGCCGCCGAAGAGATTTCCCGGCATTTCACGCCGCAAACCTCCGCCTATTGGGAAATCTGGCTCAACGGCGAACAAGTGGCGGTGCCGGGCCTGCCCGAGGTGGCGGACCACGAGCCGATTTATGGAAAAACGTATTTGCCGCGCAAATTCAAAATCGCGCTGGCCATCCCGCCCGACAACGACACCGATGTGTTTGCCAACGATATCGGCCTGATTGCCATTGCCGAAAACGGCGTGCTGCAGGGCTTCAACGTGGCCATCGGCGGCGGCATGGGCATGACCTTTGGGATGCCCGAGACCTACCCGCGCCTGGCCGATTTGATCGGCTATGTGCCGAAAAAGGACTTGCTGGCCGTGGCAGAAGCCATCCTGACCCTCCAGCGCGACTGGGGCAACCGCGAAAACCGCAAATTTTCGAGGCTCAAGTACACCATCGACCGGGTGGGGCTGGACGTGTTCAAAGCCGAAGTGGAACGCCGGGCCGGGTTGCTCCTGACGCCTGCCTTACCCTACCGTTTCGAGCGATCGGGCGACCGCTACGGCTGGTCGCAAAACGACGACGGCTTCTGGAACATGCTCCTCTTTGTGGAAGGCGGCAGGGTGGCCGATGGCCTCGAACGGCCGGGCGAAACGCCGCGCGCGGCGATGCTGAAAACCGCCTTGCGGCAAATCGCGGCCATCCACGACGGCGATTTCCGCCTGACCGGCAACCAAAACCTGATGATCTGCCGGATTTCGGAGGAAAACAAACCCTTGGTTTACAAAATTTTAGAGGAAAATCACTTGTTGCCCGAGCAGGAAAAAACCGCGCTGCGCCTGCACTCCATCGCCTGCACGGCCCTGGGCACCTGCACGCTGGCGTTTGCGGAGGCCGAGCGGTATTTGCCGGCCCTGATCGACAAAATCGACGCGCTGTTGCTGGAATTCGGGCTGCAACACGAGGCCATCAACATCCGGATGACGGGCTGTCCGAACGGCTGTGCGCGGCCCTATTTGGGCGAGATCGGGCTCGTGGGCCGCGCGCCGGGCAAGTACAACCTCTACCTGGGCGCCGCGTTCAATGGCGAGCGGCTCAACAAGTTGTACCGCGAAATGCTCGATGAGGCTGGTATCTTGCTGGAATTGCGGCCGCTTTTTGAATCATTTGCGTTGCAACGGGCCCCGGGCGAGCATTTCGGCGATTTCAGCATCCGCCAGGGATGGGTCAGGCCGGTGGCGCAGGGGGGACATTTTCATACTTAACCAAGAGTTAATCTACCGCGCGATGCACCCTTTGGAAGAACAAGCAGAAACCCGGATTCTGACCGATACCACGGGCAATACCCTGTTCCCGATTTTTTTAAAACTGGAACAATTCAAGGTGCTCATCGTGGGCGGCGGGGCTGTCGGTTTGGAAAAAATAAGCGCTGTGCTGACCAATAGCCCGGCCACGGCGGTGACGCTGGTGGCGGAGCGCATTTTGCCGGATATCCGGGATTTTGCTGCCGGTTTTGAGCGGGTACGCCTGCTCGAAAAGCCCTTTGCGCCGACGGACCTGGATGGGCAACATGTGGCCATTTTGGCAACAGACGATCCGGCGCTGAACCGCTCTATCCGGGTGCTCACGCAGGAACGGGGCATTCTGACCAATGTGGCCGACACGCCGGACTTGTGCGATTTTTACCTGGGTTCCATCGTTCGGAAAGGCGATTTGAAAATTGCAATTTCCACCAACGGCAAATCGCCCACCATCGCCAAACGGCTCAAGGAAATCCTGACGGAAACCCTGCCCGACGAGTTGCACGAGTTGTTGCAGCACATGAACAAGATCCGGAACTCGCTGCAGGGCGATTTTGCCCGGAAGGTGAAGGTGCTGAACCGCCTGACCCGCAAGCTGGCCCTCCGGCCGGAGGCCATCGAGAGCCTGGAAGCGCGCAACTGGCGCCGCCTGGCGACCCTGGCCCTGACGGCCTTCGGGCTGTTGCTGATCGCCAACATCATCCTGATGACCGGCCTGCACCAGCAATTGGAGCCCCAGTTTTGGATGTTTTTGGGAGTGGGTTTTGTGGCGCAACTGATTGACGGCATGTTGGGCATGGGCTACGGCGTCACGGCTGCTATTGGTTTGATGACGCTGAACGTGCCGGCAGCAGCCATGTCCTCGTCGATCCACACGGCCGAAGTGTTTGCCGCAGGCGCCTCGGGGTACAGCCACTACCGTTTTGGCAACGTGAAGCGGGATTTGTTCCGGTCGCTGTTGGTTCCGGGTATCCTGGGCGCCATTACCGGCGCGCTGTTGCTGGTGTGGCTGGACGGCAAGGGCTCGCAGTTTATCAAGCCGATCCTGGCGGTGTACACGCTGGTGCTGGGCGTGCGCATCTTGTGGCGGGCGGCGTTTCCAAAAACGGACGAGGCGGAGATCAAACGCGTGGGCTGGCTGGCCGGCGCCGGCGGGTTTTTGGATTCGTTCGGCGGCGGCGGCTGGGGTCCGCTCGTGACCGGCACCCTGATTACCAAGGGCAAAACGCCGCGCTACGTGATCGGCTCGGTGAGCCTTTCGGAGTTTTTTATCACCCTGGCCAGCGCCATCACGTTTTTTACGGTGATCGGCATCCACCACTGGCAGGTGATCCTGGGCCTGATCCTGGGTGGTTTATTGGCCGCCCCGCTGGCTGCCCGGCTCGTCGGCAAACTCCCGACTCGGCAGATGACTATTGGTGTGGGGGTGATGGTGGTCTTGTGGAGCCTTCAGATTTTTATCAAGGTCCTGTTTTGAATTTTGCCGGAGGGAAGGACAACAGCAGGGTTCCGTTTCTATCTTTGTCCCATGACATCCGCTATCCGACTCGCCGTAGATGCCGTTGTATTTGGTTATGCAGACCAACGATTGCAGTTGCTGCTGATCCGGCGCAACATTCCGCCCTTTGAGGGGGAATGGGCGTTGCCGGGCGGGCAGGTTTCGTATGAAGAATCGCTGGAAGCGGCTGTGGAGCGCGAATTGAAGGAAGAAACCGGCATCGGCATCAATTACCTGGAGCAGCTGTACACGTTTGGGCAGCCGGGTCGCGACCCGCGCAATCGCGTCGTGTCGGTTGCTTATTTTGCCCTGGTCAATCCCCATCAGTTCGAACTGGCGGCGGCCACCGATGCGGCGGATGCGCAATGGTTTCCCTGTGAAAAACTCCCCGCCCTGGCCTTCGACCATGCCCAAATTGTGGCATATGCCCTGAAGCGCCTGCGCGCCAAACTCAGTTACGAGCCGATCGGCCTCAACCTGCTCGAGCGCGACTTCCTTTTTTCCGATCTGGAAAAGCTCTACGAATCCATCCTGGGCTGGAAAATTGACCGGCGCAACTTCCGGAAGAAGTTCCTGAGTTTCGGCATTCTCACCGAAACCACCGTCCACCACAGTGGCCACAAAGGCCGGCCCGGCGCCTTGTTTCGCTTCGACGTGGAAAAGTACCTGGCCCTCAAAGAGACAGGATTCTTGTTCGACATCCGAACCATCTAGGCTGCCTGCCCGCCGCTGTTGCGATCGCCAACCATATGCGAGGGTAGGATTATCCGTTCAAAATCAAACCGTTGTGCTTGGCTCAAATTTATTTGTGTAAAATTTACGCAAATAAATTTGCTTCAAAGATTTTGGCACGTTTATATTTGCGTAATATTTACACAAATTAAAAATTTTGGCCACCATGAAATACCTGAACCTCTCCCCTGCCCTCTCTCTCCAGCCCGCCCTTCCGTACGAAAGTTTCACCTTCAGCGGCGGCGAGCCCCACCTCAAAATCGACCCCAGCAGCCTGAAGCCCGGCGAACCGGTCTGCATCAGCGTGCAGGCGCGCAGCGCCGACGATGTGCTGCGCGTGCTCCTGGCCGCTGATGCGCTGCAACGGCTTGGCGTGCAGCACATCGAATTGTTTATTCCCTATTTCCCGGCGGCGCGGCAAGACCGGGTGATGGTGCCCGGCGAACCCCTCAGTGTGAAAGTATATGCCGGCCTGATCAACGCCGTCGGATTCAGTCGGGTGACGGTGTTCGACGCGCACTCGGAGGTGACACCGGCGCTGCTCGACGCGTGTCAGGCCCTGAACAACCACCGCTTTGTCGCTCAGGTCATAGCAGCACTTCCGGATGCAAAGCAGTTGACGCTGGTGGCGCCCGACGCCGGTTCGGCCAAGAAAATGCACCACCTGGCCGGCGCCCTGCGCTGGGAACACGTGGTGCAATGCGATAAAACGCGGGATGTCCGCACGGGACAATTGTCGGGCGCACAGGTATTTTCAGACGATCTGGCCGGCGCCGATTGCCTGCTGGTGGACGATATCTGCGACGGCGGCGGCACCTTTATCGCCCTGGCGGCGGCGCTGCGGGCCAAAAACGCGGGCCGTTTGTACCTGGCCGTCAGCCATGGTATTTTCAGCAAAGGCACAGAGGCTGTGACGGCACATTTCGACCGGGTGTTTACCACCAATTCATTTTACCAGGGAGCAACAACGGACAAGGTCCGGGTGCTGCCGGTTACATCGCCCGACGCCTTTTAGCCTGGTATAAAAACATTCGATAACCACTTGATTGTGTTTAAATTAGTCCTGATGCAACACCACTTCCTTCCACCTGAAAACAGCCTATCCCAAGTCAAAGTTTTTCTTGGCGGCACCTGCAATGGCTCCCTATGGCGCGACGAACTCATTCCGCTGTTGCGCATTGATTATTTCAACCCGGTAACAGACAATTGGAGCCCGGAACACCAACTGGAAGAACAACGGCAGCGCAGAATTTGTAAATACTGCCTGTACACCATCACGCCAAAAATGACCGGCGTTTTTTCTATCGCCGAGTTGGTAGAAGACAGCGTCATCCAGCCCTCCAAAACCGTGCTTTGCCTGTTGAAACAAGATAACGGCGAAGCCTTCAGCGAACACCAGTGGAAAAGCCTCGAAGCGACCGCGCAATTGGTACAAAAGCACGGCGCACGCGTTTTTTATGCCCTATCTGATGTCGGCCTGTTTTTAAACAATGCCCAGACGCAACTCCATCCTCGCTAATCATTTTGGCCCTGCAGGGCCTTTAACCGGGCGGCCTGAAGGCCGCGCTACCACATAAAAACATGAATCCGATTCATCTGAGCGACGGCTACAAAGTAGACCCCCGCAGCCAATACCCCGTAGGCACCACCCTGGTGTATGCCAACCTCACACCACGCAAAAGCCGCATGCCCGGCGTAGACACGGTCGTTTTTTTCGGCCTCCAATACGCGATTAAAAAGTACCTGATCGAAGACTTCGACCGCTACTTCTTTGCGCAACCGAAAGAAACGGTGTTGGCCAAATACAAACGCCGCATCGAAACCTACCTCGGCCCAGGCGCCATCACGTTCGAACATATCGCCGCCTTGCACGACCTGGGCTACATGCCGCTCGATATCCGCGCATTGCCCGAAGGCACCCGCGTGCCCATGCGTGTGCCGATGTTTACCATTCACAACACCCTGCCGGAGTTTTTCTGGCTGACCAATTTTCTCGAAACCCTGCTCTCCGCCGCGCTGTGGCTCCCCTGCACCAGTGCCACCACAGCCGCCGAGTACCGAAAACTGCTGGATCACTATGCCAAATACACCGGCAGCGACCCGGCTTTCGTCGACTGGCAAGGCCACGATTTCAGTTTCCGGGGCATGGGTGGCCTCGAAGCCGCCATGCTGAGCGGCGCCGGACACCTGCTGAGTTTCACGGGGACCGATTCCATTCCGGCCATCGATCTGCTGGAAGAATACTACGGCGCCGATGCGGAACACGAACTCGTGGGTGGCAGCGTACCCGCCACTGAACACTCCGTGATGTGTATGGGCACCCAAAACGACGAGATCGGCACCTTCCGCCGACTGATCGAGGAGGTATACCCCAGGGGCCCCGTATCGATCGTGTCGGACACCTGGGACTTCTGGCAGGTACTTACCGACTTTATACCCCGGCTGAAAGACACCATCCTGCACCGCCCCGGCAAAGTGGTGATCCGCCCCGACTCCGGCGACCCGGTTCACATCATCTGCGGCGACCCTTCGGCGCCGGCCGGTAGTCCCGAACACCTGGGCGCTGTGGCCTGCCTTTGGGAAACCTTCGGCGGCAGCATCACCGCCAAAGGGTACAAATTACTCGATCCGCACATCGGCGTCATTTACGGCGACAGCATCACGCTGGAGCGCTGCCAGGCCATCTGCGCGGGTTTGGCGGAAAAAGGGTTTGCCTCCGGCAACATCGTATTTGGCATCGGTTCCTACACCTACCAGTATGTCACCCGCGACACCTTCGGTTTTGCCATGAAAGCCACCTACGGCGAAGTGAACGGCGAAGGCCGCGCTATTTTCAAAGACCCCAAAACCGACGACGGCGCCAAACGCAGCGCGCGGGGCTTGTTGCGGGTCGACCGGGACGCCAGCGGGCAGTTGGTGCTGCAGGATGCTTGTACCTGGGAAGAAGCGGACGGCGGGTTGTTGGAGCCCGTCTTTCGGGATGGCGTACTGGTGAAGGAACAAAAATTGGCGGAGATCCGGAGCAGGGTGGCGGGATTTGGGATAAATAATGAGGTACTGGAGTAGCCTCGCCCTAAAACAACTTGTAGCCTATTCAGGATTTAGGTGAACAATGACATAGATTGGGCTTAAATAAAATTATAATCCGGAAAGATTGAGTTTAGATATTTATGGAGTAAATTTGGCAATTACTAAAAAAAGCAAATGTTGACTTAGGAGTAGGACCTAATCATAACGACAATATAATTACAATCTTTCTATTATTATAACTAAATTGATAAGATTAAACTTGCCGAAGTGGAGCGCTTCAATAAACTTTAATTAAATTTTTCGTTAAATGAGCAAAGAATATAAAATCTCCTTAAACTTCTCTCCGCTAATAAATTCAAATTTATTATTTAAGGTATATCGGAAAAAAGTACATTCAAATAATGCACCGATAAAACTTCCAGAAGTTTTTATGGGTAGACTACCTCAAGTAGACAAGAGCATTGAATACGAAAACTACTACATTTCATTTGAAAAGTTTGAAGACTCAGAAGAGTTTTCTTGCAGTCAGGATTTAAATAAAGAGATTACGAAAAGTTATATTTTTTGGCTACTAAAAAAGACAGTTAACGCAAAACTAGATTCAGGTGATTATGAAATACCCTTGAATTCAAAATACAAAAGAGTATATTTCATATTAAAATCTCACACCGAAGGCAGAGAGTCTGTATGGATTGAGCCTTATTTTTTAGAAGAAAATAGCAAATTTGGGCTCCTTTTTGATTATAAATTTTTAAAAAATGAAGGCTCCAAATTTAATCGCCGCACTCAAGTGTTAAGTCTTAGCCTAAATTCTATTGGAAGGAGCAACACTGAGTTATATAGTGACAAGTATGAAAAAATTCGCAATTTTGCAAGATTATATTATAATAATATATTTAAAGGAACTGAGATTGATTTCTACGGAACAACTGATATACCCTGCACAATTCTTTCCCAAAAAATATTTCTTGTAAAAGGCGGCATTGAGGTCGAAAACCAGAACAAAATGCGTGAAATAGGACCATTTTCTACTGTAACTGACGAAGCAAACGTTTACTTTCTGCATAAAGAAAGTGAAAGAATAATCATTTCCACATTTTATGAAGATTTAAAAAAAGAAATAGAATCTATTTTTAAGATCAAAGTTAATTTTTTAGGTCATAGATGCGTCGACATCAACGAACATGAAGTAAATAATTTGATAATAAAAATCCAAGGTAATAGCAAACCGAATTCTATAGTAGTAGTATTAAAAAACAATCCAGAAGATGAAAATGAGATGTATTATATGGTGAAGCATAAATTTTGCAGCATTAACATTCCTGTACAATTTATTAACTACGATACGTTAAAAAACAAATACGCTGTCAGAGATTTTTCCTTGCAAATATTTTCTAAAATTGGGGGCGTGCCCTGGATCATCAAACCTAATGCAGGAACTACGTTAATAATAGGATTAGCACAATCAAATAGATTCAAATTATTGAATGGAGAGAAAAAACTTGACAGGTATTATGCATATTCGGTTTTGCTAGAAAGCACTGGGCTATATCAATCAATTAGCGTAATATCGGAAAATGCAACCAAAGAGTCCTATTTAGCCAAACTTAGAAGTAGAGTTGAAGAAGTCTTAAAAAATGAAAGCTCTAAATATTCAAGAGTTGCAATTCACGCCCCATTTAAAATCACTGATGATGAAATCAAAAAGGTAAAAGAGTCTGTTGAAAACATTAACCCAAGCATAGAATTTGTGTTAATGAGAATAAATATGGAGAACAAATATTTTGGATACAATAAAAGTTTGAATAACTTAACGCCATATGAAGGAAGTTATGCAAAAATAGGCAAAAACAAACACTTGCTTTGGGCCGAAGGTGTGCGAATTACAGATTCAAAATCAAAAAAAAGGTACAGCGGGCCAATTTTTATCGAATTTATGTATCAATCAAACAACACCCTTGACCAAGTTTCATTTATACAAGAATTGCTAAGCCTATCAGGAATGAATTGGAGAGCCTACAATTCAAAATCAGTTCCCATATCAGTTCAATACTGTAACCTAGTGACTGATTTTGTTCGATCATTCAAAGAAAAAGGATACTCTGAATTAAAAGCGAGCAGTTTAAAGCCTTGGTTTCTATAAAATTAAATCACATGACTTTTCAACTACAAAGAGAAGATATTTTAATATTATTGGGGGCTGGTGCGAGTCAAGAAGCAGGTATCCCTATTACAATTGAAATGATAGAAAAAATAGAATCAAAATTAGAGTATGATTGGAAAAAATTCAAAGGCCTCTACAACTTCATCAAAGCCCAAGTCTTTAAGGTCTCTAGTGAATCTCTAAACGTGGAAGATTTAGTAAATATCCTAGACGAACTACTACTCTTATTAAACAAACAACATCCGCTTTCACCATTTCAATTAAGTTGGATTGAGTTTATTGAAAATGTAGGTTATACTGTTTATGCAATTACTGAATTTAGAGATTTAATAATCGATAGCCTTCGCGGATGGATTGCTCTTGACAATCAAGTACAAGCCAAATATTATCAAGAAATCGCTCTTTTTCAAAAAGAGCTAAATAACCCTTTGAGGATATTTACTTTAAACTATGACTTATGTATCGAAAGTGTTTGCGACAGATTTAAGCATGACGGCAAAGAAGTAATGTGTGAAATTGAGAGAGGATTTGGGAATGAGAGAGAAGTTGATGAGGCCTGGCATTGGTCTAAATTCAAGATTGGTGACGAAGAAGCGGATCCTGATATTTATTTGTATAAAATTCATGGCTCTATTGATTGGGAAAGAGACCACCTTGACAAAATATTTCGAAAATCCCCAGTCAAAATTAAAAGGCATGAGATTATATTTGGCACACGTCAAAAGATCCGCGCCTATGATCCTTTTTTGTTTTTTATATACGAGTTTAGAGAGTACTGCATCAAAGCAAAAGTAATTATAGTCTCTGGGTACGGTTTTTGGGACGACCATATCAATAAAATACTAAAACAAGCTCTAAACGAAGACTCTAATCGAATATTATTAGTTAATGCCTATAAGGGAACACCGGATGATCATGCCATTGACCTTGCTAATAGGCTTTCACTTGCAAACACCAACCAAATAAGGGTAATTATAGGGAATGCAAGTACGTTTTTTAAAGAAAGCATAAATTTAAAATTCATAAATTCTATATTCCCTGATGAAGACTTGCCATTTTAAAAGGGACTATTAAGTAAATGAGACAAATGGCTATTATTTAATCGAGGTCAACCAGCGGCATCACTCCCTCAGAATCCGAGCCGCTCCTCGAGTTCTTTGCTGAGTTTGGGCAGGCGGCGGCGTTCGATGAGGAAACTGGACAGGGCGGCTACTTCCCTGAAAATATGGTGCTTGTCGAGGGCGCCTTTGAGGTAGTCGCGGCCGCTGGAACCGCCGGTGCCGGAGCGGAAACCGATCATGCGGGTGACCATGCTCACGTGGCGGTAGCGCCAGGTGGAGAGTTGTTCGTCGATTTCGAGCAGGTTGTTGAGCAGTTGGAAGGGGGCTTGCAGCAGCGGGTAGCCCCGGTACAACATGATGAACAAGGCAGCCCGGCAGGCTTTGGGGCTGAGGCGCCGCTCTGCGCCGGGGTTGTTGTCAAAAAACAGCGTTTCGAAGGGTTGCAGGTTGGCGCGTTCGCCTTCCACCAGGCTTTGCTTGTATACGGCGGAATAGTCGCTCCAGAAGGGGTGCCTGTCGGGTTGTACCGGCGCCAGCGGGGTATAGTTGGCCCAATATTCCGGCGCCTCGAAGAAGGGCATGCGTTCGAGCCATTCGTTCACCAGGTCGAGCAGGGAAGGCTTGGCTTCCACGTTTTTGATGAGGGCGACGTGTTCGGGCCGGAGTTGGGAAATGTAATATTCCTGCGCAAAACGCTCGGGGAAGCGCAGGCCCAGTTTGGCTTCCGTGATTTTGAATTGCCAACTTTGAAACCCGGAGGCGGGGCGCAGGAAATCGCGGAAGTCGAGGAAATCCATGGGCGTCATGGTTTCCAGGATATCAATTTGGTGTACGGCTACTTTCAGGATGGTTTCGATGCGGCCCAGGCGGTGCACCACGGTTTGGAGTTCGGGGGAGTTGTCGTTGATCACCTGCTGGCCCATGATGTCCGCGATGGAGTCGATCTCGAACAGGATTTGTTTGAACCACAGTTCGTAGGCCTGGTGGATGATGATAAACAGCATCTCGTCGTGCGCCGGGGCGCCCTGGAGATCGCTTTCGAGGGTTTGGGCGTTGAGGATTTTGTCGAGTTGAAGGTAGTCGGAATAGTGGACGTCTTTGGTGGGCATGGTATAAGGCCGGAAAATGTGAAGTGGTTCGGTATTCTCCGGCAAAAGTATTTCAAGTTTATGAGGCGCAGGCTACGTAAAACAAAAAGAGGCCGGCTCATTAGCACGTAAACATTGAAAATTGGTCATTGAACATTGGGAATTCCCAAATGCAGGCTTGAAAATTCTAAATTTAAAAAATTTAGATGCCCAATGCCCAATGACCAACATGCAAGGTCCAAGTACTTACGAGACAGCCTCTCCAAAAACGACCATTTGCCTCAATTGGTTTTTTGCAGCGAAACGCTGCGGATCAGGCGGCCATCGGGGGTTTGTAGCCGCAAAAAATAAAATCCGGCGGGCAGCGCGGGCTGCCCCATCTGAACTTGTGTTTCGCCGGCGGGCAGCAGGGCGGTTTCGACCGGGCGCCCGAGCAAGTCGAACAGGCTGCACCGCAAAGCCAGCGGCATCGGCGGCCCTTCCAGTTGGATGCTGAAGTGGTCGCGGGAAGGGTTGGGCAGCACCCGGATATCCAGGGCAAGGCCCAGCAGCTCCACCGTTTCAGTGGCGGTATTGATGTCCGGCTGCCAAAAGCCTTCCTGCCAGCGGAAATTGCCCGCCTGGGCGGTTTGGATGGCGGGTTCGCCAAGGGTGTAGAAAAACTGGTACACCTGGCCGCCGGAGGCCGCCACCACTGCGGTGGTGCCGGCGGCCGCAACGACCCGCAGGGGCAGACTTTGCGCGGCCAGGTCCGGGCGGGGGAGGAGCAGGAGCAGGGGCAGTAGCAGGGGGCGTGCAAAAAGTGGGTATGGCATGGTACGGGCGGTTTATTTGTTGAGGGAGCTGCTTGGGTTGAGTTGGGCGTTCAGGGCCGTGAGGCGGCTTTCCAAATCCAGGAATTGCTGCCGGAGGGCGTCGTTTTCTTGTTGCAGGCTGGCTACCTGGCGGGCGAGTTCCTGGGTAGCGGATACGTTGAGCATGGAAATGGCTTCGTAGTCGACGACATGGAAGTCGCGCACTTGCCGGCCATACACGAAAACCGGGCCTGAGGGCGCGGTATCTACCCGGAAACCACTGACTGTAGCCTCCGTGACCTTCAGTCCAACTTGTTTTTGTCCAAAAAACAAACGCACGATATCGCCTGCCTGCAAACCATGTCCGGCCAGGGCAATCCATCCGTTGTCGGCCCGGCTGGTTTGCAGGATATCCGGAATAAACTCCTGTGTGTTCGAATCGACGGCTTGTGGAAAAACAACAGCCACTTGTTGGCCGATCACTTTTTTCTGCGGCATATTGCCTTTGGTGATCCGGTCTTTAAAATAGTAATCGGTGATTTCAATTTGGAGCAGGGTTGCCAGGTCGCGGCGGCTATCGCTGACACCAACGATGTCTTTGATCCGGCGGTCAGACATGGCCTGAAACTGCAAGCCCCGAACGGCATTGTCGGCCCAGAGGCTGTATTGGGTATTGCCGTTGTACACCTCAGACACCGGGGCCTGGAAAGGCGGAGGCAAAGGCCCAAGCGTGAAATACGCAAAATTGGCGCTGGCTACCGGGCTGATGCCCGTAATCCGTACGGCACCGCCCCAAAACAGGCCGGCAAAATCCTTTCCTCCGATAAGCCCTCCCTTTCCATTCGTAAAATTTTGCCCCCACAGCGCATTACCATCCGGGGCGTAGCAATGTCCGGCAACGCCGGCCCAATTCTGGTCGCCGGTGGAAATACCTACAACAGCGTCTGAGTTCATGGTTTCGGCCCTCAGCCCCAACAACCCAGCGTCGCCGCGCACGTCTAGTTTTGCCAACGGATCATTTGTTCCGATACCTACTTTCCCGGTCCCGGAAAGCGAAATGACATCTTTCCCTAAGCTGCCATTTTGGTAATACAAGTTGAGGCGTGCCAGCGATTCATCGGGGTTGGAGTAGCCCCAAATGTCCCAAAATTGGTCGGGGAAGCCATTTTTAAATTGAAGGCGTGCGCCGTCCGATTCGTTGTTTTCTTCCAGCAGCAGTTGCGCGCCGCCGACGCCGCCCACGCCATCCGATTTGATGTGCAGGGGCGCCAGGGGATTGTTGGTTTTGATACCCACGTTCCCGGTGTTGAGGTTGTACAAACCGGTGCCGGAGGCCGCCCACCATTGTGTTGGCAAAGCCACAGCGTTGCCGCCGCTGATGGAAAGGTTGTTGTTGTTGAGCGTCAGCGTTTGCTGGTCTTTGTCGGGCAGCGTCACGGAGTTGCCATTGGAAATGGAAAGGGTTGCGCCACTGAGGCTCAGGGTTTGCTGGTCTTTGTCCGTCAGGGATACCTGCGCCGCAAGGGCATAGGGCACACTGTTCAACTGCTGCGGCGGCCCCATCAGGATGAAATCCGGCTCTCCGACGGGTTTGATTTCGACTTTCAGGTACTTGGCCCCGGTGCTCCAGTTGATGTTCAACCAAGGCTTCAGGCCTTGCACCTGTCCACCGCCGACCTGGAGGGCGATCACGCCTTTGTCGGTGGCCATGACGTTGTTGTGCAGTTCCTGGTACAGTTCGGCGCCGCTTGCCGAGCCGTCGAGGATGCTGAAGCGCACCGATGCCGAACCGGTGATGGGGTTGTCGTTGGCATATTTGGCGACGGCCTGGAAGTTGAATTGGTTGGGCGCCTGGGCAAAAGCCAGGCGAAACATGCCGGTGAGGAGGAGGCAGAAAAAGAGTGATTTTTTCATATTGGATTGATGTTGTTGGATGGTTTAAAAAACTGATTTCAACAGGCTTAATACCCCCGCTACCGGAAATCTTAAGTGCCTGGAAATTTTTTTTCAAATCCACACCTGCTCGGGGTAAATGGCCGGCAACAGGCCCGTCCCCGGCGCCAACATCATTTTTTAAAAAACAATAGAATTTCGCTATTTTTAGGCGGCAAACTTGCCCTGTTTTCACCATAATCAGCCTGCGCAGTCCAAAATTGGGCTGCCCGACTTAAGAATTTGTGCGCCGGCGGTACTAATTTGAAAACACTTTTCCAATGCGCTACCCTACCCTTTCCGTTGCCCGTGCCCGGCTCTTGTGCTGTTTGGCGGGCTGCCTGCTGCTGTCCGATACTGCTCTCCGCAGCCAATGTGTGCAAGTGAGCACCCTGCCCAATTCCAAGACCCAATTCACCAGTTCTGGCTTGCCAGTGTTGAACGATTATTTCACACAACCCAACACCCCCGACACCGCGTTTTACTGGGGATTTTGGTTGTTGGGCAACGGCGAATATGTTCCGCAACTGATCCGAAAACATGCTGCCACCGGCCTGCCCAAACGCTGTTGGGAAAACTACCCGCAGCACAACCCGCCTGTATTCGCTCAGGACTATGGCTACCCGGCAGCCGATGTTTTCGAGCCCTTCCTGTACGTGCTGCGCCGGAAAGGCGACCCGCCGCCGCCAGCCGTCGCCGGGGCAGCCCCCCTGGAGTATTCGCCGGCCGCGCCCTGCACACCCCCTGCTACCTTCAGCGCTGCCCTCGCCGCTACGCCTACAGCCCGGCTACAAGATATCCAGCCCGGCAAACGCATCTTTCTGGCACACAGCCACGGCTACCTGGCGCATACTAAAACCAGTACAACCCCGGGCGAAAAAAGTGTGTTTGTGGTCTCGTACCAACCCAATACAGATTGTCCGGAAGGCAAAGTGCATTTGTTGTACGGCAGCATCAACAACCGGTCTTTTCCGGGGGCTGCGGGCCCTTCAGGGCATTTCGCGACAGCAACCCAGTCGCGCAACCCCAAATATGGCGCCGTACAAACCCAGCCGTTTTCCCCGACTGCCGTGCCGGCATCCCTGTCGGCCCGTTTCGCCCGGCACGATGTGTTCAGTTTCGACGCCGCATATGGCAGCGCCGTGCGGGGCGTAGTGGGCAACGCCGGCGAATTTCGCCTCTTTCAGGAAGTGGAATACGAGGACCCTACGCCCTTGCTGGGCCCTACCGATCAGTCCTATGCCCTCGCCATACTCACCGCCAGCAACGCCAACTGCCCGGTTGTGGCGAATGCCGAACTGTACGAGAACCTGGAAATGGACCCTGTACAACCGATGTTGGGCAATGAGTACGTAGTGGACGTCGACACCCTCTACCTGAAAAGCGGAGAGCCCATCGACCCCAACCACCTCGATATCCTTGAACTCTGCGCCTGCGGAAACCAATCAAAATTGCGGTTTCGCTTGTCGGTCAAAAACACGGGCGCCAACCTGGCCGAGCACATCCTCGTTCACCTGAATCCGCTGGGTACAAGCCCGGCGCCACTGGCGTTTTGTACCGCCCCCAGCACCCAACGCGCGGGCACGCCACTGCAGTGGAACCACTGTACCCATACCCTGGATATCGATATGTCGCTTGCCGGCGGCAGCCCCCTGCGACCAGGCGAAACCCTGGATATCGATTTCTCCATGATGGCAGCCATGCCGGCGAATACCCTGGGCGGCTATCTTAGTAAGATTTCTGTCTTGGGCGGCGACGTCACTTTCCTGCCCGGCACTACCCCCATCGGTTTTGTCAATGCAACCCTGGAAATACCGGCGGCCAATCCGGAACAGTGCGATTGCAACTGCGTCAGTTGGCCTCTTTGTATTCCGATTTGGGCATACGTGGTGCTGGGACTGCTCGCCGCAGGAATTGTTGGCGTTGTTTTGTATAAAAAATTCAACCCTAAATCGGCGGCCAAACCTTCCGATCCATGAGCCGCCTGTTTCGCCCTGCCAGCGCCGCCGCCTGGCTTTTGACTGGCCTCCTGGCCCTCTTGGGCGCCTGGCCTTTTGAAACCTTTGCCCAAACCCCTTCCCTTGCCCTGGCCCAAGCCTGGGCCGATTCGGCCCGGGCCAACATCAGCCGCAAGCAGGCGACAGATGCGCAACCCTACATCGACCAAAGCCTCGCCGTTTTTCGGGCACAGGATGACCTGCTCGATTGGCTGCAACTCCATCGGGATATCGCCAAGCACTACCGGGACAAGGAGAAAAATGCGGAAAAAGCGCTGTTTTGGTTCCAGGCGGCGGTGCAGCAGCGCTGGCGCGCCCCGGCTTCCGAGGCGGAGCAGAACACCTGGGCCGGTATCCAACTGGGCATAGGGTACACCTGTCTGCAGTTGCAGGGCGATTTTATCCGGGCGCGGGAGTACTACGAAGCCGGCCGCGCGATGTTGCAGGATACTTTGCGGCTCGAAAACCTGTACCTGGCCGAGGTAGTGCTCACCCCGCTGGGCAATATCCACGCCCGGTTCCGGGACTACGAAAAGGCCTTGTATTTTTTACAACAAGCCAAACGAATCTGTGAACAACAACAAGCCTGGGACAAAGCCGCGCTGGCCGCCAATGGCATCGGCATGTTGTATATCTCCAAACAAGAGTATCCGACGGCTACCCGGTGGTTCCGGACCGGCTTGGCCCTGCCCCAACTGAGCGCCGGCCGCCGCGTCATGCTGACGCTCAACCTGGGTTTGTCGCTGCTGAAAGAGGGCGATATCGACAATGCCCTGCGCCTGAGTACCGAAGCCCGCTACCTGCTCGAACAACAACCCGAGGCATTCTCCAACGCCGAACGGCTCGACCTGGGCGCCGATTTGCAGGACAACCTGGGCAATATCTGCGAAATCCGCGGCGAAGGGCTGCAAGCCGCTGGCCATTTCCGGGCCTGTATTGCGCTGCTCACCCAAAAATTTGGCAACCCGAACCGCCGCGAAATCGCCCAGGGGTATCTGGAATTGTGCGAATTGTTTGCCACAGGCAAACAACCCGACTCCGTGTTGCACTACGCCCAAACAGCCCTGCGCTGCCTCTTGCCCCAGGCCGGTTTGGCCGGCAATTTCGCCATCCCAAGCCGCGACCTGCTCTACGCCGAACACACCTTCTTCCTGATTTTTGAACACAAAATCGACGCCTTGGTCGCCCTGGCAGCCCAAAAACCAGCCGCGGAGCCGGCCTTGCTGGCGCATGCCCTTGAAACCTGCGATCGGTTGCTGGAGACCGATGCTATCCTCCGCAAGGAATACAGTTTTGACGAAAGCAAACTCTACCGCCAGCTCCACAGCCGCCGGCACGCCGAAACTGCCCAATCCGCAGCCTGGCGGCTATGGCAATTGAACAGCCAGCAAAAGTGGCTCGACCGCGCGTTTCAATACGCCGACCAGGCCCGCGAACGGCTCTTGCTCGAATCGCTCCAAAGCCAGGAGTACGTATCCGGCGGAGACGCCGGAGCGCTGGCACAGCCCCTGGAGCAGGCTCGACAAGAAATTATCCGGCTGCGCGAGCAGGTTTTTGAATCCTCCCTACTGCCGTCCGGAGCGCCGGCCGATACCCTGCAGGCCCAATTGTACAAGGCCCAATTGCAGTTTCAATTCCTGCTGCAAACGGCCAGGCCGGCAGCTGCCACCGGACTGCCGGCGCCGCAGTTCCAGCCAGCAGCCCACCTGGAACAGGTTCTTTTGCCCGACCAGGCTTTAATCGAATACTTTGTAGGGGAAACGTCTGTTTTTATCTACCTCTATGGCCCGGCCATTCGGCAGGGCTGGCGGCTCCCTTTGCCTGCCGGCTGGGTAACCACGATCCAGGACCTGGGCCGGGCCCTGACCGACGATAACCTTCGGTTTCTGGAAGAGGATTTTGCGCTGTTTGGCCCCAATGCCGGGCGGCTCTACGATTGGTTGCTGGCGCAGCCGCTGGCCTTGCTGCCGGGCACGGTAAAAAGCCTGGTCCTAATTCCGGACGGCCTGTTGGGTACGGTACCCTTTGAAGTGTTGGGGCCGGCCAGGGCCAGCGGTTCGTACCGCTCGTTTCCCTACTTGCTGCGCCGGTACGCGGTCAGCTATGCCGGTTCCGTGCAACTGCTCCAGGAACAAACCGAACGCGCCCGGCATACCCGCAGGGATCTGGAATTGTTTGCCGGATTTGCCCCGGACTATGCCGGCCGCGATACGCAAGGTCAGGCGCCGTCCCGTACCCGTGCCCAACTGATCCGGGAAGGCCGGTATTTCCTGCCTGGCGCCATGCAGGAGGTGCAGGAAATCAGTGCTTTGCTTCAGGGAAAATCATTTTTGGGGCCGGCAGCCACAGTGGCGGAGTTTCATCGGCAGGCCTCAAAATTCCGGGTCCTGCACCTGGCAATGCACGCCGAAGTGGAGTCGCGCGACCCATTGTTTTCTAAACTATTGTTCCAAATCCCTCCGCCAGATCATTCGGCGGGAACGGCTGCCGATTTGAGTGTCAATGATTTGTTTCAAATCCACCTGCCAGCCAGCCTGGTGGTCTTGAGCGCCTGCAACACGGGAGTGGGTCAGTTGCGGCTGGGCGAGGGTATTTTGAGTTTGTCGCGGGCGTTTACACAGGCGGGCGTACCGGCTACGATCATGTCGCTCTGGAAGGCGCCGGATGAGGCCACCCGGACCCTGATGGTAGCCTTTTACACCCACTTAAAAGCCGGCCAACGCAAGGACGAAGCGTTGCGGCTCGCCAAGTGGCAGTACCTGGAACAATGTGCCGAGGATGTCAGCAGCCCGTATTACTGGGCGGGCTTTGCCGGAACAGGCGCGGTTGCGCCGCTTTTTGGCCGGTAGTCGAACGGGTCATTGAAGTTTTTTCAGGAGATCCCGGGCCTCGGCCTGGTGGCTGGACGACGCATCAGCCCGGATCAGTTCCAAGGCAGCTCTTGCTCGTGACAGTTCCCCCGAAGCCAGTTGGCTGAGCGCCAGATACCAGCGGCCGTCGGCTGCGTATTTGGCATGGGCGCTTTGGCTCAGTGGGGCGAGGATGGCGGCGGCGCGTACCGGCTGCCGGGTGGCCAGCAGCGCATTGGCCAGCAACAACTGGGTTTTGGGGGCATCTTTCAGCGTTGCAGGCAACAATTCAAAGCTGGCAATTGCCTGGTCGTATTGGCCACGGGTGTAGCTTTGTAAAAACGTATTCAGGGGCGTTTGCGGGGTATTGTCGCGCACGGTTACTTGCAGCGAGGCCTCGGTGTAGGGCTTAAATGTGGAGGCAAAAAGTTCAGCAGCAGGGATAGTTTTGGGCGAAGCGGCAGGCTGAGAGCGGCCAGGGGGCGCGGCGGGTGGCAAAGCCGGCGTATCCACCGGCGGCACCGTTGGGGGCGCAGGAGCAGGGGCAGGGGCGTCGACCAAGGGGGCTGGCCAAATCCACCAGGCTACCACCACCGCCAGCAGCAAGAGGACGTGTACGAAAAGTCCTTTTCGACTTCCGGGTTCCCGTTTCAGCGGCCGGTCCGCCAGGCGTTTTTTCAAGTCGGCACGTCCCCACAAGCGAATTGCCCCGATGGCTTTTTCGTGCAACTGGGCTGCTGCCCGAAAAGCCGGGTCCGAGGCAAGACGCTGCTCTACCGACAGCCGCTCGGCCTCCGTAAGTTCCTGGCGGTAATACCGCTCGATCAGCAACCGGTCTTGTTCGTTCACGTGCTTGATTTTTCCTGAATAATTTTTTTCAAATTGGCCAGGCAATTGGCCAGGGTGACACTTACGCTATTGTGCGAGGCATACTCAAAGCGCTGCATCAGTTCTTCAATACTCGTTTCCTCGTAGTAGCGCTTGAGCAGCAAGTCGCGACAGCGTGGGGAAATTTGTTCCATGGCAGCCAGCAGCAGGTCGCGCTCCTCCTCCCAAATATCATCCAGATCGATCAGGACCAATTCCGGGTTGTTTTTCAAGGCTTTGTCCACAGCATCCTGCCACAAAAACCGGTTGATTTTCCGGTAGTTTTTCAAGAGCCGCTTGTACCCTACTGCAAACAAATAAGTTCGGACCGTACAATTCAGGGCGGTCAGGCGCCCCGACATTACTTTTTCATAAAAAACAACAACTGCATCCTGCCAGGCGTCTTCCAGATCGCCCGGTGTCGTGCGGAACCGCTTGCCGGCCCAGGCCAAAAAAGCCGGCCGAAACTGGTCGTACAAATCCTCGAGAATACCCGGTTGCCCATCCCGCAGCGCCGAGATGGTTTCCTGGGCAAATTTCGTGACCGGGTTTTGCACGTTTTCCTATGGTTTTGTTCCTGATCGAATAAAAATCTTAATTCCTCCCACCCTATTGCGTCATCAAACTCAAGCCCGTCATCTGCCGCGGTTTTTCCAAGCCCATCAAATGCAGCAGCGTGGGCGCCACATCGGCCAACCGGCCGTTGCGCATCTTCACGGTACCATCGATATGGGTGCTGACCAAAATACAGGGCACCGGGTTCTTGGTGTGGGCGGTATTGGGCGAGCCGTCTTCGTTGATCAGGTAATCGGAATTGCCGTGGTCGGCAATGAGCAAACAACCGTAGTCGTGCTGAATGGCCACCGGGATTATCTGGCTGAGGCATTCATCCACGGTTTCGGCGGCTTTCATAGCAGCGCTGAACACGCCGGTGTGGCCCACCATGTCGGTGTTGGCGAAGTTCAGGCAGATAAAATCCGGTTCATTTTCTTCGATATCTTTCAGGATGGCGGCCGTGATTTCGCGGGCGCTCATTTCGGGTTGCAGGTCATAGGTGGCCACTTTGGCGGAGGGGATCATGATGCGGCGTTCGTTTTCAAACGGATCTTCGCGGCCACCGGAAAAGAAAAAGGTGACGTGCGGGTACTTTTCCGTTTCGGCAATCCGCACCTGGCTGAGGTTGTTTTCCTCGATCACTTCGCCGAGGGTTTTTTCCACATTGTCTTTGTCAAACAATACAAATACGCCGCGAAAACTTTCGTCGTAGCGGGTCATGGTCACGTAGTGCAGGGGCATGGAATGCATGTCCATGGCGGGCATATTGTCTTGCGAGAGCACTTGGGTGAGTTCGCGCAGGCGGTCGGTGCGGAAATTGAAACAGATGACCACATCGCCGGTTTCGATGGTGGTGAGTGGCTCGCCCTGCGGGTTGAGCCGGACCATGGGCTGGAGAAATTCGTCGGTTACCCCTGACGCGTAGGAAGCCCGGATAGCGGCCGGGAAATCGGTCACGGCTTCGCCTTTGCCCCGCACAAGCAGGTCGTAGGCCAGTTTGACACGCTCCCAGCGTTTGTCGCGGTCCATGGCATAATAGCGGCCGATGACGGAGGCGAGTTGAATCTCGTCGTCGTTGGCGATGTATTTTTCCAGTTCTTCGATAAAGCCGGCGCCGCTTTTGGGGTCGCAGTCCCGGCCATCAGTAAACGCATGGATGAACACGCGCTCGCACTCCAGGTGCCGGGCTACATCGCAGAGGGCTTTGAGGTGGTTGATGTGCGAATGCACGCCGCCGTCGGACACCAGGCCGACGAGGTGGATTTTACGGCGCACAGCCATGCCGTACTGGAACGCAGACAGCAGGGTTTGCATGTTGTACAACTCGCCTTCGCGGATGGCTTTGTTGATCCGGGCCAGTTCCTGCCAAACGATACGACCGGCGCCGATGTTCAGGTGGCCCACTTCGGAGTTGCCCATTTGCCCGTCGGGCAGGCCCACATCTTCGCCGTGTGTGACCAGGGTGCTCCAGGGGTATTGTTGCATCAGGCCGTCCATAAACGGCGTATTGGCTTGTTTGATGGCATCGGCCTCAGGTTTGGGCCCCAGGCCCCAGCCATCGAGGATTAACAGAAAAGCACGTTGGTGAGCATCCATATGGGAGAGTTTTGAGCGAAACGTCTGCAGGTGAAAGGGCAAAAATAGAAAAACCCGTCCTGCATTGCGCGTGACGGGTTCCTAATTACTGCTCTGTATGATGTTCAAACTACTTTACTCGTCCTGAAACAGCATTTGCCGGCAAGAGCAAGCCCGGGCAGGCAAATGCTGTAGGGTGTGGGCTACCTTATTTCTTGCCGGTTTTCGGCTTGTCCGATTTGGCAGCCGGCGTTTTGGCGGCCTTGGGCGCAGCGGCCTTCGGAGCCGTGGCTTTCGGCGCAGCGGCTTTCGGCGCAGCGGTTTTGGCGGGTTTGGTAGCGCCGGTTTTAGCAGCAGCAGCAGCGGGTTGAGCCGCAGCCGGTTGTACGTCTTTTACTGCTTCTTTTTTGGAAGGCTTTTTAGCCGCAGTGTTGGTGGTTGTTCCGAGGGTCTGGTCGATGAGGTATTGTTCTTCCACGACTTTACCGTCGGCCCAGGTACGGCGAATCACTTCGCGGTATACCAGCGGTTGGCCTTGGCGGTTGGTGAAGTCGAACACGAACTGCGAGTCCGTCACGTTGCCGTTCAGTTGAACGGCCGGGCGCTCGATCCGGTTGATGCTGGCAATGTTGTCAAAGAACCAGCGCAATACCTGCACTTTCTGTTCTTTGGTGTGGGTAAGGTCCTGCGGGTTACTTTTGGTGGTGCAGGTATCGGCAGCAAAGGTTTCGAATGCGCCAACGATATTACCGTTCAGAATTTGGGCGTCCATCGCCTCTACAAGTTGTTCCAATTTCATAATCGTTAAAAAGCGGTTTGGTAAACGATTTTAGTACTGCAAAGGTAAACGAAAAACAATTGACCAAATTATAGTTCGTCAAACCTTTTTTTACATTCTTAATTTAGAATTAAAATTGGTGGCGATTTTTCGACTAGTATCCAAAAAGCAGTTACTAACATTTCATGCAATGAAAACCAACATCTGCAAGACATAATTTTGAAACCCTTGCATTCCCTTTCCATATACTTTGAAATAAAAAACAAAGGCCGCCCCGAAACCGGAGCGGCCTTTGCTGAAAAATTATTTTTATCCGGCGTGCCTTATTTGATCTCCTCTGACTTTTTGCCGGCGGCTTTCACCAGGAAGAACAAGACCGTACCGACGATGACAAAGTTCAACACGGCGTTGATGAAATTGCCCACTTTGATGCTGCCGATCATGACGTCCGAAAAGTCGGGATTCTGCGTGATCATGCCCAAAATAGGGGAAATAATGTCGTTGACGAGAGAATCGATGATCTTGCCAAAAGCGCCGGCAATAATCACCGCAACAGCGAGGGCCAGTACATCGCCCCGCAACAAAAAGGCTTTTAATTCCTGTATCATACGTTTTCGTTTTGATAATAAATAGAAACGGTTGTGGATATTCGTTTTCGCCGGCTTCCGGATTGTAGCGGTAAATGTAACAGAATCTGACAATTTTGTTTCCCTTCGGCAAAATTTATCTCCATTCGGCACCTGTTTTTAAAACACATGCGCCCGGATATGCAGCAATGTTAGAATCTTATTTGTTGTCTTCCACCCAAAACAGATCGGCCGCAATGCGGTCGGCCAGGAGTTTTCCGGCGCGGCTGAGCCGGAAGGTATCGCCCGCCTGCTCCACTGTGCCGGCCTGCAAAAACGGCTCAACCTGTGCGGCAAAATACCGGGCAAACCCATCGCCAAAGGCGACTATCCGGCTGCCGCTACAGCCCCAGATGGTGCGAAGGCCGGTCATGATGTACTCGTTGTAGCGCTGCCCGGCACTCAGCACTTCGAGTTCGAAAGGCAGTTCGCCGGCCGCCAAGGCCCGGATGTAGCGGGCATTGTTGGCCAGGTTCCATTGTCGGCTCAGCCCGTCAAACGAATGCGCCGATGGCCCCACGCCCAGGTAGGTATCGCCCGACCAGTAGCGGCTGTTGTGCCGGGCAAAGCGACCGGGCAGAGCAAAATTGGAGATTTCATATTGCACATAGCCCCGGGCTTCGAGCACATCCTGCAAGTACTCAAATTGCCGGGCAGCCTTTTCCTCGTCTACCGGCACCGACTCCCCTTTTCGCACAAAATGCGCCAGCGCTGTACCCTCTTCCACCGTCAGGCAGTAGCAGGAGAGGTGCGGCACACCGGCATCGAGCACCAGGCGGATGTTTTCGGCCCAATCCGCATCCGAGGTGGTCGGCGCGCCGTAGATCAGGTCGACGGTGAGGTCTGCAAAGCCGGCGGCGGCGGCGGCCTGAAGGCAGTTGTGCGCGTGTTCGGCGGTATGGGCCCGGTTCATCCAGCGCAAATCGGCTTCCTGGAACGATTGGATACCGATGCTAAGCCGGTTGATCGGCGTGTGCTGTTGCCAGTCGAGCAGCCGTTGCGGACTCAGGTCGTCGGGGTTGGCCTCCAGCGTGATTTCCGCATCGGCCGACACGCGGTGCAGGCTGTATATTTTTTCAAAAATCCGCTCCAGTTCCCGCTGATCCAGGAGCGATGGCGTGCCCCCGCCAAAATAGATGGATTGCAGTTCGGCGCCGGCCAGGTAGTCGCGTTGCAGTTCCAGTTCCTGCACAATCGCCTCCACCATAGCAGGTTTGTTGCGAAGGGTGGTGGAAAAATGGAAATTGCAGTAATGACAGGCTTGCTTGCAGAACGGAATATGGAGATAAAGGCCGGGCATGGTTAAATGGCCTGCAACAGGCGTTTAAATTCCGGTTCCAATTGAGCAAAACCGCTGGCGGTGAGGGGGACGTTGCCGTACCAGATGCGCTCAAATTGCCGGGTTGCCTGGCGGAAGGCTGGTTCGAGGGACTGCCCGCGCATTTCCCGCAGGTAGTCGCGGTTGGTTTTTTCGATCGACCAATGCAGCTGCCCCTTGTTGGATAAGTCTTTGATGATCTGCAAAAAATACAAGCGAACGGCCAGCGTATAATTTTGCTGGGCAAGGGCATCGCGGAGGAAGCGTTCCAGGTCGGTTTCGGGCAGGTAGGCATCCAGGTTATCGACCGTGATTTCGGCGCCATCGCGGGCGATCTGCCGGTTGCGCGGTTCCTGCATCATGCGGTAAATGCCAAAACCGACACCCACCAAGGCCAGTACGACAGCCAGGATCTGGAACAAATGTCCCCAAAATTTCGCATTGACATCCCAATTGGAATTGGGCCAATTCGTTCCGCTTGGCGTTGGTTTGGGCGCCGGAGGGAGCTCCGGAAGGTCCTGGCTGTAATCCAGCTCAGCGCCCGCTTTTTTCCAATTTTCCTCCGACACCTTCCGGTATTCGACAGCCCGGCCAGCCGGCACCTGTGCCGACAAGCCCCATCCACCGCCCAACAAAAAAAGCAACACCAGATATTTCATAGTCGACAAAAATATTCATCATTCACTCTCGGGCGAGGCCGCGAATTTGGCGCAGCGCCCCGATCTTTTCAATGTCTTCGCGCAATTGCGCGGCATCTGTGATTTCCCGGCCGGAAAAATACTGCATGGCGCCGCCCAACACCAACATTAGCCAGGTAAAATGCGCCACAAAACTAACCATAAATGCCGTGGTGTACATGGAATACAGGTGCATGTTGCCTTCATCGGGCGGAATCAGCCAACTAAAAAACTGCATCAGCATCTCCCAAACCGGCGAATCAAGAAACAAAAACAACAAAAGGGCAAAATTGATGATCAAAAAACCCAACAACAGGCTTTGCCCCCAGCGAATCAGCGCAAAACTGCGGGGCAGGGCCCGCCAACTGGCCCGTTCCAATTGCGCAGCAGCCACCCACAAACCGAGCAAGGGAAAAAGCACCATCCCGATGAGCCATAAAAACCCACCCAAGGCGATATTCTGAACAAACAAATGCATCAGACCGGCAACCAACAGGGCAATCAATTGATGCCAGCCCAAAAATGGCCGCGCCCACTGACTGCGCATTGCCTCCGGCATTTCCTGCCGCACCGACCGCAGTGCCGCCACCGCTACTACCCAAAACAGCAGAATTTGCCCACCAATAAATGCGGCTCCTTTCATGTTGCTCAGCCCCGACCACCAGCCGCCAAAAGCGCCGGTCAGTTCCCGCGAAAAAGAAAAAGCCGATTTGTAGTCCTCGCCCGCCGACCAGCCCATTAAACCCACCGACAGCGCCGATACCACGGCCAGACCCAGCCAGTTCAGGCGCGGGTGCCGCAGGACGATGGAGAAAATATCTGAAAAACTCTCGCCGGCATCCTTGATGACACCAAATTGAATCGGCTGATCGCGCAAGGGCGGCAATTCCTTTTCCTGCAAGGGCTCCGCAAAGCCCGCGCGTGCCTGGTGCCAGGGGTACCATACAAAGTACCACAGCACAAAAGCCAGCGAACTTAAAATAAACAGGAAGCGGATCACGGCCGGCGTTTCGGTGTAGCGCGTCAAAAAACCTTCAAAAAACGCCGCCAGTAAAAACATGGGAATCAGCCCGATAAATATCTTGAGCCCCCGCCGCATCGACAACTGGAAAGCCTGAACCCGCGTGTACGTGCCCGGAAACAACAAACCGCTGCCGGCCACCAAACCCGCCGCCCCGGCGATCACTATCGCACTGATCTCCAGCGTGCCGTGTATCCAAATCGTGAGAAACGAATCCCAAAACAAGCCTTTTTCAATAAAAAAATACTGAAACGCGCCCAAAATCACGCCGTTGTACAGCAACAAGAACACTGTGCCAATGGAAGCCAGCACCCCGAATATAGCCGTGCGCAGCGCCACAAAAAGATTGTTGGCGGCAATCCCTACCGACATGCCCAGCGGCTGGTTCTCTTTGTACACCGCCATCGGGTCGCCGTGTTCGATGTTGTTCAGCGTCATGTCCACATACCCATCCCCCAGGGCCACCCGCGCAAAATCCGGATCGATCATGCTCGACACTACGCCTACCAGGCAAGCCAGGGTAAAAACACAAAACGACAACAACAAGGCCTGCCGGGATTCCCACATCAACTGCGGCAATTCCTTCGTCCAAAACTGCCAGAACCGCTTGGCCGGAAAGCGTTTGCCCCGGTACACGTTGTGGAAAATCCGCTGCGCCATGCTGTTGAGGTACATCCGCACCGAACGGTTGGGATAAAACGTGCGGGCATACGACAGGTCGTCTGTGATCTGGATAAACAGGTCATTTAATTTCTCCGGATCCTTGTGGTTCTCCCGGAGCATTTCTTCAAACTCCGACCACTTTTCCCGGTTTTGTTCAATGAATTTTGTCTCGCGCATGAAGAAGGGGATATTGGGATATTCGATATTGGGATATTGGGATATTGGGGCGGATTTCAGGCAAAGAAAGGCAAAAGACACTCAGATTTGGTCCTTCACTTGTCCGATTCCGGAAAGGTTCACAAAAGTACCGCTCTACACGCTGCACCTCACCGTTTTATTTCCGCCTTGGCAAAAAAATATCCCAATATCCAATATCCCAATATCCCAATATCCACCTCAAAACACCGCCCGCACTTGTGCCCGACCGACGTGCACCACGCGGTTGTCGCCGGTTTTACGGCCCTCGTAGTTCAAACTCAGTTGCACGGAGCGCGACAACTGCCGGTCCAGGTTCAGGCTCCACAAAAAATTCTTGCCATCCTGCAAGCCATCCAGCATGGCATACCCGACCGCCGAGTTTGGGCTGCCGCTAAACCGGATTTGCGCCAGCGTCAGTTTGGCCCGCAGCGAAGTCACTGCCCGAAAGCCCGCGTCGTTGGGTTTGCCATTCGGGTTCCAACTCAGTTCGGCGCTCCAGTCCGATTGCCGGGCCGTTTCGGCTGTCGGCAAGGTATTGCGGCTGTCCAGCCAACTGTAGGCCGCCACCAGGCGAAATGAGCGGCCGGGCACCCAACTCAGTTTGGGGCTCGCCCGCCAAAACTGGATCGCATAGTCGCGGCTGTTGAACACCTGGCTGTCGTTGTCTTTTTCGCCCCGGATCAGGTCCAGTTCGGTGCTCCAGACCCGGCTGAAATTGGCCCGCCCGTGCAGGGTCCAATCCGCCAGGCGCCGGCTCTCAAATCCCGTAGTCAGCGCGCTGCGGCTGCGGTTGTCGCCCAAAGCCAGCGAAGCGTCCCAGGCCGGATCGGCCCGGTTGAGGTACAACACCTGCCGGGTAACCGAACTGACCGCCACCAGGGCCGTGTCGGACACCGCCAGGTCGAAGGGGTTCCAGGCCGGTTCGCCCCGGGCCGCCGCCAGCACCCGGCGGCTGATTTGCAGGTTGCTCTGGGTTGAAAAACGGCCCAAGAGGCGCAAAAAAGGCCTTTTGGAATTCCCCCACACGAGTCGCGGGTCGAGCCGCAGCCCCTGGTTCAGGGTTACGTTGTTGGTGCGCACATAGTCGGGCGTTGTCACGGCTACCCGCACATAACTGGCCTGATCCTGAAACACCGCAATTTCCATTTCATCCACCTGCAAAATACTGTCGCGGTTGCGGTCTACCCAGGTGTATTGTCCCTCGCCGGGATTAACCCGCACATAGTTGAACTCCACTTGCGGGCTCTGCCCCGAGCCCAGTTCGTAACCGGTGGTGAGGGTCAGCGCATTTTTCCAGGCCGAGAGCGCATAATCCACCCGCCCCAGGTAGGTCTGTTGCGGCTGAAGGGTGCTCAGGCCCGCGTCCGGCACCCGCAACTGGCGCCACGAGAGGTTCCAACTCAGGCTCTGGGTGCTGCCGGGGCCTTTTGCCGGGGCGCCGGCATGGGTCCAGACGCCGTTCAGGTTGGCCTCGTCGATGGAGGTGCTTTGTTTAAAATCCTGGCCCAGTGGCACAAAATCGTTGCGGTGCATCCAACTGGCGCCCCATTGCCAGCGCCCCTGCCCCTCCGGTGTTTGCAGGTACAGGCGCCCCAGGTCGTAGCGGAAACTGGTCCGGCTCAGCGTGTCGGCGGCAGCGCTGCGCCGCGCATTGCGCTCGCGCTCTCCGTACAACCCGAGTTTGAGCAGGGGTTTTTTATTTTTTAAAAAGAAGGTCTTGTTGACATCAAATTTCGGCCGGGAAAACTGCGTAGCCTCGGCCAGACCCTTGCTGTCCAGCACATTGATTTCGGCCAACAACTCCACATCGTTTCGTTTCAACTGGGCTTGCGCCGAATGCCGCGTGCCGGTGTACAGGCTGTCGCGCTGAAAAGCGCCGATGTCGTAGCGCAGGCTCCCCCAGCCCGTTTTTTGAAGGTTCAGGCCGCCCATCACCCAGTGCTCGCCGGCTGCCAGCGGACTGGCGCCGATGTTCCAGTCGCGGCTAAACTCTGCCGTCCGGTAGGGGTTCAGCGGCGAAAATTGCCGGGCTGCGTATTCGTAGCGGGCAGTGCCCTGCAAGGCCCAGCCCCGGACTTCGGCTCCGGGCAGCAGGTTTTGCCGCAGGCTAAGCAAACCGGCCAGGCCAGCGTTGTCGGCGTTGCCCAGGGGTGAAAACCGGTTGAGGTCGCGGTTGCTCAGCGCCAGTTCGGCCTGCAGGGCTGTATGTTTTGAAGGAGCCCATTCGGCGCCGGCGGCAAACAACTGCCGGGCCTCCGGCGCGATCAGCCGCACCACCGGCTCGAAATTGCCGCCGGGCTGGCAAGTCAAGGGATCAGGCGCCACCCAGCGGTACACCCGGCCGTTGGCCGCCGTCAGCACCAACACATAATTGCCCTGCCCCTGCGTCACTTCCGTGAAACGGGCGGCGTAGCGGGCGCTGTCGGGCTGGGTCGAATACACCAACACCGCTTGCAACAGGCCGCACACCAGCGTGTCCACCGATTTGTAGAGCACCCGGCTGGGATCAAACACCGCATCCGCCGCCAAGGTGTCGATGCCCGAGGCATAGGCATCCTGGAGGCGGTCGCCCACTTCGGCCAGGCGGCGGCGCTCGGCGGCCGACAGGTCCTGGGCGCCGCCGCTGTTGCGGCTGTCCTGTTCGGAGTAGGCATTCAGGTAAATTCGGTACTTCGTTGCCTGGTATTCCAGGTTGGCCGCTGCGGTAGAGCGCAGGTAGGTTTGCACGGCATACTCAAATTCGATGATGATGCGGCTGTCTTTGGAAATCAGCCGGCGGGGCGTAAAACTGAGTTCGCCCAGGTTGTAATCGATGATGTAGTCGTCGTCGAGGCCGCGGCGCAATTGCTGGCCGTCGAGAAACACCTTTTCCGTACCCGCCAACACGATGATAAAACGCTCGCCCTCGGCGCCTTGCAGGCGGTAGGGACCCTGGTTACCTTCCTGCCCGGCCACTATTTGCCGGGCAAACTTGCCCCGTGAAACGGCTGCTGCCGTGCGGAGTTTGAAGGCTGGCGCAAGAGGTTTGGGCGCAGCAGAAGTGGATTTTTTGTCAAATTCCGCCGTGAACATGGCCCCTTGCACCCGTTTGAAATAATTGGAGAAATAGCCGCTGGGGCGGGCCAGGTCGTAGTCGCCGGCCGTGAGGCTGATGTTTTTGCGGCGGAGTTGCACAAAAATGCGGTCGAACTCCTGGAGTTGGCGGGTGGTGCCGTCGGGTTGAAGCGGAATGGAATTGTCGGAAAGGGCAGCCGTCAGTTCCAGGTCGTTGCCCAGGCGGCCGTTGAGTTGCAGGTTCAGGTTCGAGTTGAAGGCCAGGTTTTGGTTGTTCCCAAAACTAAGTCCCCGGGTGTAGGAGCCGTTGGAGAGCAGGCCGGAGCTGCCCCAGGGGTTGCTTGGCGGCTCGTAGGGGGAATAGTCGAACTCGATCGCGTTGTCGCCCAGGGCTTTGCGAATGGTGGCGGTATCGAGCCGTTGCAGGGGCCTGGCCAGGTCGATGGGCAATACGCGATACTGAATACGCAGGCGGCGGGTGGCGGGGTACAGGGCCGTCAAGCGGGCGGTATCGATGCGCAAGCTCTTGTCGTCCAGGGAGAAAAGATCGGTGGGCAGGCTCAGGCCAGTGGCTGAATCCAGCACGGCCACCAGGGGGGCAGCCAGGCTGAGGGTATCGAGCAGTTGGCGGGCTTGGCGGGCGTCGACGCTGCGGGTGCGGAGGTTCGAGAGGGGTTGTTGGGCGGACAGTTGCAGGGGCAGTAGCAGTAGCAGGGGCAGTAGCAGGGGCAGGGGCAGGGGCAGTTGCAGGGGCAGTTGCAGGGGCAGTTGCAGTTGCAGGGGCAGTTGCAGGGGCAGTTGCAGGGGCAGGGGCGTATGCTGGCTAGTGCCGGGCACGGGGGGGCCTGAACAAAACCATTGCTTCAGGGCGGAGGCCCAGGAAAACCGGATCAACGAATACCACATGCCAGGAAAACGGACGCCCGGCACGCGGTGTGCGTTGCCTGACTGGCGAAAAATACAGCCTTATTGGTCAAAAATAGGCTTGAGTTGCAGGGAATCGATCGGCGGAATGGACGCCGGCTTCACCGGTTTGAAGGGCCGCAGGCGGGCCAGGGAGTCCGTCACCTCGTCGAGGGCTTCGTGTAACAGCAGCGAGTCGGCGATTTTTCCGGCCTCAGCCAGCAGCATGTCGTGGCATTTGCGCGATTCTTTTTTGCGAAATTCGGCAACAAGGCTGGCTACCCGGTTTTGGACAAGTTCCTCCTTGCTGGGGCCGCAGGCAAAAAAAGCCGGCAGCAAGAGTGCCGTACACAACAAAAAAACGGGTCTTAAACGATCGTGACGCAAGAGAATTGGGTTGAATTGTGGCAAAACTACATCGTCCGTGCGAAAAACCAGTATTTGCCGGAAAACACTATTCCAACAAATTGAAGCATTTTACAACATTGGGGTGTACAAACGTTGCAAAAATCCACGCCTGGAAAGAACTACTGCACTTTTTTCGCGCAAGCATATTGCAACAATGTTGCAATATTGTCGCAATATGGTAGTGCAAAACAATATCACTACAACCTTACTATACAAACTCTTGCTTTCTCTATTAATTTAAATTAAAAAAAATATGAATAGAGATGCAACAAGCAGCAAAAAACGACTATATATTTGTAACACAATCGTGTTATACAACACGCCTCCAGTTTCGATAATTTCCGCTGTTCACAGCGTTACTGTAAGATTGTTTTCATTTGGTTTTTTGGGGTTATACAGGGTGCTGCCGTTAAGGTTAGTGCCCTGTTCTTTTTCCTGCCTCTCCCCCGATTGGGCCCAAGGGCAAGTTGCAGGTACTTTTTGATGCCAGGGCTTGGCTTCGCCGAGAAGCGCATGAGAAGACACCAAGCGCACCATGAATATCCCAATATCTAATATCCCAATATCTAATATCCCTTTCCCAGCGGCCCTTCCGTCAAAAAAATATCAGGATTTCAGGCGCCCCCCTTTTCCCCGCTGCATCGTCATACCTTTGCCCGATAGTTTTTCAGTTTCACCAGCCTATCCCGCCCGTTTTTCAGGCATTGCCTGCCAACCGGCACCCGACTCCACCATGCGCCCACGCCGCAACCGCCAATCCGCCGCCATCCGCAGCATGGCCACCGAAACGCACCTCTCGGTGCAACACCTTGTCTTTCCGCTTTTTGTATTCGACGGCGCCAATCTGCGCAGCGAAATCAAATCGCTGCCCGGCATTTTCCGGTTTTCGCCCGACAACCTGCTGCGCGAGATCGAAGAATGTATGAAACTGGGGCTCACCAACTTCGTGGTCTTTCCGGCCGTAGCCGACGCCCTGAAAGACCAAACCGCCACCTACAGTTATGCCGCAGAAAACTTTTACCTCCATACAGCCCGGGCCATTAAAGAGCGCTTCCCCGAATGCTGCCTGATCAGCGACGTGGCGATGGACCCCTACAGCAGCGATGGCCACGACGGGCTGGTGCGCAACGGCGAAATCGTGAACGACGAAACCCTGCCCATCCTGGCCAAAATGGCGGTGGCGCAGGCCCAGGCGGGCTTCGATATGCTCGGACCTTCCGACATGATGGATGGCCGGGTCGGATATATCCGCCAGGCGCTCGACGAACAGGGTTTTACCAAAACCGGCATCCTCTCGTACACGGCCAAATACGCCAGCGCCTTTTATGGCCCGTTCCGCGATGCGCTCGACTCGGCGCCCAAGAGCGGCGACAAAAAGACCTACCAGATGAATCCGGCCAACAAACGGGAGGCCCTCCTGGAAGCCGATCTGGATGCCGCCGAAGGCGCCGACATGCTTATGGTCAAGCCGGCCCTACACTACCTGGATGTGATCCATTTGCTGAAAGAAAACTACTCGCAACCCATCGCGGCCTACCACGTGAGCGGCGAATGCGCTATGCTGCGCGCTGCCTGCAACAACGGCTGGCTCGATTTTGAACGCGCCATGCCCGAAACGCTGCTTAGCATCCGCCGGGCCGGCGCCGACGTGATCCTTACCTATTTTGCCAAAGAATTTGCCCAGCGCTTTCCTTCCGGTATCTAGGCCGAAACCGGGATCAGAACAAAAAGCCAAAGAACTTTTTCTTCTTTTTCGCGCTCTTTTTTGTCTTTTTCACCACCACCGGGTCGCTGGAGTAACTCTCCACGTTCAGGCGGTTGTAGGCGATAATTACGTAGGTGTAATATTCATCAGCCGCCGCCGTTGGGTCTTCAAAAACCCACTTTTCAGAATAAAATGGCGTGAAGGCCAGCAGGTTGCGCGGGTTTTGAAAATCACCCACACTTTGGCCGTCGAAGCGGTAAATGGCAAAATAATAGGGCATTTCATCGGGCAAACCGACATCGCAGGCATGCCAGGCCAGTTTGACGGAACTCGGGGAGCCCCCGATCCGGCAAATCTGCGGGGTGGCCGGCGGTGCTTTCGACAGGCTGGGAATGCCCGGCACATGCGCCTGGTTAGGGTATAACACATCGATGAGCGAGTCCTGCACGCCCAGCGGATTGCGCAACAGGGGTTTTACAGAAAAGAAAATACTGCCCTGCACGGCCGGATTGGCGCGGTTGAGGGCCAGCTGCCGGTTGATCTCGTCGGGCTTGGTCCAGTTGGGGTCTGCCGGAAAATTATTGATTTTGTAGGCCGCATGGCCGGCATACAGTTGTTTGCCATAGGTATGTTTGGACCACCAGTCGAGCAGCACTTCGTAGTCGGCCGGCGGAAAGCCGATACTCCAGTAGAGTTGCGGCGCCACATAGTCGATCCAGCCGCTTTGCATCCATTTGAGCACATCGGCGTACAGGTCGTCGTAGCAGGTGATACCGGCACGGGTTTGGGAGCCGTTGGCAGGGTCCTGGTCGGCATTGCGCCACACCCCGAAAGGGCTCACGCCAAAACGAACGTAGGGCTTGATGCTCTTGATCATTTTGGACACGTTTTCGATGAGGCGGTTCACATTGTCGCGGCGCCAGTCTTCAATCTGGGCAAACCCTCTCGGGTCAGCGGCAAAACTGTTGTAGTCGGTCAGTACCTGGTTGGGCTCCTTGTAGGGGTAAAAATAGTCGTCGAAATGAATCCCGTCGACATCATAGCGCACCACGATTTCTTTCACCACATTGATCAGGTGCTGGCGCACGAGGGCGCTGGCCGGGTTAAAATAATACCGGGTACCGTAGCGGAAAAACCAGTCGGCTTTGCGGTTGTCCGGCAAGGCGCGCAGCGGGTGTGTCGCCGCCAGGCTGGCCGTATCCAGGTCGAAGGTGGCGCGGTAGGGGTTCATCCAGGCGTGGAATTCCATGCGGCGGCTGTGGGCGGCCTTGATCATGTACTCCAGCGGGTCGTAGTACGGCTCGGGCGCCCGGCCTTGCTGGCCCGTCAGGTATTTGCTCCAGGGCACTACCGAGGAGGGATAGAGCGCATCGCCGGCGGGCCGGATTTGCACAAAAACGGCGTTCAGGCCCATGGCTTTCAGCACGTCCAGCAGGCTGTCGAATTCCATTTGCTGGCGGTCCGACGACAAGCCGGGGGCAGAGGGCCAGTCAATATTCGCGACAGTAGCGATCCAGACGCCGCGCATTTCGGCGCTGGGCAATTCTTGTTGCGCACAAAGGGCGCCGGAAAAGAACAAAGCGAAGTAGAAGGCCGAAAAACGGCGAAAGCAAAACAGTTGGTGCATCGTTGCTTGGTTTGGCGGTAAAAGTATACGATAAGCCCGTTTGCTCGTATGGCTCCCGCCGGGTTTGTCACATTTCAGGTAAAATTTTGTGTGGATGCAGGACCCGGAAATTTCAGACTTTTGCCGGCCAAATACTTCCACGTATGAAATTTCCAACACCCATCCCCGTCCGGGAGATTGCCCGGCGATTCGACGCCCAGGTGATCGGCGACGATTCCCTGGCCGCCACCGGTATCAATGAAATTCACAAAGTTGAACCCGGCGACATCGCCTTTTCGGATGCGCCGAAATATTTTCAAAAAACCCTGGACAGCGCCGCCACGATCATTCTCCTGAATGCAGCCGCCGAATGCCCGCCTGGCAAAGCCATTTTGGTGGTCGAAAAGCCCTTTGAGGTCTACGATACGCTGATCCGCGAGCACCGGCCTTTCGAGCCACTGAGCTCCGCCATCAGCCCCGCAGCCGAGATCCACCCCACGGCCATCATCGAGCCGGGCGTGGTGGTGGCAGCCAACGTGCGCATCGGGGCGCACAGCCATATTCAGGCCAACACCTATATCGGCGAATACACCTATATCGGGGCGCACGTATCGATCGGGCCGGGTTGTATCCTGGGCAGCGATGCCTTTTATTACAAAAAACACCCCGACGGCAGTTTCCAGAAATGGCGTTCCGGGGGCCGGGTGCTCATCGAGGACCAGGTCGACATCGGGGCGGGCTGCACGATCAACAAAGGCGTCAGCGGCGACACGGTGGTGGGCTACGGCAGCAAACTGGACTGCCAGATTCACCTCGGGCATGGTGTGGTCATCGGCAAACATTGCCTGATCGCGGCGCAGGTGGGTATTGGCGGCAAAACCATACTGGAGGACCACGTGGTGTTGTATGGCCAGGTGGGTGTGATCCAGGCCGTTACCATCGGCAAAGGCGCAGTGGTGCTGGCCGGCGCCGGGGTTTCCAAATCCCTGGAAGGCGGCAAGACCTATTTTGGAGCGCCCGCCGAAGAGTTTCGAGAGAAATACAAGGAATTGGCGGCCTTGCGGCAATTGCCGGAATTGATCAAAAAATTGTACAAATAATCAGTTTTCCATCTTGGCGCGCGCCTTCACCGTGGAAGGCGACACCCCCAGGTCTTTATCGGCGTGCAGCTTCGGAAAATGGCAAATCAGGCCGATTTTGATGATCGCCAGGTGGTGAATGGCGTGGTCGTACACAAACAACAGTTCGCGGCCGACGGTACTTTCGTAGCAGGGCCGCAAATCGGACCCAAATTCGGCCCGCACCTGAACCGGCTGGGCGAGATCGAAACGAGGCAAGGCGTGCGAAAAGGCTTCAAAAGCGGCAGCCGAGATCTCAGGGCGCTGTTCGTACACCGGGTTGCGCTGGCGCGCCGCATAGTCGACGGTGCCGGATGTCACGCCCTGTTCCAGGCATTGAAAAAACTCGAGGATATGCCGAAAATGTTGCCCCAGGCTATTGCCCTCAAATTCAGGCAGGGCAAAACGGTAATCCTCGGGCGTCAATTGGCCAATGACGTGGTTGATTTGTTGGACGGTCGCCAGCAAGGCGGTATCAGCATTCATAAAGTGGTCCGTTAAAAACGAGCAATGGTATTTTCACCCGGTAAAAATAGATACGTTTTTAAGGACTGCTTCGGTGTTCGCTGTTTTTTGCAAGGGCATTGTCTCCGTCGGGACAACGCAGCGGCCCACTTTTTCAATACCGCACGACTTGTTCTTCGTACAATTCGTTTTGCGCACCGCGCACCTGCATCACCACGATGGGCCGGTCGTTTTCCCAGGTGACGCGCAGGACGCCAAAGTTTTTCTTCAAAATCATTTCGCCCACCCGCATTTTATTGGCTTCGCTGGTACCGCTCCGGATGTGGGTGAGGCCGCTGGAAGTAAAATCGTACAAGGGATAGGGCAAGCCCTGGAGGTCCATTTTGGAGATTTCGGCCATGTGGCGATCGCCTGACAGGATGAGCAAATTTTTAGGTTTGGTCTTCAAAATCAATTGGAGCATCCGCTTCCGGGCCGAGGGGAAATTGCCCCATTTTTCATGGCCGTGTTCGTCGGCGAGGATCTGGATGCTCGAGCACAGGATGTTGAGGTTGGCCTTGCTCGACTTGAGTTCGTTTTCAAGCCATTTCCATTGGGTTTCGCCCAGCACGTCGCCGTCGGTGTTGGGGAGGTAGCGCCGCTGCTTGCTCGGGTCTTTGATCAGGGTGTCTCTGAAATAGCGGGTATCCATCACGATCACTTTGATGCGTTGGGTACCCGTTCCGAAGGTGTAGGCATTGTAGGCGCCTTCGCGTTTACGGACGGGAGCGGTCATAGGAACGTCCAGGAAATCCATCAGGCATTTTTTGCTGCCGCGCTTGTTGGGGAGGCCTTTGCCGGCATCGTTGCAGCCATAATCGTGGTCGTCGTACACGCCCATGACCTGCGTTTTGCTGCGCATTTTTTTATATTCCGGATTGGTTTTCAGCCGTTTGTAGTGGGCAGCCAGGGCATTCAGATCAGTGGTATCGGCATAAATAATATCACCCAGCCAGACCCAGAGGTTGGGGTTGTTGGCGGCGACGTCGGTCCACATGGTTTGGGGTTTGTCCAGTTTGTTGCAGGAACCAAAGGCAATGACAGCCAGGCCCTGTACCGTATCGATGGGCCGCGGTTTGTAGGCTTCGATATCCGTCACTGCAATATCATCGGCGTGGGGGGATTTGGATCGAAATTCACCGTCCTGTGCGGCGGCAGGAGGCGCCAAAAACGGCAGACAGAGGAGTGCAACCTGAACGTGTTGCCGGAGAACAGACTGTATTTTCATGAAATGAAGCAGATTCCGGTAGTTGGTATAAAAGGAAAGGAGGAAAGTTAAACGCAGGTTTTACAAAAATCGTACTAAACATTTTTCAAAGGCAGCTGCGAACGGCGAAATTGTATCTTGCTGGTAATAGTACGGGTGACGCGGGGCTGAATATTTTTTCAGGAAAGGCAAATCCTGGCTAAAACACTACCCCGGGTAAATTCGTTGAGGTATAAAAAATTCGCCCGGAAAATCCACCTTTAAGCCTGCTTATGATCGCAATTGAACTATACACACCCATGCGGAAACAAAAACAACCGGGCTGGCTCCTGCTGCTCGGCTTCCTGACGCTCTTCGCTTGCAACTATACGATTAAAATTAAAGATGGCTCCACGGCGTACGACCGCAAGCAGTACGCAAGCGCCATTCCCATGCTCGAAAAAGAATTCGGCCGGGCCAAAACCCGAACGGAAAAAGGCCAACTCGCCTTTCAACTTGCCGATTCCTACCGCCACAAGGGCCAGGACGAAGCCTCACTCCGATGGTTTTCCACCGCCTACGAAAACAACTACGGCGCCGAAGCCCTCAAAGGCTTCGCCTATGCCCTGAAAAAACTGGAGCGCTACACCGAAGCCCGCGAAGCCTTTAAAAACCTCGGTATCGAAATCGGAAGCCCCTACGAGTACCGCAAGGAAATCACAGCCTGCAACATCGCCATCGATTGGCTCAAAATAGCCCCGCAAAACGGCTGGAACGTGGAGCCAGCCCCCTTCAACAGCGTCAACAACGATTTTGCCCCGGTGTACTACGCCGATGGTCGCCTCGTGTTCAGCAGCGACCGGGCCCTCGGCAAAGGCGAGGATGCCTATGCCTGGACCGGCAATAAGTTCATGGACCTTTTTATCGTCGATCCCGAAGCCGCCAGCGCACAGGTGTTCGACGGCGGCCTCAACACCGCCGGCAATGAAGGAACCATGTGCTTCAACACCAATTTCACCGAGATTTTCTTCGTGCGGGCCGTAGGCGCCTACAAAGGCGACGACCAGTTTTGCAAAATTTACACCGCCGCCCGCGCCGGCGACGGCTGGAGCACCGCCCAACCCCTACCCTTCCAGAAAGAAAAAATCAACTACATGCACCCCGTCCTGTCGCCAGACGGCAATACCCTCTATTTTTCCTGCAACGACCCCGAAGGCTGGGGCGGCTACGACCTCTGGTCGGTGCAGCGCAGCACCCGCAGCGAAAGCGGCTGGGACGAGCCCAAACTCCTCAGCCGAAACATCAACACGCCCGGCAACGAGGTGTTCCCTTCTTTTAGCGCCGACACACTCTATTTCGCCTCCGACGGCCTGCCCGGCATGGGCGGGCTGGATATTTTCCGGACCTACAAATCCGAACGCAACGCCTGGGCTTCCCCCCACAACCTAAAGCCACCCGTCAACAGCGGCGCCGACGATTTCGGGTTTATCGCCAGCAGCGCCCCCGGCCGCAACCCCAGCAACAAACCCGGTGACCTGCTCCGCAGCGGCTTTTTTACCTCCAACCGCCGCATCGAAGGCAGCCGGGGCGCCGACGATATCTACCGCTTCGAACAACGCGTGCCCCCGCCCGCACCCCCCAAAGTCGACACCACACCCGCCAAGCCGCTGGTGTATAAAATGATCCTGGAAGGCTATGTGCTGGAGAAAATCCTGTCGGTGCCAGATGACCCCAACAGCAAAATCCTGGGCCGCAAACCACTGGCAGGCGCCTCGGTTCAGATTGAGATCGGGTCGAAAAAACAAACCGTCAAAGTAGGACAGGAAGGTTTTTTTACCCTGGAACTGGCCGACAACACCGATTACAACTTTGTCGCCTCCAACGAGGGCTATCTGTCCAACAACACGCGGTTCAGCACCAAAGGCATCGCTAAAGATCCCGCCAACCCGATCCAAACCTACGAAGTGGAAATTGTGCTCGACAAGATTTACCGCAACCGCGAAATCGTGTTGGAAAACATCTACTACGACTACGACAAGTGGGACATCCGGCCCGATGCCGAACCCACCCTAAACCGCCTGGCCGATGTGCTGAAACAAAACCCCAGCATCCGGATTCAACTGGGCAGCCATACCGACTGCCGGGGCAACGACAACTACAACGAAGACCTTTCACAAAAACGCGCCCAAAGCGCCGTCAACTACCTGATCGGCAAAAACATAGACCCCAACCGCCTCACTGCCATAGGCTACGGCGAAGCCCAGCCAGCCCTTAGTTGTGTTTGTACCCGCTGCACCGAGGCCGAACACCAGGCCAACCGGCGTACGACGTTTAAGATTGTGGAGTAGGTTGGAAGGCAAAACATGAAGAGTATTTTTCGGATCATGGACTTGACTTGAACCAGTGCAGTGGTTTTCGGGGTAAATTTGCCGGGCAATTCGAATTCTTGCTAAAAAATGCAAAATACGCCTACCGGACAGATCCTGCTCATCGACGATGAAACCAGCCTGCGCAAACTCCTGGCCCGTATCCTCGGGTTGGAGGGCTACCAGGTTACGGAAGCCACTACGGCCCGCGAGGGCCTGCGGCGGCTCGAACAAGGCGACTTTCAATTGGTGTTGTGCGATGTCAAATTGCCCGATGGCAATGGCGTGGAACTGGTCGCGGAGATCAAAAAACGCAGTCCGGACGCCGAAATTATCCTGCTGACGGCCTACGGAAATATTGCGGATGGGGTGCAGGCCATCAAAAACGGCGCCTTCGACTACCTCACCAAAGGCGACGACCAGGAGCGCATCCTGCCGCTCGTGAGCCGGGCCCTCGAAAAAGCCCGCTTGCAGCAGCGCGTACGGCAACTGGAACAACAGGTAGGGCAACACTATTCCTTCGACAAGATCATGGGCCATTCGCCCGCGCTCCTCCAGGCGATAGACCTGGCCCGAAAAGTGGCGCCGACCGACACATCCGTGCTGCTCACCGGCGAAACCGGCACCGGCAAAGAGGTGTTTGCCCAGGCCATACACCAGGCCAGCGCCCGACGCGACAAACCCTTTCTGGCGCTGAATTGCAGCGCCTTCGGGCACGATATTCTCGAAAGCGAACTGTTTGGACACCGGGCCGGCGCCTTTACCGGCGCCACCAAAGACAAACGCGGCTTGTTGGAAGAAGCCCACGGCGGCACCTTGTTTTTGGATGAAATCGGCGAATTGCCGGCTGATTTGCAGGCCAAATTCCTGCGCGTCCTCGAAAGCGGCGAGTTTATTCCGGTAGGCGATACCAAGGCGCGCCGGGCGCAGGTGCGGCTCCTGTCGGCCACCAACCGCGACTTGCCCGCCGAAATCGAAAACGGGCGCTTTCGCGCCGATTTGTTTTATCGCCTTGCAGTGTTCCAAATCAAGTTACCGGCCTTGCGCGAACGCCGGCGCGACATCGAGCCGCTGGCCCGCCATTTTACGGCCTGGTTTGCCCTCAAACAAAACAAACGCATCGAAGGCTTTTCGTCGGAATTTCTGGCGCGCCTGGAAGGCCATACCTGGAAAGGCAATATCCGGGAACTGCGGAACGTCCTGGAGCGGGCTGTGATTTTGAGCGATGGCCCCCGTCTTGAGGTATCGGACCTGCCGCTGGAATTGCAACTGGGTCCTGCTGCCCAGGCGGATACACCGGCGGCACGGTCGGTGTTGTCGCTGGCGCACGCCGAACGTTTGCATATTCAAAAAATACTCCTGCATACCGGCGGCAACAAAACCGAAGCCGCGCGCCTGCTGGGCATTGGCCTTACCACCCTGTACCGCAAAATCGAGGAATACCAACTGGGCTAAGGCCGACTTGTTGAACTACTAAGGTACTTGGGACGCAACTATCGTTTTTTTGTCCTTGCACAAACCTTTTCGGCGTGACTTGCGTCAGGTAGAAAATCTAAAAATTCTAAAGGCGCTTCCGTTTGCTATTTGCAGTCCTCCTACCGGACAACAGGGAACAGAGACTGGTGGAACACAGCGATATCAAACTCCCTTGTTTCGGTGTTGCCGCCCATTCCCCACTAGCCTATCTTTGTCCTAAGCCCCGAAACACGCACCCCGAAACACGCACCCCGAAACACGCACCCCGAAACACGCACCCCGAAACACGCACCCCGAAACACGCACC
>JADLDL010000272.1 GCA_020846655.1 Saprospiraceae bacterium | reverse complement strand
TGAACGCCGCGCTACCTGTTTTTCCACATTAGAAAAAACGGCCCTGAAGGGCCTTGACCAGGGCGGCGTAAACGCCGCGCTACCTGTTTTTCCACATTCACCCACATTGGCCACATTCATCAAGCATGGCTACGGTTTTGCGGTAGAGGGCGGCGGCGCGTTCGGGGCTGGTACCGATGCAGAGCAGGCCCAGTTTGCCATGCTCCGAGAGTGCGCCGAGCAGGTGAAACAAGACGCCTTCCTGGGTGTTGGCGTCGTAGTGCAACTGGTGGCAAATGGCCAGGTCGATCAGGTCTTCGGGGCAGAGTCCGCAGTAGGCGTCGGACTGAAGGCCATCGGTGGCCAGGTAATGCAGGGGCCGGCCGCCGGGCGTTTCGTATTGACCGGTGTGGTGGTCGTAAAAGCCGTCGGTGAGCAACTGGAGCATCAGGTAGGGGTGGGTGGTGCCGCCTTTACGGAGATTAATTTCAATGGCGTAATGTTGCCAGCGGCCGTCGTTTTCCTGCACAGAAATAAAATCCACGCCAAAGCGGCCGATCGCACCGACCTGGCTGAGTTGTTCGGCCACCCGCCGGCCCATTTGCCCGATCTCCCGGGCATAGGCCGGCTGTGCCGGAAAGGTGCAGCCCAGGTAAATTTGCCCCGATTCCTGGTCCAGCAACTGGTCGTGGGTCGACAACACTTCGATTTGTTGCAGCGGGTTGATGCGGCATTGCACCGAAGGAGAAGATTTGACCGGGCCATCCACGAAAGCCTCGGCAATGCCCCCCATGGCGGCCATTTTTTCAGCAAAAACATCGTAGTCCATGTCTTTGGCCACTATTTTCAGGTGCTGGCGCAGGGTTTCTTCCCGGGGTGGCTGGCCGTCGGGGTCGTAGGTAAAAACAGCATTGCCATCGCCCGAAAAGCCGTCGTTGAGTTTGACCACCGCCTTGCGCAGCAGCGGATATTCCTGTTGCAGTGCTGCCAGCGCAGCAGCCACCTCGCCCATGTTTTTGAGGTTTTCGTAGCCCGGCGGCATCGGCAGTCCTGCCCGGCGAAACAACAAGCGGCTCCCGCTTTTGGAACCCCACCAGGCCAGCGCCGCCGGACAGCCGTAGAGCGGCACGCCGAGCCGGAACGCCAACTCGTGCTCCAGGTAGGTGATGTTGAACCCCGAGAGGTGCGCCGAGTGGCCGGCGGGGATGCTGTCGAGTATTTTTTGAATCAGGCGGGGCCGGTTCAGGATCTTTTGCGTGAGCGGGAGGTTCGAATGATCGTGGCAACTGAGCAAGGTAAGCCGTTGGCGGGCATGCCAGGCCGTGACGCCCGGCAGTAAGTGCAGGTAATAGTCAACGATCACCTCCTCGATGGGCGTACTGCTGACGTAAATGATCCGGGTGCGGGGCATCCGCAACAGGAGCAGCAGGCACAGCATCCGTTCTTCGTAATGGATGATACCTTTGATCTTGGCCAGGATCTCCGGGTCGAGCGATTGGCTGGGCACGATGATGACCGTTTTGGGCGCCAAAGGGTCGGGGAAATCGCGCTCAAACTGCTCCACCAGGGTTTGTTGCAATTGCGCAAATCGCTGTTCGAAGGCCTCCGGGTTGTCGGGTAGTGAAAATAGATTCATCCGCTGTGGCTTATATACCCTGGCAAGTTTAGGGCTTTCCGTCATTGCCCAGACTGACGAATAAATCCACCGACCCTGATATTTAACATTGAAAACAAAGAAAATATGAATATCAAAACCACCCTGTTGCTCGCCGCCGGATGGCTGACAGCCTCCAGTGTATTCGCCCAGCCGGCTTCGCTTGACGACTTCAACCGCGAACGCCTGGACCGCAGCCGCCGCTGCATGTGGGTGTTGGGCGCCTGGGGCGCTGCCAACCTGGCTGCCGGCGCCATCGGTACGACGACCAGCAGCGGCGAATCTCGGGCCTTCCACCAGATGAACCTGGCTTGGGGCGCCGTCAACCTCGGTATCGCCCTGCCCGGCCTGCTGCGCCGCAGCCCGGCAACGGGCCTCGATTTGTACCGCAGCAACAGGGCTTTGCAACAAACGCAGCAGGTGTTTTTGTTCAACGCCGGGCTCGATTTCGGCTACATCGCCAGCGGTTTTTGGGCGCGGGAGCGCGCCAAATCCCACAACCATCCGGAGCGCTGGCGGGGTTGGGGCAACGCCATCGTCCTGCAAGGCGCTTTTTTGCTCGTGTTCGACCTGAGCAGTTGGTACGCTCATCAGCGACTGGAACGCCGCCTCCAGCCATTTTTCCAACATACTTCACTGGGTTTCGACGGGCAGTCGCTGGGCCTGTGCTGGCGATTTTAAAAAAACCTACAGCACATTCAACTGGTGCCGCACGGCCGAACTGAACAGCAGGTACAGTTTGCGCTTGTCCGACACCCGGAAGCGCACGCAGGCCACGCTATGGGCCGAGGCGCGTTTGATTTTGGCAAACAACTGGATGTAGTATTTGTACGCCAGGTACACCCCGAACCGGGCGCCGTCGGGCAATTGGCGGATGCCCTCAAGGGCGGCCTCAAAATCGGCCAGGATATCGGCTTCGATGCGCTGTTTGGCTTCGTTGTCGAAGCGGCTGAAGTCGACGCCGGGAAAATACACCCGGCCGCGTTCTTCGTGGTCGCTTTTGATGTCGCGCAGAAAATTGATTTTTTGAAACGCTGCGCCCAGCCGGCAGGCGGAGGCTTTGAGGCGTTGGTATTCCGCATCGTCGCCTTCGCAGAACACGCGCAGGCACATCAGGCCCACCACTTCGGCCGAGCCGTAGATATAGGTAGAATAGCCTTCGGCGTCGTAGCGGTCCTGCTCCAGGTCCATTTCCATGCTGCGCAAAAACGCGTCGATCAGTTCGCGTTCGATCCCGTATCGGTGCACGACCTGCTGAAAAGAGTTCAGGACCGGGTTCAGGCTGATGCCCTCCTCGATAGCCCGGTAGGTATCCTCCCGGAAACGGTCGAGCAGTTGTTTTTTAGGATAATCATGAAACGTATCCACGATCTCATCGGCAAAGCGCACAAAGCCGTAGATGCCGTAAATCGGTGCGCGAAAACGCCGGTGAAACAAGCGGATACCCAGAGAAAAAGAAGTGGAATACCGCAAGGTGATCAGCCGGCTGCACTCGGCACAGGTGGAATGGTACAACGAGAGGTGGTTCATTACGTTGATTCAATTGAGTTTACAAATTTCGCGGGCCACCACCTCTCCACTGATCAGGGAGGGCGGCACCCCGGGTCCGGGCACAGTGAGTTGGCCGGTGTAAAACAGGTTGTCGACCCGGCGGCTTTTGAGTTTGGGCTTCAGGAAGGCGGTTTGCAGGAGCGTGTTGGCAAGCCCGTAGGCGTTGCCCTTGAAGGCGTGGTAGTCGTTTACAAAATCGGACAAGGCGTAGGTCCGGCGGTATACCACGGCTTCGCCGACGCGCTGGCCGGTCACCCGGGCCAGGCGCTGCATCACCAGGTTGTAATAATGCTCGCGCAGGGCGGGCGTATCGTCGAGTCCCGGAGCAATGGGGATGAGGATGAACAGGTTTTCGCAACCTTCCGGCGCCACCGTGGGATCGGTAATGGAGGGGGCGCTGACGTAGAACAAGGGTTTTTCAGGCCAGCGGGGCCGGTCGTAAATATCGATGGCGTGCTGGCCGAAATCCTCGTCAAAAAACAGGTTGTGGTGCAGCAGTCCATCGAGGCGTTTGTTGAGGCCCAGGTAGAAAATCAGGCTGGAAGGCGCCATGGTACGGCTTTGCCAGTAGGTTTCGCTGTAGCTGCGGTGCGCGGGGTCGAGCAGTTGGGTTTCCACGTGGTGGTAGTCGGCGGCGCCCACCACCACGTCGGCGGTGTATTCCCGCCCGCTGGTAGTGACGACCCGCCGCGCCTGCCGGCCTTCCACGGCGATGTGCCGCACTTCCTGGTTCAGTTCGATGCTCACCCCCAGTTCGCGCGCCAGCGCCACCATACCTTCCACAATTTTGTACATGCCGCCCTTAGGGTACCAGGTGCCCAGGGCCATATCGGCGTAGTTCATCAGGCTGTAGAGGGCGGGGGTGTTTTGGGGCGTAGCGCCCAAAAACAGCACCGGGAATTCGAGCAGTTGCAGCAGGCGTTCGTTGGAAAACAGGCCGCGCACGTGTTTGGAGAGGGAGGTGAACATTTGGAGCCGGAACAGGCTGGCTGCAATGCGCCAGTCGGCAAATTCCCAAATACTGTGGCTGGGTTTCTGGACAAAATCCTGCATGCCCACGCGGTATTTGTATTCCGCTTCGCGCAAAAATTTGCGCAAATTGTCGCGGCTGCCCGGCTCGTGGCGTTCAAACAGTTCTTCGAGGGCTGCGGTGCCCGCCGGCACATCCATGCGGTCGCCCGGCCCGAAATACACGGTATAGGAGGGGTCGAGCCGCTCGAGTTCGTAGTAGTCCGACACTTTTTTGCCGAAATGGGCAAAGAACTGCTCGAACACGTCGGGCATCCAATACCAGGAGGGGCCCATGTCAAACACAAAACCTTGTGCCGAAAACTGGCGGGCCCGCCCCCCGGGCGAGTCGTTTTTTTCCAGAATCGTGACCTCAAATCCCCTGGCGGCCAGGTGGCAGGCGGCGGAAAGGCCGGCAAACCCGGCTCCCAGAACTAATACTTTTTTGGACATATGCCCGAGTTGGTTGGTTTGCGTTGGCCACATGGAGTTGTCAAACAGGGCAAAGATTGCTTTTGTTTAACAACTAAGTAAACAAAGTTAAACAAAGTTATCAATTGGAAGGGTGATTTCTCTTTTCTGCCGCGCAACAGCCAATACTGTTGGTATCAGGAAGCGCTAAAAGCGCAATTGTGTCGTTTGAACAAAAATTTGATCTTTGAAAACTAAAATTAGTTGCAATGGCGCATTTCTTTAGCATTTTTGCCCATTCTAAAGAATAATGGATATTTACAGCCGTAAATCACAGTGGAAATGGTACCTGGCCGCCGGGGGGGTGGCTATTATTATCATTTCATTGCTGTACACCAAATACCTGGCCGACCGACTCGTCGAACGCGAAAACCAGCAGGCCCTGCAATTTGCAGAAGCCATGCGGCAACTTTCCCGCACCGATGTCGACCTCAATTGCGATTTCACCTTGCCGGGCCGCATCATCGCCGAAAACACCACGATCCCCGTGGTGGTGCTCGATGAAATGTACCAGATTGAGCAATACCGCAACGTCAAAGACCGGAACCTGGATTCCATGCCCATTTCGGAAGTGCGCGCCGCCCTCGACGAGATGATCAGCGAAGGCGCCGACACCATTATCATCAATATTCCGCCGGACATCCATAAAACCCTGATCTACAGCCACTCCAACCTACTGGCCATGCTCCGCTGGTATCCTTTTGTGCAACTGATCCTGATCGCGGCATTTATTGCCTTCGGATACATGGGCTTCAGCGCCTCGCGGCGGGCCGAAGAAAACCAGGTGTGGCTGGGCATGGCGAAAGAAACTGCGCACCAGTTGGGCACCCCCATCACGGCTATTTTGGGCTGGGTGGAGGCCCTGAACGCCGCCAACGAAGACAACCCGATGAACCAGGAAATGCTCAACGAACTGGGCAACGACGTGCGCCGCCTGGAACTGGTGGCCGACCGTTTTTCCAAGATCGGGTCACAACCCAAACTCCAGCCGGTCAATATTTATGACCAACTGGAAATCTGCCGCGATTACATGCAACGCCGCGCCCCGCGCAAGGTAACCTTTGATTTTCCAGCGCCCGACGACCACGAGGTGCGCATGGTCCGGATCAATCCGCCACTGTTCGACTGGGTGGTGGAAAATTTGCTGCGCAACGCCATCGACGCCATGGAAGGCGGCGTGGGCGTGATCACCGTGGTGGTGTACGACGAAGGCAGCCAGGTGTGTTTCGACGTCAGCGACACCGGCAAGGGCATCCCGGGCAGCAAATTCAACACCGTGTTCAAGCCCGGCTACTCCACCAAAACCCGGGGCTGGGGCCTCGGCCTGTCTTTGTCCAAACGGATCATCGAGCAATACCACCAGGGAAAAATATTTGTCAAAAAGTCGGAGCCCGACAAAGGCGCCACCTTCACCGTTAAACTTCCGGAGGCCCGCTAACGTTTTCTACAGACTTGTTTTGCTCACAACCGGCGTATGCGCTTCCTGTCCTTCCTTTTGTTCTTCATGCCCCGGCTGCTGCTGGCGCAGCTCCAGCAGATCGGCCATTTGCCCTATGCGCCCTTGTCGCTGGCGGGCTGCTGGCATCATGTGGACAGCGCCGGCACGGAATACGCCCTGGTGGGCACCAGCCAGGGCCTGAGCATTGTGGACTTAAGTAATCCGACCCAACCAACGGAGCGTTTTGCCGTGCCGGGCCTGGCCAACAACTGGCGGGAAGTAAAAACCTGGAAGGGCTTTGCCTACGTGTGCACCGAAGCCGCCAACAGCGGCATCACGATCGTCGACCTGCGGGCCCTGCCCGATACCGTGCTGTGGAAAACCTGGCGCGGCCCCGGCGATTCCCTGATCCTCAACTGCCACGCCCTGGCTTGCGCCGACGATTACCTGTATTTGTTCGGGGGAAACCAGCAGGGGGCCGTGCTCTGCGACCTGGCCGATCCCTGGAACCCCGTGATCACGGCCATGTACAAACAAAACTACGTGCACGACGGCTACATCCGGGGCGATACACTTTGGGCCAGCGAAATCTATGCCGGCCAGTTCAGTGTGATCGACGTGTCGGACAAAACCCAGCCGGTCGTGTTGGCCACCCAGGCTACGCCGGGCAAATTCAACCACAACGCCTGGCTGTCTGACGACAGCCGCTACCTGTTTACCACCGACGAAAAACTGAACACCCCCCTTGGCGCCTTCGACGTCCGGGACCTGGGCAACATCACCCTGCTCGACCAATATTTCCCCAGCCAGCGCCCCACCTTCGAGGTGCACAACGTGCGGGTGCTCAACGATTTTTTGATCAATCCCTCCTATGGCGGCCAGTTGAGCCTGGTGGATGCGCAGCGCCCCAACAACCTGATCGAAACCGCCTGGGCCAGCCTGGGTAATTCGCTGGTATGGGATGCCGACCCGTATTTGCCCTCCGGCATCCTCCTCGCCACCGCCAAATCGGAAGGTTTTTTTGTGTTTCAGCCCACGTACCAGCGAGCGGCCTACCTGGAAGGCCGGGTGACGGATGTCGCCAACGGGCAGCCGCTGAGCCGGGTGAAAGTGCTGGTGGTGGCCCAGCAAAACGCCGATATCACGCTGAGCGACGGGCTGTTCCGGACCGGTGTGGCACAACCCGGCTCCTATACCCTGCAAGTTGGCAAAATCGGCTACAAGCCGCTGACCGTGACCGACGTAGTGGTCAAAAGCGGGGAAGTGACCTGGCTGGAGCTCCAACTGGAGCGCTATTGAGCCCGGTTTTCGGATCTCGCCAATTACCTGTACTCTTGCACCATGCTTACGATACTTCCCCCTGGCCAGCCCTTTCCCGCTGAATTTCCGAAAGGCGCCGTGTTGCTCGTCGACAAACCCCTTGGCTGGAGTTCCTTCGATGTGGCCAACAAGATGCGCTACCTGCTGCTCCGGCGCCTGGGCCTAAAAAAGTACAAGGTCGGCCACGCCGGCACCCTCGATCCCCTGGCCACCGGGCTGCTGATCCTTTGCACCGGCGAGTACACCAAGCAAATTGACACGATCCAGGGCCTGCCGAAAACCTACACCGGCACCATCACCTTTGGCGCCACCACGGCTTCGTATGATTTGGAAAAACCCGCAGACCAGCATTTCCCGACAGCCCAGCTGAACGATGAACTGCTTCAGGGCTTGTTGCCCCGTTTTTTGGGCGAAATCGAGCAAATTCCGCCGATGTTCTCGGCCGTCAAAGTAGATGGCAAGCGGCTCTACAAAAACGCGCGCACCGGCCAGGAAGTGGAACTGGAGCCCCGAAAGGTCCACGTTGCCAACTTCGAACTCGGCCCATTGCGGCCGGTGGCCCAGGCCGACAGCAGCCGGCCGGCAGCCATCATCAGCAAAAAAGGCGCTTCGATTTACCAATATCCCGACTATGCCGACGGCCTGCAATGCGATTTCCGGGTGGTGTGCAGCAAGGGCACGTACATCCGCTCGCTGGTGCATGACCTGGGCGAAGCCGCCGGCAGTGGCGCCTACCTGAGCAGCCTGCGGCGCACGCATACAGGCAATTATCCGGTAGCGGGCGCCTGGACGATCGAGGCATTCGCCGCCTGGCTGGGGCAGGCGCTTTAGTGGCGGGTCGTCATCATGTTGCACTGGCGGTACAGGCCCGGCGATGAATCGAATTAAAATTTTTGTACAAAGAATACAGCGGGCAGGGGTACCGTTTCTCTCCTTTCCCTCCTGCTCCGGGCTACCAACAAGGCCTCCGGCAGAAAACGGCACACCCGCTCGCTCACTCCACACAGATATCCATATCTTCGCCCATATGAATGTAATCGTTGCACTCCGGCGCGCCCTCTTGCCGGCCTTTGCGATCCTGGCTGCCTTTGGTTT
>JADLDL010000271.1 GCA_020846655.1 Saprospiraceae bacterium | reverse complement strand
TCTCCTCAACACCCTCAAGGCTGATAACCTCTCCGAAATCAATATTCGTGATTTATCCTTCGGTCAATGAACTTCCGGCAATCTTTCGTGCCGCTTATTTTCAGGTAATCTTAAGGTCCGACGACAACCTTCTAACTCCCTGTTACGGATTCGCCGTCGGGGCTGAGGTCTGTGAGGAAGACCGGGGCGAGCGTATTGAGCAAGCCAGGGGCGGCGGGGACTTCGATTTTGATATAATTGTCGGTAAACCCGCTCAGGAGCGCCGGGTCGCGGTGTTGTTCGAACAGGACAGGCCGGGCGGCACCCAGGTGCTGCCGATAAAAGGCCCGGCGTTTCATTTCCGACAAGCCGCGCAAAGCCTGGTTGCGGCGGCGACGCTCTTCTGTCGGCACTACGCCCGGCAAGTCAATAGCCAGGGTATTGGCCCGCTCGGAGTAGGTAAATACGTGGAGGTAGGAAATATCCAGGGCTTGCAGAAACGCGTAGGTTTCTAAAAAATCCGCCTCTGTTTCGCCCGGAAAACCCACAATCACGTCGCAGCCGATGCAAGCCTGCGGCATCAGGCGTTTGATCGTCGAGACGCGCTCGGCATACAGGTCGCGGCGATACCGGCGGCGCATGTCGCGCAATTGCTTGTCGTTGCCCGACTGGAGGGGCACATGGAAATGCGGCATAAAGCGCTGGCTGCCAGCCACAAAAGAGATAACCTCGTCGGTCAGCAAATTGGGTTCGATGCTGCTGATCCGAAACCGGTCGATATCCACCGCCACATCCAGTTCGCGAATGAGGTCGATAAAAAGGGCTTCTTTTTTGACGCGCTCGCCCTCAATGACTGCTGTACCGTTGCCAAAATCGCCCAGGTTCACACCCGTCAGTACAATCTCCCGGCTGCCTTTTTCGGCAATGTGCCGGGCATTGGCCACGGCATTTTCCACCGTATCGGAACGGCTCGCGCCCCGCGCCAGCGGGATGGTGCAAAACGTGCATTTGTAATCGCAACCATCCTGCACTTTCAGGAACGAGCGCGTGCGGTCGCCAAACGAAAACGAAGAATTGAAGGTGTTGATCTCCCGGATTTCGCCGGCCCGCACCATGCCCTTGCCCTGCGCCTTGGACAGGTCGTCGATGTAATCCAGGATCCGGAATTTCTCTCCGGCGCCCAGCACCAGGTCCACGCCGGGGATGTCGGCGATTTCCGCCGGCTTCAATTGCGCATAACAACCCGTCACCACCACAAAGGCGCCGGGGCGCTGTCGCAAGGCCTGGCGCACGATTTTTTTGCACTCTTTGTCGGCCTGCTCAGTCACCGAACAGGTGTTGATCACATAAATATCCGCGCCGTCCTCAAACCGGATAGGCCAATAGCCTTTGTCTTCGAACAGGCGCGCCAAAGCGGAGGTCTCCGAAAAATTGAGCTTACAGCCCAGGGTATGAAAAGCGACGGTGCGCGGTGTGGCCATGCGAATGCTGGGTAATTCAAAAAGCGGCCGCAAAAGTAAGTCCTTTTTGCCCTAAAAAACCAGTCCGGCGGTCAGGGAAATATATTCAGCGGTGGTTTTGTGCGCTTTCAGCGCAATGCCGGCGTGGAGCCGGAGCGGGGTACCGAACAGCGGCGGCAAATAGTACCGAAGGCTGAGTTTGCTGTACCAGGGACTGGGCACGTACTGGTTGATGCGGCTGCCAGGCAGGTAAATGCCGGCCAGCACCTGTACGCCGAGCGGCCCGAACAAAAACTCGTCGGCCAGGCTCAGGGCCAGGCGGGTAGCGCCCCGGCGGGCCTCGTCTTTTTGCCGGAAAGCGCCGCTGCGGATACCCCATTCGTAGACGCCCCGGTGCGATTCGTATTCGGCGCCGAGCAAGAAGCGGTTGATTTTATTGAACTGGAAAAAGGCTGCGCCGGCGGCTGTCCAGACCGGGTAGCGCGGGCCGTCGAAGGTGGAATATTCCACCAGGGCGAGGCCGCCGGTAGCGAGGCCGCCCCAGCGCCGGCCGCCGCGCCGTGGCTCGGGGCTGCGCACAAAATCTGCTTCGCGCCATGCCTGGGGCGACCAGTTCAGGGTGGCAAATGCGCTGGGCAGGTTGATGCCGAAGTTGGGCAACTCGCTGGAGCCGTTGGAAAAATGGTTGAGGCAGGCGCCGGCTTGCAGGCGCCAATGCGGGTTGAGCCGGGCTTCGGCGCCCAGCCGAAACTGGGTAAAATTGTTCCAGTGCGAGCCGATGGCGTTTTGGGCAGGGTTGGAAAAAGCATCGTAGGGCCGGGCCACGTAACCCAGCCCGGTACCCAGGCGAAACACCGCCAGCCAGCGGGGGCGGCGCAGGATGGGTACGCTCAGGCTGGGCAACAGGCCCCAGGCCCGGTCGTGGGCAGCCGCGCCCAGGTAAAAATGCGCCAGGGCCAGGCCGAAGGCTGGGTAGCGGTGCCATTGGTGCCAGGGCTGGCGACCCTGTGTTTGCCAGCGCAAGCCGAGTTCCTGGCCCCATACCACTTGTCCGGTCCGGATCGTGAGTTTGGGCGTATGCCGCCAGAGGGTGCTGTAGTGGAGGGTGCTTTCGAAGGAGGGGGATTGGGCAGCGGCAGCGGTGGCCCAACCAATGCAACACAGCCAGATCAGGCTACAATTGTGGTGCGCCAAATGCCGCAGGACCGCAACCGGGAAGATTTTACTTAGCACCGCCTTCAATTTCATTAATTTTTTTCAGCAGCCAGTTCCGGGGCATCGACACGGAAGCCTCCTGCACCCGGCGCTGCAACTCGGCTATTGTTTTTTTATCAGAGGCTGTGGTCATGGTGAGTTTTTTCACCAGGTTGAGAAAGTTGTTGTACTCGCGTTTGAGGTTTTTGGAAATCACTTTGTTTCGGCGAAGGAAAATTTTAAAACTATCGATCAGCGAATCGAGCGCCAGGTACTCGCCCTGTTCGTAATAGGTGCGCACCAGCATGGATTTTGCCCCCAAGGCATACACGACATCGCTGTATTCCACATCGCGCAGGTACTCAATGACTTTCGAGTAGTTTTTTTGATAAAAATAGACATAGGCCAGGTTAAACATACGGGCGTTTTCCCGAATGTTGGCCGGCAGGTATTCGGCATAGCGCTGGATAAACTGCTCGGTCCAGACGTATTCGCCGGCGCCGAGGCTGACGGTGATAAAATTCTTGAACACCGACTCCGGCAGTTGCTCCCCGTCGAGCAGTATTTCCTGATCGGCCATGCTTTTGATCAGGGCAAAATATTTGTAGTAGTAAGGGATTTTGCCCTGGTTAATCTTGAGGGCACAGTAATTCTGCGCCATAAAATAGCATTCGCGCAGGTCCGGCAAGGCCAGTTCGGCGGCACACAGGTCGAGGTCAGTCAGGTAATCCTGGAAATGGGCTTCGTTTTCGGAATCGGTAAAACTGAGAATTGCTTTGCGGTACATCCGGATCAGGGGTACGGCGTCAAAGCGTTCGTCCTGAAGGTATTCCCAAAAACCGGGCATCACCGGCACTTCCTGCACGGTGACCCGAAAGCCCCGGTAGAGGATCCAGGCAATGTACAATTTGAGTTTTTGCGCCAGGTAGAAGCATTCGAGGTGAAAATCGGCGAGGGCCAGTTTTTCGGTATAGCCGTCGGTGCCCACTACCTTGGAAGCCCGGTTGAGGATGGTGAAGTGTAGTTGAAATTGGGCAAAATAGTAGTCGGTCGATTTGCCTTTACTCTGGCTCAGCAGTTTTTGCACCTGCCGCTCCACCGCATCCTGGTGTTTTTGCAGTTCGGGTTTTTCCAGCGCTTTGTACAGGTCCAGGGCTTCTGTGACCGGCGCCTCCTGCCGGGCTTCCTCCACCAGAAAACGCTGTGCCTGCAAGGTCAGGTCGGAGGCCAGCCGGCGCAAGTGCCCGTCGTCGAACGTTTTTTTAGGGTACAAGTGTTGCCAGACGCTTGTTTTGTCCAGGGCCGCCACCGCTCCCGGCCCCGTTCGGAGCGCTTCGTTGACCAGATCAAACAGCCGGGTCACGTCCTCCTGATCATTAAAATAGGGCGACAGCAAAAACTTCCGGAACCGGTTCAGGTTGTACTTGGAAAACGTTTGGAGGAGGACGAGCAGCTTATCGCTGAACATAAACGCACAAAAAGGAGTTAAGGAAAAGGATTTTTAATATTTTGATTTTCAATTTTTTAAAGAACAACGTCAACTATTTTTTCTCCGGCAAGTTATGTAAAATGTCTTTTGGATTTTGCCATAAAATGGAAATCTTTGTAGGAGAAATAACACACCCTTCATGCATGTGCTTATGCCAACTTCTGTACAACAACTTACTGTTTCCGCTTCCCAGCGCTCCATTTGGATAGCCGGCATCTGGGTTTTGCTGCTTTGTCTGTCGGGAGGCCGGCTGAGCGCACAGTGCGACCGTACCGGTTGGGTGGCCAGTGTGACGCCGGGGTGCGGCGCTAAAATTATAGACCTGGACAGCGGCGAATTGCTGAAAGCCGTGACCGGCGCCGATGCCCTGTTGGGCGGCCAAACGATTCGTTTTTCGACACAATCTACCGCTTTGCCGGCCGCTTGCACGGCCGATGGGCTCAAGGTAGTGGCCCTGACTTGCGTGTCGGACACCCTGCCTTGCCGGGCGCAGTTTGGACATTCGGTGAGCCCCTTGAACTCCTACCGGATTTCGTTTGAAGCCGATATTTACGACCCCGCCAGCCAGTTTTGCTTTTGGACCTTTGGGGATGGCGCTACGGCTACCGGCCAACTGGTCCAGCATACCTTTCCCAATGAAGGATATTTCGCGGTGTGCCTCACCGTCACCGACGCCCACGGCTGCTCCACCAAGCGCTGCCGCAATATTCTGGTGAGCGACCAGAACCCCAACTGGTGCGACTATGATGTGCAGGTAACTGCCGTCGGTACCAAACTGTACGGCAAAATTGTAGCCATCAGCAGCGACCCCGGCACCCTGAACTCGATCCGCTGGTTTGACAACAAGACCAACCAGGTGCTGGCCGAAACGCCCGAGTTTACGGCAACCTTACCGGGCGAAGGCGTGTACAACATTTGTGCCCAATATGAAGTAGCCAGCGCTGACGGTAGCCTTTGCACCACCACCCGCTGCCAACCGCTGACGGTGGCGACCCTGAGCTGCGTCAATCCGGCGATGATGAATACCAGCGCCGTGTGCCCTTCGGTTTTTGTACCGGTTTGTGGCTGCAACGGTGTGACGTATATTAATGAGTGCGCCGCCATGGCCGCCGGCGTATCCAAATATTGGGCCGGCGAATGTGGCGTAGCCAGCTCGGGCACTTGCAGCACCGACCTGGAGTATGAAATTGTATCGGGCGCTCCGGGTCACAAGTATGCCGTAAAATTTCACAACCTGGCCAGCGGCGACTATTCGGCCGTACAATTGGATTTTGGCGACGGCACTGACGTCTGGCAAGGAGGGCTGAATGATTCGATTTGCACCCACGAGTACGCCAAAGGCGGGGTATACCGGGCCAATCTGACGGTTTGGAAAAACAACAATTGTGTCTCTTCGGTCAGTAAAATCGTCGTCACGGATGCCTACAATATGACGGCCGAAAATGCCCCAACAGGCACCGACTATGTGATGCCAGGCGATGCCAATGGCGACAAACGGGCAAATGTGTATGATTTGCTGAGCCTGGGGCTTGGGTTCTCGGCTACCGGCTCCCCTCGGCCTTTTGCCACAACAGCCTGGGCGCCGCAATTTGCGCCAGCCTGGCCGAACCACAGCCTCGATGGCATCAATTTCAAACACCTGGACTGCGATGGCAACGGGACGGTAAATGAATTTGACCGGAATGCCATCGAACAACACTACTCCCCCATCGACACCGCGCGCAGCACCTTTGCGGGCAATGCACCGGATGTGTGGGTGAAATTTGCGGTGGATACGATTAAAATTAACGCCAACAACCCGGTGCCACTTCAGATTGGCGCTGATATTATGGTCGGCAAATCAACCCAACCGGTGTTTGGCCTCTACGGCCTGGCCTTTGCCCTGCGCTACCCGGAGTACATGAACCACGACCCGGAGATTTATGTCGGCGCCAATTCCTTTTTTGGTTTCCCGACTGATATTTTGTTGTTGCCCAAAGACCATTACGAGCGCCGGCAATACGACCTGGGCTTCTCCCGCAAATACGGCCAAGGGGTGTCCGGATATGGCAGCATCGCCAAACTCAATTTCACCACAGACATTATTATCATTATTGATGTCATTGAGCGCGGCGGCAGCACCATTATTCCGGTCACGGTACCAGCATTGGGCATCCGGGCTTACGATGCCACGGGCAAAGAAATGGCCTTGGGCGGCCAGGTGCAGGATACCCTTTGGGTAAAACTGGAAGAAACCACAACCACCCAGGGGAATGCCATAGAATCCCAGGTGCTGTTGTTTCCGAATCCGGCTACCGAGGCTGCCATCTTGCTGACCGGCGATCTGCACGTCGAACAAATCGAGGTATTCAACAAACTCGGGCAACGCGTACGGGGCATTGAGCCTTCGGGCAACCGAACGACGCGTTTTGAGACACAGTCCTGGCCCACAGGCTTGTACACGATCCGCATTCAAACCCGCGAAGGAACCGTTACAAAACGACTCCTGGTACAATAACAAAACCTACACTATATCTGTTTCTATGCCTTTCCCAGTTGCGGAAAGGCATTTTTTTTAGTAGCCAATTCGCCTTAACATTGCGGGCTTATGACTGAAGTACAAGGATTTGAATGGAATCCGTTTGCAGAAAACACCTACGTGGTGTATGACGACAGCGGCGAATGCGTGATTTTCGATCCGGGCTGTTACACGGATGCCGAGCGCCAGGCCTTGCGCGCCTTTATTGAAGAAAAAAAACTCCGGGTGCAGCGCCTGATCAACACGCACTGCCACCTGGACCATGTTTTCGGCAACGGGTTTGTGAGCCGAACCTGGTCGGTGTTGCCCGAGTTGCACCGCAGCGAGATGCCGGTGTTGCAGCGCTACCCACAGGTCTGCGAATATTTGTACGGCATCAGCGATTTTGACCCTTCGCCGATGCCGGAGCAGTTTTTGGAAGCCGGCACGGTCCTGCATTTCGGGAATACCCGTTTGGAGATTCTGTTTACGCCCGGACACTCGCCGGGCAGCCTTTCTTTTTATTGCCGGGAAAGTGGTTTTGTGCTTTCCGGGGATGTGTTGTTTTTTGAAAGCATTGGCCGGACCGACCTACCTGGCGGCCACACAGAAACCCTGCTGCACAGCATCCGGGAGGAGTTGCTGGTGTTGCCTGGCGAAACACTGGTGTATCCCGGGCATGGTCCGGCGACCACCATCCGCCACGAAAAAGAATACAACCCATTTCTCGGGTAGTTGATGGATTGTACTTAACTATGTGGGTATGTTGCGCTACCTGATCCGCCGTATCGCTTTGGCTATCCCTACGCTGGCCATCATTTCGCTCATCGCATTTTCCATGAGCCGGCTCCGCACAATTGATCCGGTGAAAATTGAATACTGGCAGGATTCGGTGGCGTACCTGACAAAGGCTCGAAAACTGGGCCTGGACCAGCCGCAGTTTTATTTTTCGCTGTCCAGCGCCGCTTTTCCGGCTACCTGGCATCAGATTTTGCCGCTGGAAACGCGCCGACACCTGGAACAATGGGTCTGGCAAACTGGCAATTGGCCGGCGACACAGCGGTTTTGGCATTCCATAACGAGCCAACTTACCCCAGCGTTGCAGCCGCTTAGCGGCCCCTTGCTGATCCAGTTCAAAGCCCTGCGCAACTACGACCAACTGGCCGACATGCCGGGCGCGCTCGCTGATTTGCAGCGCCGGGTAGACACGCTGCCCGATTTGGCGCTTCGCAGCACCTTGCAGGTCCAACTGGACCGGATACAACACGACTACCAAGCCATTGCCTCCCAGCCACAACAGTGGAAATTGTACGTACCGGTGTTGTATTGGTATGGCTTGAACAATCAATACCACCAATGGGCGGGTGGATTTGTAACGGGCGATCCGGGCGTATCGAGCGTGACCGGCAACCCTTTGCTGACCGAACTGCGCCCCCGCCTGCTCACCACCCTGATCGTCAATGGCTGGGCGATGCTCCTGGCCTACCTGATTGGGGTGCCGCTGGGTGTGTTTATGGCACGCCGGCAGTCTATGCCGTTTGACAAATGGGCCAGCGCAATTTTGATGTTTCTGTATGCCATGCCGGTGATGTGGTTGGGCAGCCTGCTCGTGTTGTTGTTGTCGCGGCAGGATATAGGCTTGGGAATTATTGACGGCTTGAATGCCGAGCCCTGGCTACTGAGTGGGAAAACGTACGCACAATGGGCCTGGGACAGCCGGGAACAATTCGTGCTGCCGGTACTGACCCTGACGGTCCACTCCCTGGCTATTTTGGCCATGCAAATGCGCGGCGGGGTGCTGGAAGTGGTGAAGCAGGATTATATCCGCACCGCCCGGGCGAAGGGCCTGAGTGAAACCCTAGTGTACTGGCGGCATGCGTTTCGCAATGCGCTGTTTCCGATCATCACCATATTTGCCACCTATTTTCCGGCCTTGTTCAGCGGTTCGCTGGTGGTGGAATACCTGCTTAATTTTCCCGGCATGGGCACCAAAATGGAATCGGCGTTTAACAACAACGACTATTCCGTGCTATTTGCCATGGTGCTGTTTGTGGCGTTCCTGACGGTTCTGGGCAACCTGGTCGCCGACATGTTGTTTGCCTGGGCCGACCCCCGGGTGCGTTTTGCACGGCGGTAGGGCGTTTCCGTTTGTATACGATTTCTTACGACGACCAGCTCAGGACTTTGGCCAGGGGCTGGCTTTTGTCATTTTGGGTACTGCTGATTTTTTTTTCAAAAAAGAAAAGACTGAGGGGTAACAAAGGAGTGGGTAGTGAGGATATGGTAGAAAGCGGGATAATGGAAAATCAATCTCTTATGATCGCCTTCAATAAACACGCCGTTCCTAACCACTAAAAAAATACCAAATGGAATCTCCCAAAAATGTAACCGGCGAAAGCCCTGAGCAGTTGATCAATACTACGCTTGATCTATTAGATAAGGCCTTCGATGGGTTAATCGCCCGAACAGAATTAGAAGAGCCTTTTTCGGGTGATCTAACTGAAGGAATTGCACCAACCTTGAAATCGCTGAGAATGGCAAAGGCGTCTTATATTAAAACGGCTTCGGAGCATGTTTTAAAATCAGGTAAAGAGGCTGTTGGCACTATGAACGACCTGATTAAATCATCTGGTATAAACGATCTACTTGAAGCCGCCATTGTAGTAGGCAAACCTCCTATGGCTGAATTTCAGCCCACAAAAACAATCTGTTTCAAGAACAATGTAAAACGCATTCCTTGGCTTGAGATTATAAAAGAAATAATAGATGCTGCCTTGGTTATTCTTTCGGGTATCTTCCCAATTCCAGGTTGGCTACTGAATTTAATCCATGAAATTCTGAATATTATTGACAAATTTCTCGGCGGAATGCCTCACGAAGACCTGTCGACTAAATAAGAAAACTTTTAATCCCTAGCCCTCCCCCACAAGGGCGCCACCTGCCCATACACCCGGAAGCCCGTCCAAAAAAACGGGTGTGCTTCGGCGGGCGAGGCCTGGAGCAGCTCCAGCCGGGCGGCTTGCAGGGCGCGGTCTTTGGGAAGGCCGGTTTGCAGGTGCCGGTAGAACGCGGTCATCAGGTTGGCGGTACTTTGGTCGTTGGCTACCCACAAGGAGGCGACGATGCTGCGGGCGCCGGCAAACGTAAAGGCGCGCACCATGCCGATGATGCCTTCGCCGCGAAGTAGTTTGCCGCCACCGGCGGCACAAGCGGAGAGCACCACCATGTCGGTTGCCAGTGCAAACTGGTACAGGTCTTTTGCCGGCAAAGGGTCTCCGCGCAGCGCTGTGGCAACGTAGGAGTAATCGCCCATGCGGTCGTCGGCGCGGCTGTGGGTGGCCAAATGCAGAATACGATAGCGCCAGGCTTCCTGCTGAAAGCGCCCGGGCCAGGCTTGTTCGCCCAACCAGGTGTCGCCGCCGCCCACTATTTGGGCGATAGCCTTTACCTCCCGCCCCGAAAATGGCAGGGGTAGCAACGTTTCCTGCCGGGTATTTTGGGCAATGCCATCTGCCCTGCCGGCAAATGGTGCGATACCGAGCCAGTTTTTTTCCGGTTTCAGCGCGAGGGGCGTTGTGGACAAAAAATCGGTGGAGAATCCATAACTAATGGCCTTGTCCTTGGCCCAAAAGGGGTAGGTCCGAAAGTTGCCGGCATCAGTGGGGGCTGCCGAAAGGAGTGCTTCAAAGGGCAGGTAGCATAATTTTCCTTCGGGAATGATCAGCAGGCGTCCGGGGAGCCATTGGGCCAGCGGCAAGACCAACTTTTGGTACAGCGCTTGTGCCAGGGCCACGTAGGTATCCAGGCTGTTGTCGTACAAGGCATCCGCTGGCTCCGGTGTGGTGAAATAGGCCGTCAGGTTTTCCTGAAACCGTTCGAGGGCGCGGTTGAACGCGGGGTCTCTTGGCGTGGTGTGTGTCAGTAAGGTATCGTGCGTGAGCAGGAATACATAAATCCGGGTTTCAGACAGGCTATACATCAGCAGCGCCTGTTCGGGCGCCAGCCATTGGCGCCGGATTTCGAGCGGGGAGAGGCTGCGTTGTAGCACCCGGAGGCGGTAGTATTCGGGATACGCCTTGCCGATGCGGCGCAACAGGGCGTCGTATTCTTCGCGCCAGTTCGAGAGTTCCTGGCTCCGCAGCAGCGCCAGGCTATCGGCCTGCAGCGAGCGGTGCAGGTCCAGCATCTTTTCGGCATCGATAATTCGGGCCCGGAGGCTCAATTCAGTTTGCAGGATGCTATCGGGTACGCCTGCAAAATGCAGCGACCCGTTTTGTTGGATGGCGTCTGAGAGCAAAAAGGCTTTGTTTTGACTGGCCACCTGAAAGGCTGCCTCGGCATATGCCGGGCTGGGGTTATTTTCCAAAAGGGCCATTCGGGCATCCAGCCATTGTTCCAGCAAAGGAAAATCCCGGTCGTACATAATTTCCCGGGAGCTATTGACTGTGATTTCGGTTACTTCCCGGTGCAGGGTTTCGGCGGCCAAGCCGAAATAGTACTCGGCTTGTCGAAGCAATGCCGTATCGGCGGTTTGGTGGTATTGGGAAAAAAATGCTTGTGCGCGGGTTTGGCAGAGTTCGCGGAAATAATCGCGCGGGAGCATTTTTTCAGGGTGTGCTGGTTCGAATCCAACGATAGTCAAAGCGGTATCGCAGAGTTTCAGGCTCCCGGTCCAATCTCCTTGTGCCAGCCGCAATGCAGCCAACTGGCTGTAGAACCTGTAGATCAGGTTAGCGTTGCCGTCCAACGAATCGGTGATGATTTGCATCGCGCGGCGGCAAGCGGCTTCGGCGCGGTCGAAGTGGCTGCTGTACTGGTAGGCCACTGATAAAGATCGGAGGGTCCCCAACAGGTAGTAACTGCCTTGACCAAAGCGGGTTTCTTTTGCCGACAGGCAGGCTTCGAGTTGTGCTGTTGCTGCCGGGTATTGGTGTTCGTCCAGGTAATATTGGCCCAGGTCTTGTAGAAATCCAATGTAGCGGGGGTCAGTAGGGCCCAGCTTCCGATAACCTTTTTCGGCCTCTAAAAGATAGGCCAGGCCGATATCCGGAGCGCCTGTTTTTTGGTAGCACAGGCCAATATTGACTTGTAAATCATTAAAATAGGAATGGGAAGGCGTGATTTGGTTTTTCAAACTGGTCAAGGAACTGAGGTAGTTTTCTTTGGCTCTGGCAAAATCCCGTAGTCCGAAATAGGCGTTGCCAATAAAATAACTCAGTTGCCCCAGGTTCTTGTGGTTCTTTTTGCGGGTATACACGGCTTTTGCCTTTTCCAGGACAGGACTGGCTGCCAGGTAATTTTTTTCATCAATAAAAACAGAGGCTACCCCTACCTGAAAATCTGCCAGGAGCGACTCCTGGCGAATACTGTCCCGTTCGAGGAGCCCGATGGCTTGTTGGGCGTGCTGATGCGCGAGGGGGTATTGGCGCAGGGAGCGTTGGCACAAACTCAGGTAGTAGTGGCAAATGGCCATTTGGAAGGTATCTGCGGCGGCTTCCAGGACCGTCAAACTTTGCGTGAACAGGGCAGCCGCTTCCTTATCCCGGTAGCAATCTTTTGTGTCGCGGGCCACAAACATTTTGGCTTTGGCGGTTTTCACATGATTGTCGCCATACAACTGAAAGTACAGGGAGTAGGCTTGGTTGGCCTTTTCGAGCGCTTGTTCATGTTGATCTGCCCGGTGCAGTTGGCCGGCCTTCTCCAGCAGGGATTCTGCCCGGAGGGTATCCGCCCACCGGCTCGGGTCTGTTGCCGGTTGAGCAAGCCCTGTAAGGCAAACCGACAGGTGCAGCAACAGGCTTAGAGAGCGGAGGCGAGCAGGCATGTTTGCTACGAGTTATTACTATTGAGGCAACACTTTTTGCAAGGCTTTGGCTTGTTCGGCGTATGGATGCTGAGGCTGGGACAGGATGGTATCCAGTTGTCGCCGGACGAGGTCTGGTTGTTTTTCATAATTAGCCAGCCGGCACATCAAAACACCCCATTCGCTTTGGTATCGGAATTGTTTGCTGTTCCAGCGGAGCAGTTGCTCGAACTGGGCTTCGGCTTCGGCGTATCGTTCCAATTGAAACAAGGCATGAGCGGTTAAAAACGCGGTTGCTTGTTGGCGCGTGCTATCGGAGTGTTTCAGCAGGTCCAGGGTTTGCTGGAATTGTCCTGCGGCAAAGGCCAGTTGGGCTTGTTGGAAGGGGCTCGTGGTGCTGTCGGCTGTTGTTCGCCGGAGATTGGGCAGCAGGGGCGCCGGCAATTGTTGCTGGGCCAGGGCACGGAAGTTTGAGTTTTTTCCGGGTTTTGGGACGTTCTGTGTTGGAGGGGGTGGGTTTGAAGGAAGAGATTCGACAGGCGGGGTATCGGTTATTGGGCTCTCCCGTTGGGGTATTATTTTTTCGGTTGCGACAGTTTTTTCCGGGTCGCCGGTCGGGTTCAGCAATTGGATGGCCACGAAAAGGAGCATCAGCGTGGCAGCTAAGCCGGCGCACCAGTGTATCATCTTAATTCCCAGGAACGAGCGTGGCCGGGTGGCGCTCCAATTGGCAAAGTGTTGGCGGGTTTCGGCCGCGATGAGTAGTTCGGCGGCAGCCATCTCCAGGCGTTCGAGTTCCAGTGTTTGCGCCAGCTTGGCATCCTGGGCAAGGCGTTCTTCGAGGGCCTCTTTTTCCGGCGGGGGAAGTTTGCCTAAGAGGTAAGCCCGGAGCGGTGCATCTGGTGAGTTATGGTTCATGTCGGTTCTTGTTGATTAGGTCTTGCCAAATTTCAGGTTGCTTGTTTAGGATCGCCCGAAAGCGTTTGCGGCAGAGAAAGGATTCTTTCTTGGCCACGCCGCTATTGGCAAACCCGAGGGCCTTGGCCACCTCCTCCATCGAATAATCTAACTGGTACATTTTCAATATTTTACGACACTTTTCAGTTAGTTGATGTACAAGGTTTTCGAGTTGTTCACGGCGTTCGGTTATCAGGTATTCGAGTTCAGGGTTTCCCTGTTGCGGTAGTTCAGGGGGATTTTCCTGCAAAACTGTATTGAGTTGGCCTGGCCGTTGTTGTTCATTGAACCAATGCCAGCGCACAATTCCCATAAAGTAGGCTTCCAGGCTACCTTGACCGAGAAATGCGCCTTGGCGGATTTTGCGGTCAAAGACGATAATGGCTTCCTGAAATACATCTTCGGCGTCTTGTCGGTTTCCGCCGTACTTGCGTACGTGCGCAGTAGTCAGTTGGCGGAGTGTGGGGTGATTAAACAAACACTGTAAAGCCATTTTGCGCTGCTCTGCATCCTGTCCGGTCAGCGCTTCAATAATTTCAGCCTGGTTGAGTGAATGTCTTTGCATATATGTTAGAAAAACCGGCACTTGGTTACCGCTTTGCAACGGTAATATTTTTTTCTGAAAAAAAAGGCCGGTAGCTGGTAACCAATTGTCGATTCAGAGAACAATAGTTACAAGCGCAAAAGATCATTACCAGTGAAAGGAGACCCCGTATTTGGGGTAGCGGCTATTCAACCCTCTGTGCAGTGCAACAAACCAAATGGAGTTTGAGCCTCAAACCAACCAGGGCAGCCTAAATGAAGGAGACGCAATGGTGTAGTGCATGCTACATCTTTGCGTTTTACTTTTTTAGCGAAGTACAATTTGGGGCAAAAAAAAGCAGCCTCGAGTCGGGATATCGACAGGAGGCTGCAATAATTTGAGTTGGCATCGACTTACTCTCCCGCGGCATCTACCGCAGTACCATCAGCGCTGGTGGGCTTAACTACTCTGTTCGG
>JADLDL010000270.1 GCA_020846655.1 Saprospiraceae bacterium | reverse complement strand
CCGAACAGAGTAGTTAAGCCCACCAGCGCTGATGGTACTGCGGTAGATGCCGCGGGAGAGTAAGTCGATGCCAACTCAAATTATTGCAGCCTCCTGTCGATATCCCGACTCGAGGCTGCTTTTTTTTTACCCCAACACCCCAGTTGCAAACCCAAATCCCCCCAACAAAAATCCTCGCTTGGCCCTTGCCCCCCAACCGGCATCTTTGCCGCCCAACATCCTCCTCCAGGATGCCATCAACCCAAGCAGCAAGGCATGTCCTACCCAACACAATTGAAAGTTTTTATCGCCGTCCTCCTCCTCGCCGTCGTCGGCGGACGATTCGGCTGCTATTATTTCCAAAAACAATACGATACCTACCGCCGCCCCTGGGCCTACAGCAATGACCCCGCCCAAGCCCTGCTCGTGGGCCATTGGTCCGGAACCGTCACCGACCCCGATGGCGTCCAACACCTGGTAGAAATGGACATCCTCGAACCCCTCTCCGACGAGGAACGCTGGCAACGCGTCTGGCGCAAACGCAGCAAACGCGACCGCTCCAGCCCTACTTTTTTCGACGGCTTCGCCCTGCTCAGCACCCCCGGCCGGCGCGATAGCTTCGAATTGTGGGGCGCACTGGACAAGCCCGATGGCCATGCCCTCGATTTCCAAATGCGCCCCATCCGTGGGTTTCACCCACCAGGCTTCAACCTGAACCGCCTAACCGGTACCTGGACCAAGGATACCCTCGCCCTCACTGTCGCCTTTGCCTGGTTCCGGCCCGACGGCAGCAGTCACTACAACAGCGCCGACCCCCGGCATAACCAGGATGGCCGCTTGCTGCTCCTTCGGTCCCCGAAGTGAATCTGTCTATTCCAGTATTATTTTCCCGGAAAATACCCGCCCTTTCGCATCTCTGATCGTGAAAAAATACAAGCCGCCCGCCAGCGCGCCGCGCTGAAAATCAAAGACCTGGCCACTAAACTGCGCTTGCCGAACCACTTGCCCGGCCGTGCCGTACAACACCAACTGCTTCTCCCCGCCGATCCATTCGTTCGCTACAAACCTGGCCGCTGCGCGGGTTGGGTTGCTCCATACCTGCCACAAGCCAGGTTGCCCCTGCGGGGCATCCACCGATACAATCAGTTGGCCAATGGTGTGCCGTACGGTGTTGGTCACCACCGGCGGGTTGAAATCAAAAATGATATCGGCTGTGTTTTCGAGCAGCGTGCCGTCCGGCAAATCCGCTTGTTGGGCAATTTCATAACTAAAAAAACCGTGCGATGCGGGCTCGTTCACGTTGCTGTCGGGCAGGGCAATAGGCTGAAACAGTACCTCCAGGCGGTTGCCGCGGATTTCCCAGGCATACGGATGCGAGGCAAAGCCGGGCCGAAAGGTGTTGAGATCCAGATCCTCGTCCAAATCGTCGCGCAGCAGCACCCGGAACGCCGTATCGGTGCCAGTGTTCTGAAAATCGATGGTGTACTGCAAGGGCCGGTTGGCCGGCAACAAATGCTCGGCCCCAAGCCCCGTGGGCAGAGCCGTTTTTTGGTTCGGGTCGAAGGCGCCGATCACCATCCGACAGTCCAGGGCATAGGCCAGCGGCCCCTGGTCGAGCCAAAACGCCGTGATCCAGCCTGGCGTCAGGCCGCCGCAGTTCTCTAGGGCAGTGGCCGTCCGCGTACCGTCGTCCAGTTTGGTGGCTTCCAGGCGCCAGGTGGCGCCGTCGGCCGGCACCGCTACCTCCAGGCTTTGCTGGCTGTTCAGCGCAAAGCCGCCGCCGCCCGTCTGGGTATCGTTCCGAAAAACGACGTAAGTGTGCGGCGCCTGCGTGGGCGCATCGCCGATGTTTTTCAAGGTAAACCGGAGGCTGTCGCCGTCGCAGGCTACCGTCGCTTTGATCTCCGAAAAAGCCGGCAAGGTGCTCGGGCAAGCGTTGTTCAGCGTCGCAACCGCCGTCACGCAAAGGGTTTGTTCAAACAAAAAAACATCGCAGGAGGTTTTTACAAGCAGGTTAATCGCCATGGCAGCGAAGGGCGCCAGGTCCGGCAGATCAAAATACAAAGTGTCGCCAAGGGTAGCCGACACCGGCGGCTGGGCACTCACCAACTCAAGGCCGGCGGGTAGCAGCAGGGCTGCTTTGACCCCTTCGGCCAGGGCTGTACCCGAATTGCGGACCGACACCGACACCGGCGATTCCACCAGGCAGCCCCGGAAATGGGAGGGCAAACCCAGTTGAACCTCCAGTTCGGGGCACTGCACAGCGGGCGACAACAAGAGCGTTGCCCGGATCGTATCGCTGGAGCCCATCGGATCCAGCAGCACCGGCTGCTGACAAACGCTCCAGGCACCCGATGGAAACTGTGGCAGCGACACCGAAAAAGCCCCGCTCTCCAGGTAGCCAAACCGCGCCAGCCCGGTAGCGTCGCTAGCGCGGAGCGTCGTTTGGGCGGTGCCGGCCAGGCGCACCAGTACGTCGGGCACCGGCCCGTCGCCGGCGTCCGGCAGGCAGTTGCCGTTGCTGTCCCAGCGCACCTCGACCAGCACCGGGATGCTGTTGCACTGCGCTTCCACCTCGGCCGCCGAGTTGCAGCCAGTCGCGTTGTTGAAAATACTGACCGAGGTGGGTTGGTTCAGGATTTGGTTGCAAACCGGGAACACGGCGCAGTCTGCCAGCGAGGCGTTGCCCTGGATATAAAACCCGCCCACCTGGTTCAGGCTGCGCAAACCGCTCAGGTCCGACAATACATCGTTGTTGCTGATTTCCAGGCTCCAAAAATCGATCTTGACCAGGCTGTCGAGCCCGTTCAGGGTCTGGAGTGCAGGGTTGTCCTCGATGCGGAGGTAGTATTGCACCGATTTCAGGTGGTTGAGGCCTTCCAGGTTTAGCAGGGAAGCATTGTTCCGGATGTTCAATTCGCCGGGAACGGCGCTGAGCCGGTCCAGGCCTTCCAGGTTTTTCAAAGCATGGTTTTCCTCGATGTAGACAGGGGATCCGTTTGATCCGATTTCCCGCAGGTTACCCAGGCCTTGCAGGCTGCTGAGGGCCGGGTTCCGGACGATAAAAAATTCTTTGTCCACCCAGCGCAGGTTTTCCAGGCCCTGCAAACTGGTCAGGGCGGAGTCGTTGGAGATCAACAGGAAGCCGCCGATGCTGTCGAGTTGGTTCAGGCCGTCCAGGTTGGTTAGCGCCGTGTTTTGATACACCCGCAGGTTCTGGCCGACTGCCTTCAGGTTGCCCAAACCTTGCAGGCTGGTCAGGACCGGGTTTTCCACAATTTCCAGATCCCCGCCGATGTAGCCAAGTTGTTCCAGGCCGCTCAAACTGTTCAGGCTGGGGTTCTTGGTGCAGTTCAGGTATCGGGAAATGGACTGGAGTGTTTCCAAGCCCTTAAAATCCGACAAGGCCGGACTATACGAAATTTCTAATGCACCGATGGTTTGGAGCGGCGGGAACCCGTTCAAACTGGCGAGTTTTTCGTTAAATGAAATGTTTAGCGTAGCAACGGAATTCAGGCTGTTCAGGCCCGCCAGGCTCGTCAGATTGGGATTGCCAGAAAGATAAAAAAAATCTCCGACGCGCTTTAGATTGGATAAGCCGGTCAAATCGGCGAACAACAAACCACTCAGAATCAGGGCGCTGTCGATTTCCTCCAGGCTTTCCAAGCCAGCCAGACCGGGCAGTTTGTCGTTGCCGGCAATCGACAGGCCACCGGCGTGCCGCACCTGAAACCCGTTGAGGCTGGCCAATTCCCGGTTGGATTCAACAATAATTTTCCCGCCTACCGAGTCCAATTTTTCCAAACCCTGAAGGTTGGTCAAGCCCCAGTTTTCTACCAAGTACAAGGCCCCCCCGTATGGCGATACCCATTTGTTGCCCAGGCCGCTCAGTTTATCCAGGCCATTCAGATCGGTCAAATAGTTGGTGTAAGCGACACCCAACCCACCAGCGCTACTCAGGTTGCCCAGGCCCTGCAAACTGCTCAGGTTAGGATTCCCGCTGATCAGCAGGCCGCCTACAACGGTGTTCAGGTTGTCCAGCCCACTGAGATTGGTCAGTAGCGGGTTATCCTGGATCGACAAGGACACTTGGAGTCCGGCGCCGGTCACAGCACGCGCGTTTCCCACAAAACGAAGGCTTTCCAAGCCCTGGAGGCTGTTCAGTTTTTTGTTGTCCCGGATCTCCAGCCCGCCGATAGAGTCCAATTGCTGCAAACCCTGGATGTTGGTGAGCGAAGGGTTGGAACCGATAGACAATATATTGGTGATGCTGCTGAGTTTGCCCAAGCCGTCGAGGTTGGGCAAGGCGGCGTTGCTCCAAAGATCCAGTTCGTACACGCCGCGCAGGTTGTGCAGGCCGGAAATGTCGCTCAGGTTGTTGTTTTGGGAAATGACAAATTGATTGCCCACGCTGTCGAGGCTTTGGAGGCCGTTCAAATTGGTCAGGGAGTTGTTGTTCATCAACTCAAAGCCATAACTGATGGTCGTGATCTCGTTCAGCCCGTCCAGGTTGTAAATGCCGGTGCCGTTGATAATGACTTGCCCGACAACCTTACAGCCCGGGTATTCGTTTTTGAAATTGTCAATTTGCGCCTGCGACGTAAAGGTGATGCCGCCCGGCAAACAGGATTGCCCCAGCCCGTTCAGGCTAAAGCACAAGGCAAACAAAGAGAAGAGAACTGCATTTTTCATTGGCTATGTGTATTTGTTTTTTTGTTGCAAGAATCCGCGCCCGCCATCCGCCATCCCGTTTTTTTCAAAAAATACGTGTATAATATCCAATATCCCTTCCCTACTGCTGCAACACAAAGCGCAGCGCCCGCCGCTCGCCGCTTTCCATCCAGATACTCAGCGTATACAAGCCGTCGGCCAGGTTTTCCGGCAAGCGAAGCGGGTAGGGCGAATCACCGGCCTGCGTGGCCACTTGGTGCAACGCCTGTCCCTGCGCATTACATACCCGCAGGTGTACCGGTTGGCCTGCCCAGGCGCTGAGATCGACAAACAGTTCGCCCGCATTGGGGTTGGGAAACAAGCGCAAGGCCGGCGCGCTGGCCGGGATACTGGTGGAGCGCTTGTCCGGTTTGTTGCCAGCGGGGGTGGTCCCAACCGGACAGTTGAAGGTGTTCAGGTGCGCCTCATAAAATGTCTGCGGCGCAAGTCGCGTCGTGATGTGGATGTAATCGGGCGCCGACTGAGCCGGCAACGTGTATTCAAAGATTTCCGACGCGCCGTTGGCGATGCCATCGGCGGTGGGTTTAAACCGGATGGAATAAAACGGCGAAAAGTTCGGGTTGCGCACCTCATAATCCTGCCCGCTTTCGCCGGTATACACCGACAAATGTGCCGGCTCGAGGGCAACAATACCGTTGGGCAACTGAACGGCCGTGTACATCAACTTGTCCGCACACTTGTTGGTCACCCGAATGCGGTAAGTCCGGTTTTTGGCCGCATCGGCCGTGATGGTCAGCAGTTCGTATTTCAAACAACCGATTTCCTTGCTGTCGCAGGCCTGCGCTTCGCGGATAATAACCTCGAAACAACAGGACGCCGAATTGCCGCAACTGTCTTGCGCGGTGTAGCACACAACCGTCGTTCCGGGCGGAAAAGCGCCGCCAGATGGCAATCCGGCCGTCAGCGACAGGGCAATACCCGGACAGGGGCAATCCGAACCCGTCAGCGGCAGGTCGTATTGGGCCACAGTGTTGCCCGTGCCGGGCGGCACGGAGATGTTGACGGTGGCGGGGCAAGTGAGGGTCACGGTGGACGGCGCCGGCGTCAGGTACTGCAAGGTATAGGTCACCAGGGTGTCGCAGCCGGCAATGCCCGGGATGGTATCGAGCACGGTGCCGGCTTGGGTGTAGGTGTTTCCGCCGATGAGCACGGATTCGCCGGGGCAAAAGGCAATGCTTTCAGCCCGGGTGAGCAAGGGCAGCACCGTCAGGGTGTAAGTCACGACCGTGTCGCAGCCAATGGTTCCGGGGATGGTATCGAGCACGGTGCCGGCTTGGGTGTATGTATTTCCGCCGATGCTGACCGATTCACCTTGGCAAAAGGCAATGGTTTCAGCCCGGGTGGGCAAGGGCAGCACCGTCAGGGTGTAGGTCACGACCGTGTCGCAGCCAATGGTTCCGGGGATAGTAT
>JADLDL010000269.1 GCA_020846655.1 Saprospiraceae bacterium | reverse complement strand
TCCGTGAGCGACAATCCGGTGGTCGATCATGTTCAACAAAACATTTACCATGGCGGCAATTTCCACGGCGATTATGTGTCGCTGGAAATGGACAAGTTGAAAATCGCCATCACGAAATTGTCCATGCTGTCCGAACGGCAGATCAATTTTTTGATGAACAACCACCTGAACCGCAAACTGCCGCCGTTTATCAACCTCGGCAAACTGGGCTTCAACCTGGGCTTGCAGGGCGTGCAGTTTACCGCCACCTCTACGGTGGCCGAAAACCAAACCCTCTCCAACCCCATGTACATCCACAGCATCCCCAACAACAATGACAACCAGGACATTGTGAGCATGGGCTGCAACGCGGCGCTGCTCACCAAACGGGTGATCGACAACTCCTTCGAAGTGCTGGCGATCCAACTGATGGCCGTCACGCAAGCCATTGCCTACCTGAAAAATGTGGACCGGCTGTCCGCGTTTTCACAGGACATTTATGCGCAGGCCAGCGCCCTGTTTTCGGTGAGTGCCGAGGACCAGCCGAAGTACCGGGAGATTGCCCGGCTCAAGAAATTTTTATTGGACGCGAACATTAATTTGTTTTAGGAGTTTGGAATTTCTACTTGAGGTTTGTGAAACCTTTGCAGGACAATTGGCGCGAACCATTCGACAAACGATCTGCCACCCGCAAAGCAGACCCATTCTTTAACATCAAAAACCTGTATCGTGAAATACGCATTAGTTACCGGCGGATCGAGGGGCATCGGACGGGCTGTTTGCCTGGCATTGGTCGATTTGGGCTACGCCATCCTCGTGAATTACAAAAGCAACGCCGCATCCGCCGAAGAAACGCTGCACGCCATCCGGGAAAAAGGTGGCCAGGGCGAATTGCTGGCCTTTGACGTAGCCGATAGCGAAGCCGTAGGGCAGGTGCTCGGCGGTTGGATCGAAACCCATGCCGACGATGCGATCGAGGTCCTCATCAACAATGCCGGTATCCGGCAGGACAACCTGATGTTTTGGATGACCAACGAGCAGTGGCACGAGGTGCTGCACACCAACCTCGACAGTTTTTTCTACGTCACCAAAATCCTGCTCAACGGCATGCTCGCCCGCAAAACGGGCCGGATCATCAACATCGTTTCCTTGTCCGGCATCCGGGGTTTGCCTGGGCAAACCAACTACTCCGCCGCTAAAGCCGGCGTCATCGGTGGCACCAAAGCCCTGGCCCAGGAAGTGGCCCGGCGGGGCGTCACCGTCAACGCCGTGGCGCCCGGTTTTATCCATACCGATATGACCCAAGGCCTGGATGAAAAAACACTGGCCGGCCAAATCCCGATGAAACGGTTTGGCAAGCCCGAAGAAGTAGCCGCGGCTGTGGCATTTCTGGCCTCGCCGCAGGCCTCCTATATCACCGGCGAAGTGCTCTGCGTCAGTGGTGGCCTGAGTTGAGGACGAAGCACCCCACTTTAGCGAAATTTCACTAAAAACCCTTAATTTTACCCTGAAATGAACAGAGTCGTTATCACCGGATTGGGCATTTATTCCTGTATTGGGAAAAACCTGGCGGAGGTTACTACCTCGCTGTACCAGGGTAAATCCGGCATTATCCTCGACCCCGAGCGCAAGGCATTTGGCTATCGCTCGGGCCTGACCGGCTACGTCGACCGGCCGGAACTGAAGGGCGTGCTGGACCGCCGGGCGCGTATCATGCTGCCCGAACAAGGCGAATTTGCGTACCTGGCCACCGCCGAAGCCCTGCGAAACGCCGGCATCGACCAGGATTTTCTGGACGCCAACGAGGTCGGCCTTATTTTTGGCAACGATAGTTCGGCCAAAGCCGTCATCGAAGCCACCGACATTGTTCGGGAGAAAAAAGACACCATGCTGGTGGGCTCGGCTGCCGTGTTTCAAAACCTGAACTCCACGGTAAACATGAACCTGGCCACCATTTACCGGCTCAAAGGGGTCAATTTTACCATCAGCGCGGCCTGCGCCAGCGGCTCGCATTCCATCGGCCTGGGCTATTATTTTATCAAACACGGCTCTCAGGAAATGGTTATTTGCGGCGGCGCGCAAGAGATCAACATCTACTCGATGGGGACTTTTGACGCCCTCGGCGCTTTTTCCATCCGGGAAAACGATCCGCAAAAGGCCTCGCGGCCCTTCGACCGCGACCGCGACGGGCTGGTGCCCAGCGGGGGCGCCGCCTGTGTGATCCTCGAAAGCCTGGAATCGGCCCAGCGCCGGGGCGCCACCATCCTGGGTGAAGTAATCGGGTACGGCTTCTCGTCCAACGGCGCCCATATTTCCAACCCCAGCGTGGAAGGGCCGGTGCGCGCACTGCGCCGCTCGTTGCTCGACGCCGGCGTGCAGGCGGCCGACATCGACTACATCAACGCCCACGCGACCTCCACGCCGGCCGGCGATGCCAGCGAGGCCAAGGCCATTTTTGACGTGTTTGGCGAGCACCGCTCGCTCATCTCGTCGACCAAATCCATGACCGGCCACGAGTGTTGGATGGCCGGCGCCAGCGAAATCGTGTACTCGATGCTGATGATGCAAAACGACTTCGTGGCGCCCAACATCAACCTGGAAAACCCGGACGAGGATTCCGCCAAACTGAACATCGCCACGCAAACCGTTTCTAAAAAAATAAATACGTTTTTGTCCAATTCATTCGGATTCGGAGGCACCAACTCCTCCCTGATCGTCCGGGCCTGGAAACAATAAAATTCAACGCACATGAGTCATACTGAAATTATCGAGAAAGTGAATCTATTCCTCGTCGAGGAATTTGAAGTGGAACAGGATGCCATCACCCCCGATGCCATTTTGAAAGACACCCTGGGCCTGGACAGCCTGGATTATATCGACCTGGTCGTGGTCATCGAAAATAATTTTGGCTTCAAGGTGAAACCCGAAGACTTCGTGGGCATCAGCACCTTCCAGGACTTTTACGAATACATTGCCTCCAGAGTCGGCGAAAAGGAAGCCGTCTGATGGCGTCTTGGGAGGGCAAATCCAAAGGCACACCCACCGGCTATAAAATTTTTGTGTGGATCCTCCGCCGGTTCGGCATACGGCCTGCCTATTGGCTGCTGCGCGTAGTGGCGTTTTATTATTTCCTCAGTTCCTGGAAAACCTCCCGGGCCATACTTCAATTGTACCGGCAGGGCCTCGGCATGGGCCTTGGGGCAGCCCTCGTGCTGTTGTACCAAAACTACTACCGCCTGGGCCAGACGCTGATCGACAAAGTGGCAGTGATGGCCGGCTTGGGCAGCCATTTTCAAAACCAATCCCAGGGCCTCGAACACCTGGAAACCATTGCCGCAGGCCAGCAGGGCGGTATCCTGCTCAGCGCGCACATGGGCAACTGGGAAATTGCAGGCCATATGCTGAAAAAACTGAACCGGAAGATCAACCTGGTGATGTACGACGGCGAACACCAGGCCATCAAACAGTACCTCAACAGCGTCACCGGCAACAAATCGTTCAACATCATCGTCATTAGCCCCGACAACTCGCATATTTTCAAAATCGCCAGCGCCCTGGGCAACAACGAACTGATTTGTATGCACGCCGACCGCTATGTGGCGGGCGCCAAAACCATCAGCACAGCGTTCCTCGGCCGGCCGGCCAAATTCCCCGAAGGGCCATTCCTGCTCGGCGCCAAATTGCGAGCCCCGGTATCTTTTGTGTATGCCCTGAAAACATCCGATACCGTCTATTCGTTTTCAGCCAGCCCGCCCAAGGAAATATACCTGGATGCCGACAACACGCCGCAACATTTGCTCCGCGAGTTTGTGGCCGAGCTGGAAGCAAAAGTGCGCGCCCACCCCGAGCAATGGTTTAATTATTTCCCGTTTTGGGACCACAACTAAAGCCGTATGAGCCTCCCGCTACTCCTCCCACAACGCGCGCCGATCGTGATGGTCGATGCCCTGACCGAACACAGTGCCTTGGGCGCCAGCACCCAACTGCTGGTGCGCGAGGACAATATTTTTGTGCAACAAGGCCATTTGGCAGAGCCGGGCATTATCGAAAACATCGCCCAAACAGCCGCCGCGCACGCCGGCTACCTCGCCCTTCAACACGGCTACACGGAAGCGCCTGTCGGATACATTGCCGCCATCGATCACTTGCAGGTGTTCGAACTCCCGCCCGTTGGCGCCCTGCTCGAAACCCGGGTCGACATCCAGAACCAGGTGCTGCAGGTCACCATTATTCGTGGCAGCAGCAGCGTCGAAGGCCGGCCGGTAGCCCAGTGCGAAATGAAAATATTTACCCGCTCCTGACGCCGCCGGGCGGCCCCAGGGGTCTAACTTTGCTTTTCCTTATTAACCCATCTCATACACACCACCATGAAAAAGAACCCGAATTTTAAATTGGCCCTCCTGGGCGCCCTTTGCTTCAGCCTGTCCCAATTTGCCCTGGCCCAAAGCGCTGCTGCCGACATTTTTTCCTCCAAAACAACCCTTACCTGGATGGGCGTCGATTTTACACAGGTAAAAGCCCTGGGTGAAACCGGCACGGTATCGACCGTTGAAATGATCAATTTGTTTGCGAAAATCAACGATGTGGTCATCAACGAAGGCGAAAAGTACAATTTCAAAGAAGCCCTCAGCCGCACGGAAGTACCCTACGACCTGGACCCCGTCACCAAGGCCAATGCCGGCATCGACCCCGACAAACTGCTGTCCAACAGCTCCGCTGAAAAAGACCGGATCACCGTCAAATCCATCGACGGCATGGTCAAGCCCTACGTCGGCGGAACCGGCATCGGGCTGGTGTTTTTTATGGAAACCCTCGACAAGCCCCAGGAATCGGGCGTCATGTGGGTCACGTTTTTTGACCGCAGTTCCGGCAACGTGCTGCTGACCGAAAAAATGAGCGGCAAAGCCCTCGGCTTCGGCTTCCGCAACCACTGGGCCCGCCCGGTGTACGAGGTGATCAAAGAGATCAAAAAGTCGAAGTACAAGGCCTGGAAATCTAAATTCGGGAAATGAACTTCACGCTGACGGAAAAAACCGTAGTGTCCGTGCGGTTCAACGAAGCCGACCCGCTCGGCATCGTGTGGCACGGACACTACATCCGCTATTTCGAAGATGGCCGCGAGGCTTTCGGCGCCAAATACGGCCTTACCTACCTCGATTTTTTTCGGAACGACCTGGTGGTCCCGATCGTTTCGGTCGATTGCCAGTTTAAAAAACCCCTGCGCTACGGCGATTCGGTGTTGGTTGAAACGACCTACCTGGATTGCCCGGCCGCCAAAATCCTGTTCGACTACCGGCTGTGGAACGCCGCGACCGGCGCCCTAGTAGCCACCGGCAGCACCACGCAAGTATTTCTCGACAAAGAACAACTCGCGCTCCAACTGAACGTGCCCGCCTTTTTTGAAGCCTGGAAAGCACAACACCGCTTGCCCAAAACCACCCAGCCATGACAACCGACGCCAGCGCCCGCGAGCGCCAACGCCAGGCGGACATCGACGCCCTGCGGGAGGAGATCCGACAAGCCGACGAATATTTGGCATTTGCCGCCCGGGTGCCGCCCTCGCGAATCATTCAGACCGAGCCGTTTTGGCTCGTGCAGGAACACCATATTGGGTACACGGCCTTGTTGTACCAACGGCTGCGCGAGTTGGAGGGGTAGCGTGGAGCAGGCGCCTTACCGGTCGGGCAACAGCCGTTTCTATAGTTTCAAATGACAAGCACATTGCTCACCGCAGCCAATACATATACCGATCAGGAACTACTCGATGGCATCCGCCGGCGCGACAACGCCGTCTTGTCGGCTGTTTATCAGGTATTCCGGCCGCGTGTGCTGGCCCTCATTCGGAACCTCGGCGGCACAGAGCATGAAGCCTTGGATATCCTTCAGGAAGCCATTGTTGCCGTTTTTATCAATGTGCAAAAGCAAGAATTTGCATTCACGAATGGGTTCAACGCCTATTTTCACGGCATTTGCCAAAACCTCTGGTTGAAAAAATTCCGGGACAAAAGCCGCCAGACCCACATCGGTTCGGATGCCCTGGACGCGCTAAAAATGGCCGCCGATGTACAGGCAGATGGGGAATATGCCGAGCGGCAAGCCTTTTTTATGAAAAAATTCAAGTCCCTCGCAGAAGGCTGCCGCGAACTGCTTCGCCTTTCGGTGATAGAAGAGAAAAAACCCGAAGAAATTGTAGAACAATTGGGCTTGGGTAGCCTCAACTATTTTTACAAACGCAAATCTACCTGCAAGGACAAATTAGAGGCGCTGGTGCGCACCGACCCAAATTTCGATCAATATTGACATGGATACCCGCGAACAAATAGAGCAGTACGCCTTCGGCAAACTTTCGGGAGAGGCCCTTCAGGCCTTCGAAGCCCGGCTGGCTACCGATTCCGTTTTTGCGGAGATCGTAGCCCGGGAAAGTGCTCTGCTGCGGGCCCTGAAACT
>JADLDL010000268.1 GCA_020846655.1 Saprospiraceae bacterium | reverse complement strand
TTTAGAAACAGCGCCGGACTACCCCACTGCCCGGCACTGGCTGCAATCGTCCAGCCTGGCCAACAGCGCCTGGGGCACTGAACATTGGGCGCCCTACATGCTCGACACGGCCATGCGTATTGCGCAAAAGTGGAAATCCGGTTTTTAAAGTTTCAAAAAATCATTGTACAAGGTCTGCAAATAGGCCTTCGCAGCAGTGTTGGCCGTCGAATCCAGGCCGCCGGCATACATCTGCCACTGGCCGGACTGGAAGCCGTAAAATCCGGTACCCATTTCGGAAACCCAGCCCAGGCCATTCTCGTTGGTGTAGTAAGCAAAGGGTTTGGTGGGCTCCGCCAGCAGGTCTTTGCTCCAGGCAAAATCCGTTGTTGGGAGCCCCAGTTCCTCCAGGATAGTTGCCGGAATGTCGTGGTGGTTGCCGATCGTGGAGATCCGGCGGCCGCGCCAGGCTGCATCGATAAGCGGGCCGGTAAAAATCAGGGGCACTTGTCTCGACACAGGGCTGTCCATGCGCACCCCGCCGGGGTTGTAGTGGCCGTGGTCGGCAACCAGTACAAACAGCGTGTTGGCGAACCAGGCGCTTTGGCTGGCCTGTTGGAAAAATTCGCCGATGGCAAAATCGGCAAATGCGGCACTGTGCAGGAATTTGTCGCGCTCAGCACTGCCGTTCCAGCGGCTTTCGTAGGGCACGTCGAAGGGCGGATGCAGGCTCAGGGTGAGGATATTGGCAAAGAAAGGTTGATGAATCTTGTTCAGGTGTTGAAGTGCTTTTTGAAAGACATGGCGGTCATCAGCGCCCCAGCGCTGGGTGACTTCTGATCCATAAAAATCGCTTTCTGAAATGATTTGTTCAAATTGCTGGTGCCGGAGCCAGACACCGATGTTAGCGAAGGTGAGTTCGCCGCCATAAAAAAAGGCGGTTTGATAGCCTTCTTTTTTCAACATTTTGGGCACGGAGGGCAATTTGGCCGCCTTGTCTTCCAACAACACGATGGACTGGTCGGGCTGCGCCGGGAAGCCCCCGAGCACGGCCACCAAGCCTTGGTCGGTCCGATAGCCACTGCTGTAACATTGGTCGAACAGCAGGCCTTCGCGGGCCAGCCGGCCCAGGTTCGGGCAAACGCCTTTTTCGCCGCCCAGTTCTTCCACCACCTGAGCGGTCATGCTCTCCATCATTATAAACAGGATATTGGGCCTTTGGCCTTCCGGAATTCGGAGCCAGGTATGCTGCTTGGGCACCATCGGGTCGCGCAGATACAGCGCTTCGACACTTTTTCGGGCTTCCTCATCCGGCATGAAATGGTAATGATTTTCAGTTTGGTGGGTCTCAATCAGGCTATGCAACATGTGCCAGGCGGCATTAGTAGCGGCGTGGTTGTTGAATAAAAAAGGCGAATAATAAACAGCACTTTCGTTGATGGGCATGACGCCTAAACCTCCGCGAATAGCCAGCAAAAGCAGGCTGGCCTGTACCGGCAGCCAAGCCAGTTGCCAGGATCGCAGGTTTTCGGAATACAACACGAGGCCCACCCACCAGCGATACAAGCGCCAGCACAACCAACACAAACCGAGATAGGCGACCAGGCCGCCGATTTTAAAAGCCAGCGACATCGAATCAAGTAGGGCCGCTGGGGTTCTAAAATATTCTAAAGCCCTGTTATTCAGAGGAGTGTGCCATTCCTCATACAAAAATACATTTGCGCCAAAAACAAAAGCCAGAATGATAAAAAGGCTGATGTTAAATACGTGGATGCTGCTGTTGCATACCTGTTTGCCGTTTTTACCCAAGATCAGACCAATGAACCAAATGAGGAGCGGCAGTGCCGTCAGGTAGCCCGCCATGCTCAGGTCAAGCGGCAAAGCCCTAAACAGAGCTGGCCAGGGACTTTCTACGGTCCATTCCCGGTGCAGCGCTGCAATAAACCAGCTACGGAAAAAACCGAAGAACACCAGCCAAAATGAAAAAAGCCGTACGGGAAAAGCCCAGCCGGTTTGGGCGGCTTTCCGCAGTCCGTTCGCACGTATCAGGAAGGAATTAACCAAGTAATTTTCAGCAGTTTAGTTGTGTCCGTTTCAATTTTAAAACGCTCGTCGAGGCGCATACCGAGCACCCAGATGAGCGCAGCGTCGCCATTGACCAGCACCCAGGCGTTTTCTTTTTCCAGTTTGGATACTTTCTGATTGGTGAAAAAATCCTGCAATTTCTGGCTGTTGCCCCCCATGCCAAGGGGCTGAAAACGATCGCCGGCCTGCCAGCGGCGCAAAAGTAACGGAAATTTAACAGGGCCGGCATTTACCAAAATCGTGTGCCGGTCTTCCGGCATGGGGCTGCCGGCAGGCACAGGCAACAAGGCCAGGCGACTCCCGTCGGGCAGGCGCAGCAGCAGGTCGTCTTCGGCGATGGCCGTACCGGCCGTTTCCGGCTCCTCTGCCTGGCGGGTCAACAGCAGTGCATCGCGGTGGTTGAGCAGGCGGTAGCCCTGCGGGCTCAGCCATTCCTGGCCGCTTTGGTTGAGGTGTTCTGCCATTTGCCGCACTTGCTCGGGGTAAAACCCACAGGGCTGCAAGAGTTCGAACAGGGCATCCGCCAGCGCCGGTAGGCGTACCAGTTTTGCTTTTTCCAGGGATAAAACGGCGGTTTGTTCCGGATTACCCAGCCATTCGTGCAACAGAAAACGGAGGTTGTTGTCGGTCGCCCGCAAGTGTTGCAGGGTTCGGGCAGCCGAAGACAGCAGGGAGGGGTTGATGTCCAGCATCCGGGGCAAAATATGGTGCCGGATGGCGTTTCGGGTGTACGCGTCGGTGGCGTTGCTGCTGTCTTCCCGCCAGGAGAGGTTGTTGTTTTGGGCGTAATTGAAGATGTCGTCGCGGGTGGCAAACAACATGGGGCGCAAAATGGAGCCGTTGCGCAGTGGGATGCCAGCCAGACCCGTCAGGCCCGTACCACGGATAAAATGGAGGATCGCCGTTTCCAGCGAATCATTGAGGTGGTGGCCGGTGAGGAGCCAGGAAAAACCCTGGCTGGTGCGGATCGTTTCAAGCCAGTCGTAGCGCAGGTTCCGGGCGGCTTCCTGTAGAGAAAGTCCGTTTTGGGCGGCATAAGTTTTGGCTTCAAAAGAGGTTTCAAAATACGGAACAGCCCATTGGTCGGCAAATGTATGCACAAAGGCTGCGTCCGCGTCGGATGCTTCGCCCCGCAATTGAAAATTGCAATGCGCCACACCAAAGGGCCGGCCGCTACGGTGCAGCAAATGCCCCAGCACCACCGAATCCAGGCCGCCGCTGAGGGCCAGCAACACGCGCTCGTCTGCTGACAACAGCGATTGATCGGTTAGGAATGCTTCGAATGCTTGCAATAAATCCATTTTCGCGGTTAAACTGGCGTTAAGAACACAAAGTTGGTTTTTTGTTTTCGATGCGGCGTTACACTTTTACGGCAAAATAGTATTCCTATGAAAATCCAATACCCTGTCGGCGCCTGGTGTGCCTTGTTCCTGTTGTTTGCCACTGCTCCTCTTTTCGCCCAACTAACCGGCACTGTGCTCGATGAACACGGCGAGCCCTTGCCGTTTGCGTCGGTGTACGTGCGCAACAGCACCAACGGCACCGTGGCCAATGCAGAAGGCGTCTACCGGCTCGTATTGGAGCCCGGCACTTACGAAATTGTTTTTCAATACATTGGATACCAACAAAAATTTGAAACGGTTACGCTGGCCAACAAACCGGTCAAACTGAATGCCCGGCTGGAACCCAGCGACCTGCAAATCAGCGAGGTGGTCATCACCACCGAAGACCCCGCCTATGGGATCATGCGCAAAGCCATTGAAAAACGGGAGTACTACCGGACGCGGACCGATAAATTCACCTGCGAGGCCTACATCAAAGGTTTTTACAAACTCGCCGATGCCCCCAAGAAAATTTTCGGACAAGACATCGGCGACATGGACGGTATGCTGGACTCCGCCACCCGGTCCGGCGTGTTGTACCTCTCGGAGTCGGTTTCCAAACTGTACGTCCAAAGCAAACCCTCGCGCAAAAAGGAGGTGATGATTTCCAGCAAGGTCAGCGGCAGCCCCAACGGGTACAGCCTCAACCGCTCCACCCTTACGGAACTGAGTTTGTACGACGAGCGGCTCAATTTTGGGCGCGATATTTTGTCGCCCCTGGCCAGTAACGCCTTCACCTATTATCGTTACCGGCTCATCGGGCGGTACCGCGACGAGAATGGCTATGATATTTACAAAATAGAAGTGACACCCAAAAACGATGAGTCGCCGACCTACTCGGGCTTTGTCTACATCGTGGATGAATGGTGGAACCTATCGGGCGCCGACCTGTACCTGACCGGGAAAGCAATTCAGCAACCGATACTTGATTCGATGCACATCGTGCAAAATTTTGTGCCCGTGGGCAAGCCCGATATCTGGTGTATGTTTTCACAAAACACCGGTTTTAAATTCAAGATTTTCGGGTTCAAAATTGCCGGCTTTTTCAACGGCGTATTTTCCAACTACGACCTGAACCCGAGTTTCGGCCCGGAGGTGTTTAACCGCGAGGTATTTAAAATTGACAAACTGGCCGCCACGCGCGATTCGGTGTATTGGTCGGGGGTGCGCCCCATTCCGCTCACCCTCGAAGAGTCGAAAGATTATGTAAAAAAAGACAGTATTGCGCTCATCCGGTCCTCGAAAACCTACAAGGATAGTATGGACCACATAGCCAACCGCTTCAAATTCAGCAATATTTACTCCGGCTATTCGTGGCGCAATACCTATCGGCACACACAGATTTCTTACCCCTCGCTGCTTTCGGGAGTTCAATTCAATACCGTACAAGGCTGGTTGATCAATTTTGACCCGGAGTTTAAAAAATCAAAAGATGAATTTGACAGCCAATACTGGCAGGTGCGGGGCACAGCCAACTATGGGTTTTCAGAAAAACGGTTCCGCGGCGGACTCCAGGTGGAGCGCCGTTTTGAAAGCATTCACTACACGACTGCCGGGCTCTCGGGCGGTGTGACGACCCAGCAATTTGATGCGGGCGAACCGATCAGTGTGCTGACCAACTTGTTGTATTCCTTGTGGGACAAGCGCAACTACATGAAACTGTACGAAAAAGCGTTTGTCCGTGGCGAATACAGCCGCTACCTGACCAATGGCTTACGCTGGACGATTTCTGCTGAATACGCCGAACGGCGGGCCCTGACCAACCACACCGACTATAGTTTTTACAAAGGCGATCGGGACTATGCGCCCAATGCCCCCTTGCCGATACCGGCAACCGAACCGGAAGAACCTTTTTTCAGTACCCACCAGGCATTTTTGCTGGAAACGGTGTTCCGGCTGCGCTTTGGAGTGAATTATTCCACCTACCCGGAATACCGTTCGATTGGCGGCTCGCGCTGGCCGGAAGTGACGCTGAAATACCGCAAAGGCCTGTCCGGGCTTGGTGGCAGCGATGTGGACTACGACCTGATCCACCTGCGCGTAGGCCAGGACGAACTATCGCTGGGCCTGTTCGGTTACACCGAGTGGAACCTGAGCGGCGGCATTTTCTGGCGCAACGAGCGGATGGGCTTTATGGACTTTTACCACCCGCGCGGCAACCAAACCTTCCTGGGCAAACCGTCCCGCTACGCCAGCGGATTCTTTCTGCTCCCTTACTACGAATTCAGCACCGGCGGGGCCTTTACGGAAGCCCATGTGCGCCACCATTTCAACGGCTTTTTGCTGGACCGGGTGCCGCTGCTGCGCAAACTGAACTGGAAAGAAGCCCTTGGCGCCAGCATCTACATGACCGATCAGTATGCCTGGGAAGACCAGCGCCCCAACAATTCCCTCCCCTACTGGGAACTCAGTTTTGGCTTCTACAACATCGGAATCAAGTTTTTGCGGCCCTTGCACATCGACCTGGCTGTGGGTTTTCTGGGTAAAGAACACTACCGAACCGGTGTGGTGCTGGGCTTGAACCTGTAAGGTGTCCGGAAACGAACAGCGGTGTTCGTTTTCAAAACAAAATACAGGTATGCCGGCGAAGGTCTATTTTGTATAAATTTGATTTGCAAAGCATTACCACCTTTGGCATATGCTTTGCCCCGCTGTAGTTTCATTTTATTCGACAAGAACAGCCTCCTGATAGCATGATCAAACTCCGCAACATCGAGCGTTTCCACCAAAACGGCCCACAAAAAACCTGGGTACTTCGCGACATCAACCTGGATAGTCGCGAGGGCGAATTTCTGACCATTATGGGCCCCAGCGGCGCCGGCAAGTCTACCCTGATGAATATTATCGGCATGCTGGAAGAGCCCAATGCCGGTGAGTATTTCTTTTTTGATGAGCCAGTACACCAGTTCAACGAACGGAAGCGCACCGACCTGCACAAGCACTACCTGGGCTTTGTGTTTCAGGCCTATCACCTCATCGACGAACTGACGGTGTATGAAAACATCGAAACGCCCCTGCTGTACCGAAATGTGAAAAGCAACGAACGCAAGGCGATGGTGGCGGATATTCTGGACCGCTTCAACATGGTGGCTAAAAAAGACCTGTTTCCGTCGCAATTGTCAGGCGGCCAGCAACAGTTGGTCGGCGTGGCGCGGGCCATCATTGGCAAACCCAAACTGCTGCTGGCCGACGAACCCACCGGCAACCTGCATTCCTCCCAAGGGGAAATGATCATGGATTTGTTTAAAAAATTACACGACGAAGGGATGACCATTTTACAGGTGACCCACTCGGAGAAAAACGCGCTGTACGGCACCCGGATCATTCAAATTGAAGACGGTTTTGTACGCAGCGATGTGGCGGTATGATTTTTTTTACATCCATGTCTCCGGCCTTTAAACACCCCTTGATCCTGATTTAGCAGAACAACAAGGTTTTGGGTAGCAATTTTCTAATCGGCTGAAAACCTTCCCTGCGCTTTGCTCGTACATTCCGGACAACAAATGATTCACTTAACAATTGTCCTGAAGTATGAAAACCGTCTTTTCCTTCTTGTTTTTTTTCGTGCTGGCTACCACTATGTGGGCGGACCACAACGGCAGTATTCGCGGCAGCATTCTGGATGCCGTCAACAAGAGTCCCCTCGCCGGAGTATCGGTGTCCCTGAGCGGTCCGCTCAATAGCCGGGGATACACCGATGAACTTGGTTTTTACCAGTTCAACAACCTCCCGGCGGGCGCTTACACCTTGAAAATCAACTACCTGGGCTATGCGCCCTTCACCGAACAGGTAGAGGTTCGCGACAGCGAAACCTCCACGGTAAAGACTTTTTTGGAGCAGGCGCCAATTGAGTTAAAAGAATTGGAAATCAGTGCCGATCCGGAGGTCAACCAGCAGACGATACCGGCCCTGGATATCCAGCTCCGGCCGGTCAACACCGCGCAGGATGTCTTGCGTATGGTGCCCGGGTTGTTTATCGCCCAACACGCCGGCGGCGGCAAGGCCGAGCAAATTTTCCTGCGCGGCTTCGACATTGACCACGGCACCGATATTGCCCTGAACGTAGATGGCATCCCGGTCAACATGGTATCGCACGCCCACGGACAAGGCTATGCCGACCTGCATTTCCTGATACCGGAACTGGTAGATCGCGTCCAGTTTGCCAAAGGCCCCTACTACCCCGGGTATGGCAACCTGTGTACGGCCGGCTATGTCGGGTTTCAAACCAAAAATGCGTTGGAGCATAATGTACTGAAAATCACGGCCGGTCAGTTCAATAATTTCCGCACCGTCGGCGCCTTCAAACTGCTGGACAAACCCGATGCGGCACGGCCGCAAAATGCCTACCTGGCCACCGAGTATGCCTATTCCGACGGTTATTTTGACAGTCCGCAAGCCTACAACCGCTTTAGTGCATTTTTAAAATACAACGCCGCCCTAAGCGCCAACACCTATCTGAATGCCTCCGCCAGCACCTTTACCAGCCGTTGGGATGCTTCGGGACAGGTGCCAGAACGCGCTGTGGCCAGTGCTCAGATCGGCCGGTTTGGCGCCATCGACGATACGGAAGGCGGCCAGACCAGCCGCTCGAATTTGAATTTCAGGTTGACGACCGCTTTGCCGGATGGGGCGCTCCTGAAAAACCAATTGTACTACAGCCAATACGCTTTCGAACTCTACTCCAATTTTACTTTTTTCCTGAATGATCCGGTCAATGGCGATCAAATCCGGCAGAAAGAACAGCGCCAACTGCTGGGCTATACCGGTTCCTACAAGCGGGTAGATCAATGGGGCGCTGTGCAATGCGAAACCGAATTGGGGATACAATTTCGTTTCGACGGCGTGAACGACAATGAGTTGTCGCGCAGCAAAGGGCGCCAAACGACCACCCAACGGCTGGCGTTGGGCGATGTAAACGAGTATAATTTTGGTGTTTGGGTGGATGAAAAAATACGCCTGGGCAAACGTTTTATCCTCAACCCGGGCCTCCGGTTCGACCAGTTTCAATTTATGTACGTGGATAAATTGCAGGAAACCTACGACCGGAAGATTGAGACAGCCCAATTGGCCAGCCCAAAACTGAATGCCTGGTATACCGTAAACCAGCGGGTGCAGTTGTTTGCCCATTCGGGGTATGGCTTTCACTCCAACGACACCCGGGTAGTAGTGGCGCAGCAAGGGCGCGAAATCTTGCCTCGTGCCCTGGGTTTTGAGGCCGGAACTACGGTGAAAATTTTGCCCCGCTTGTTGGTGACCTTGGGTGCCTGGCGCCTGCACCTGAATCAGGAATTTGTGTACGTGGGCGACGAGGCGGTGGTGGAACCCAGCGGCAAAACCACCCGGCAAGGCCTGGATTTGGCAGCCCGCTGGCAACTCAGCAGCTGGCTTTATGCAGATGCCGATTTAAATTACTCCTTTGCGCGGGCCGATGACACACCGGAAGGCGAAAACCTGATCCCGCTGGCGGCGGCCTGGACCAGCATTGGCGGCCTTTCGTTTCAACTGAACAACGGCCTCAACGGCAGCATGCGGTACCGCTACCTGGGCGACCGGCCGGCTAATGAAGACAACAGCGTGGTGGCCAAAGGCTATTTCCTGTCCGACCTGGTCCTCAACTACACCCGCAAACGGTTTGAAATCGGGCTTACGGTCCAGAATTTGTTCAACCGCGAATGGAACGAAGCGCAATTTGATACCGAAAGCCGTTTGTTCGATGAAATCGAGCCCGTATCGGAAATACATTTCACGCCGGGAACGCCTTTGAATATTGCCGGACATATCAGTTTGTTTTTCTAGCCGTTCGGCAGCCAGTTTTTATCTTTGCCGGAAAACGAAACACCTTGTACATGCCGGCCTATCAATTTCTCCTTGCCCTGGCGCTGTTCCTGCAGAGCCAGGGCATGCTTTCTGCCCAGGAACTTTACATGCCCCGAAATATTGCTGCGGCTTATGCCAAACAAACCCGTTCGATGGATGGCAAGCCCGGCGTGAAATATTGGCAGAACCAGGCCAAATACCGCATCGAGGTATCGCTTGATTTGCCGGGTCGGCAAATCAACGGGCAGGTTGACATTCAGTACATCAACAACAGCCCGGACACGTTAAAGATGATTCGCCTGAAACTGGCGCACGATCTGTGGCGCAAAAACGGGCAGCGCGCCTACGACCTGGCAGCAGAGGATATTACAGATGGCGTAGAAATCCGGAACGTTATTATCGACACCCTCCCCCTGGACAAAAAGCAAATCCAGCAATCCAATACCTTCCTCGATTTGAAACTCGACCAAGCCTTAGCGCCTGGCAAGTCACTCCAGATTTGGGTAGACTGGTCGCATACACAACCGGCTGACAAGCGCGCGCCCCGGGAATGTGCGTACGATTCCACCACCTGGTTTGTCGCATACTGGTATCCGGAAGTGGCCGTTTACGATGATGTGCATGGCTGGGCCGATGCTCCCTATACGGGGCTGCAGGAAATGTATCACGATTTTTCGGATTACGAAGTCAACATCTCTGTTCCGGGAAATGTCATGGTTTGGGCTACCGGTACCTGGAACAATGCCAAAGAAATTTTGCAGCCGGAGTACCTGAAACGCTACGAAGCAGCCCAGAACAGCGCTGAAGTGGTGCGTATTTTTTCGCCGGAAGATTATGCGAAGAAGGCCACTTTTTTCAAAGGCCGCACGATGCATACCTTCCAATACCAGGCGAAAGGCGTACCTGATTTTGCCTTTGCCTGTAGCGGCCATTATCTTTGGGATGCGACCACCACGGTAGTGGACCCTTCCAATGGCCGGAAAGCGCTCGTCGCTGCGGCTTATGATGCCGACTCTAAGGATTTTTACGAAGTATGCCGGGTAGGCGCCGATGGGCTGGCGCTCATGTCGACCTGGTTGCCGGGCTATCCGTATCCCTATCCGGCAATGACGGTGTTCAACGGCAGTGGCGGCATGGAATTTCCGATGATGTGCAACGACGGCAGTACACACCCGCGCAGCCCGATTGGCCTGACAGTGCACGAGACCGCACACACGTATTTCCCATTTATGATGGGTATCAATGAGCAATACTATGCCTGGATGGACGAGGGTTGGGCAGCATTTTTTGATGTGCTGGTCACCGATTCCCTGGCTGGCAAATCGCAGGGGCGTTTGCGCAACTACCCGGACTTTGCCGGTACGGACGCCGATATGCCCCCTATGACGCCCTCCCGGCACCTGAGCAATCCGGCCTACCGCGTGGCGTCCTACAACCGCGCGCAAGCGGCGTATATGAATTTGTATCAACTGCTGGGACAGGATCGCTTTCACCAATGTATGGTGGAATATATGAACCGCTGGAAAGGCAAACACCCGCAGCCTTTTGACTTTTTCCATACCTGGAACGCAACCGCCGGCCAAAACCTGGACTGGTTCTGGAAACCCTGGTTTTTTAATTGGGGTTTTCCGGATCTTGCCGTCGCAGGAGTGGATAAAAGAGGCGTGGTCATTGCAAACCGGGGGACTATGCCCTCAACGGTAGTCGGAGTAATAGAATACAGCGATGGAAGTAAAGAAAATTTCCGGCGGACGGCTGAGGTTTGGAAATCCGGCAATAAAGAAATTTTGATTCCGGTGACGAAAGGCAAAACCGTGCGTCAAGTGTCCCTGGGTGATCCGCAAGTATCGGATACCATATCTGAAAATAATTCATGGATAAGTAAATGAACAAGTAATTGTGGCGCGGTATTTGAGCAAAGACGTTTGCTCTTCCTACTGTGTGCAATCAATAAACACATTCAGCATTTTTTAGTCCTGTTTTGCGCCCACGGCAATTTATTTTCCGGCCGGGTGCATCCGTCTTTGGTTTGGTAATTATACCAATTGGGTAGTGATACTCTTGGTAGTGACACGTTTGGTTGCCGAGTATAATCCACGGCGACGCTGTGCAATTAACCATTCCCATTTATGCGATTTGATCGAATTCCGTACCCCACAAACCTGTTTTTACGCAATGCTTTACCGCGTTTTAGGTGGTGGCGCCGCAGCCTGGCCATTTTGATTGGCCTGGGGGGGCTTGTGTTTTCCTTACAAGCTAATACCTGTGTGATTACAGGCACAGTAAGTGTTTCCAGCAATCCATTCGCCGCTTGTCCTGTCGGAGCAGATACGATCATTATCCGGGACACGCTGGTGATGGACCAGGACTATGCGCCTGGTTTCAATGGCGTTATAATCGTGGAAAGCGGGGCCATCCGCTGGGATGCCAATGCGACGCTCACCCTTGGACACGATGCCAAATTAATACTGCTCGAAGGAGCGACCCTGGGCCTTGGCGCCGGCGCTTCCTGCAATGCGCAAAAAGTAATCGCCTTTTTGACCAATCCGGATGCTAAAAAAGTAGTGGTTTGTACCAGCGGTCTGGGCCCGGAAACTTTTACCTTCGAAGACGTTAATGCAACCGGCTGTCTCACTATTGATGGCTTGTGCTGCGCGGTTTCCATCATTGCCAAAGACAATTCTGGAAAATTCAGCGACGGAGCGATTTGTTCTATCGGGGATTCAGTGGTGCTGCTGGCCAATCCGAGTGGCCAATTGCCCTATACTTACCTCTGGACTCCGGTATTGGGCGATAGTGTAGGGCCATACACGGTGTTTCCGGCTCTCACGACGAGCTATTCGCTTACCCTGAAAACAACCTTCAACCCCTCGGGGCCTACCAACGCCCTCTCCTTGCAGTGCAGCACATCCACCACTATTGTGGTGAATACCCCTATTGTGCTAACCACCGTAGTGGTCCCTGTTTTTTGTGCCAAAGACTCCATTGGCGCCATTGACCTCAGCGTACTTGGCGGCACAGCGCCCTATACCTACCGCTGGTCTAACCAGGCGACGACACAGGATTTGGTAAAACTCGGGGCGGGCACCTATACGGTGACCGTGACGGATAACTATGGTTGCACGGCCACCACGAGTGTAAAAGTGTTGGTCACCGACAACGTACCGCCTTTGATTTTTTGCCCCGGCAACGCGGTCGCCAACACCGACCCGGGGGTATGCACGGCACTGGTAAGCGGACTCAATCCGGTCATTATTGAAAATTGCCCCAACCCGGATCTCAGTTACTCCCTCAGTGGCGCCACAACTGGCAGCGGAACAGGAGTTTTGACCAATACAGTCCCGTTTCAAGCCGGCATTACTACGGCGGTATATACGGTTACGGATGGCGCCTTTACGTTTTCATGTTCGTTCAAAGTGCAGGTCATCGATACGGAATGGCCGGTGGCAAGTAACCCGGATACCTTGCATGTGCAATGTCCGGCGGAAGTGCCCGCTCCGGACCCATCTGTGGTACAGGCAACCGACAATTGTATGCCTGCCCTTGTCACGTTTTTGAACTCCGCCACCACCGGCACAGGTTGTGCGCAATCGCCAATGCTGATCCGGCGGTTTTATAAAGTATCCGACAATGCCGGTCATACCCTGACGGTGGTGCATGTCATCCGGGTGGTTGACACGACAGCACCGCAGTTTGGTGCGATCCCGCCGAACAGCACCGTGGATTGCGCCAGCATTCCACCGCCCGGCACACCGGTGGTAACCGACAATTGCGGCCAAAACCCCGCCCTCAGTTTTCAGGAAATCAGCACCCAAACAAGCAACGGGACCTGTACCGACCGCGAATTCACCCTCAGCCGGACTTGGACGGCACAAGATGCCTGTGGCAATCAGGCCACCGCCACGCAGGTCATTACGGTGCAGGACGACAAGGCGCCGGTGATAAAGGGGGTTCCGGCCAATACCACCGTGAGTTGTGGCAGTATTCCTACCCCAGCGGTATTGACGGCGTCTGATAACTGTGATCCCAGCCCCGAAATTTCATTCAGCCAGCTCAGCACCCAAACCAACAACGGTACCTGCAACGACCAAAACTATACGATTACCCGAATTTGGACAGCCACCGATTTCTGCGGCAACTCGTCTTCTGCTGTACAGGTCGTAACGGTTCAGGATATTTTGGCGCCTACCCTGAATAATATTCCCGCTTCGGTTACGGTCGAATGCGGCAACCTGCCCGCTGTGGCTACGCCAAGCGCCACTGACAACTGTGATCCCACGCCAAGCATCAATTTTGCCCAAACCAGCACACAGACCAACAACGGCTCTTGTACGGATCAACAATACACGGTTACCCGGACCTGGACGGCCATTGACAATTGCGGCAATTCGAGCGTGCGGACACAGGTCATCAGTGTCCGGGATACGCAGGCGCCGGTCCTGAGCAATGTTCCAGTGAATGTTACGGTATCCTGTACGACCATTCCCGGTTCTGCTATACCTGGCGCCACCGACAATTGCGACCCGCTCTTATCGATCACGTTTTCACAAACCAGCACCCAAACCAATTCCGGGATTTGCACAGACTATTCCTATTTTATCACCCGGACCTGGTCTGTTGCGGACAATTGTGGCAACGCCGCATCTAAGAGCCAGCTCATTACGGTACTCGACAATCAGGCGCCCGTATTCAATGGCATCCCGGCCAACACTACGGTGAGCTGCAATAATGTGCCGGCACCCGCCACACCCGCCGCCACCGACAATTGCGACCCGGCGCCTCAAATTTCTTTTGCACAAACCAGCACCGAGACCAGCAACGGCACTTGCGGCGATCAAAACTATACGATTACCCGCACTTGGACGGCGGTGGACAAATGCGGCAACAGCCGGGTATCCAGTCAGACCATCGTTGTGCAGGATACACAAGCGCCGACCCTTGTCGGTGTGCCAGCCTCCGTGACGGTAGACTGTAATGCCATTCCGGCGCCGGCTACACCTTCGGTTACCGACAATTGCGACAGCACGCCAAGCCTGTCTTTTGCTGAACAAACTACTGCCGGCACCTGCAGTGGGCAGCAATTTATGATCACCCGCAGTTGGACGGCTGTCGACAATTGTGGGAACTCGGTAACAGCCACACAAACCATTACCGTACAGGATACCCAGCCGCCGGTCTTGAGCGGCATCCCTGCCAATACTACGCTGACCTGTGGGACGATTCCTCCGCCAGCAACGCCGACGGTATTGGACAATTGCGACCCTATGCCAAGTCTGGTTTTTAACCAAACCAGTACCCAAACGAATACAGGCGCTTGCAGCGACCAAAATTATGTGTTGGTACGCAGTTGGACGGCCACCGACCAATGTGGCAATGCCGTTACCGTTTCCCAAACCATCAGCATCCAGGATATTGAAGCGCCGGTATTTTCAAATCTTCCGGCCAATTTGACGCTGCAATGTGGCGCCGTGCCGCTGCCGGCAAACCCAGTTGCCACTGACAATTGCGACAGCAGTCCATCGCTATCGTACGCCGAATTCAACACCCAAACCAGCAATAGCAGTTGTTCGGACCAAAACTACACCCTCACCCGAACCTGGACAGCCGCCGACAACTGCGGCAACAGCAGCACGCTGACGCAGGTTTTGACTTTTCAAGATACCCAAGCCCCCATGCTGAGCGCCGTGCCTGGCAACATCACCGTTAGTTGTACGGCAGTGCCGCCGCCCGCAACACCCGCCGTCAGTGATGCCTGTGACGCTACGCCGGCCCTTGTTTTTTCAGAAACCAGCACTCAAACCAACAACGGCAGCTGCAGCGATCAAAATTTTATCCTCAGCCGGATTTGGACGGCCACCGACAATTGTGGCAACGCCACAACTCAAGTGCAATTGGTCACGGTCCAGGATGTGGTGGCGCCCGCATTTACCAGTGCGCCGGCGAATATCACCCTGCAATGCGACCAGGTTCTGCCACCGGTAAGTACTCCTACTGCTTCCGATAATTGTGACAGTACGCCGGCTATTTCGTTTTCAGAAACGAGTACACGGACCAACAATGGTTCGTGTTCGGACGATACCTATACCATCACCCGTACCTGGGTGGTGACAGACAACTGCGGCAATTCTGCCCAAGTGTCGCAAACCATTGCCGTACAGGATACACAGGCGCCGGTTTTGAACAATATTCCGGGCAACCTGACGGTGGACTGTGGCGCGATACCAGCGCCGGCGACGCCAACGGCAACTGACCAATGTGACCCCGCACCGGTCATTTCTTTTTCCCAAAGCAGTTCTCAAACCAGCAATGGCGCCTGCTCCGACCAAAACTATACCCTAACCCGCATTTGGGTCGCTACGGACCGCTGCGGCAATTCCAGTTCCGCCATACAAATCCTTGTGGTAGAAGACAATCTGCCACCTGTGTTTAGCAATATTCCGGCGCCGCTCACGATACAGTGCGACCAGCCGGTGCCTCCACCCGCCGTGCCAACAGTTACCGACAACTGTGACAACACGCCGGCCATTACACTGGTCGAAAGCAGCACGCAAGCCAACACCGGTGACTGTGCTGCGCAGCAGTACACCATCACCCGAATCTGGACGGCAACCGATAACTGCGGCCATACGACAAGCGCCGTTCAAACCATCACCGTCCAGGACACCCAGCCACCGGTGTTTACCGGCGTGCCGGCCAATAGCACGGCTGAATGCGGCAATGTTCCGGCGCCGGGCAATCCAGTGGTCGTGGACAACTGTGACCCCGCGCCAGTCCTGAGTTTTTCAGAGGTCAGTAACCCTTCGGGAAATGGCTGTATTGGTCAAAATTATACGATTACGCGGACCTGGACGGCCCTGGATCATTGCGGGAATATGACTACCGCGACGCAGATCATTTCTTTGCAGGACACCCAGGCGCCGGTGTTTACCGGTGTACCTGCCCCGATTACGATTCTGTGCGATGCAGCGGTGCCGCCGGTGGCTAGTCCATTGGCCAGCGACAACTGCGACAACAGCCCCAGTGTTTCCTTTGCCGAGACCAGCACCCAAACCAACAACGGCAGTTGCACCGACCTGGCCTACTCCATTTTGCGGACATGGACGGCGGTGGATGATTGTGGCAATGCCAGTACGGTGTCACAAACCATCACCGTGGTGGACGTACAGGCGCCGGTTTTCACGGCAGTGCCGGCGCCTGTGACCCTGAGTTGCGAAGAACCTTTGCCGGCGGTGGGCCTGGCCACCGCAACGGACAATTGCAGCAGCCCGCCAGTCATTACCTATGCGGAAAGCAACACACAGACCAGCAATGGAACGTGTTCGGATTTGAGTTACACTGTGGTTCGCCTCTGGACGGCCACGGATCGCTGTGGCAATACAGCAACGGCAAGCCAGTCGATCAGCGTTCTAGATGCAGTGCCGCCCGTGTTGACCGGCATACCTGCGGCTGCCACGGTGTCTTGCGATGCCATTCCGGCGCCCGTTGCGCCGGGCCTAAGCGACAATTGCGATCCGGCGCCGACGCTCAGTTTTGTGGAACAAGGCCTTGCCGGCACTTGCAGTGGACAGCAGTACACCCTGACGCGTATTTGGACCGCAACCGACAAATGCGGCAACAGCACCAGCGCCGTTCAGGTACTCACCATTGAAGATCAGCAGGCGCCGGTTTTTTCGAACGTACCAGCCAATATCAGCCTCGACTGCGAACAGCCGATACCGGGCGCGGCTGTGGTCACGATTACCGACAACTGTGACCCGACGCCGACGCTTTCGTTTGTGCAGACCAGCAGCCAGACGAGTTCCGGCGGCTGTGGAGATTTAAACTACACCATCACCCGCAGCTGGACGGCGACGGACCAATGCGGCAATGTGTCGACAATGGTTCAAACTATTGTTGTAGCAGATACACAACCGCCGGTATTTGCCGGTGTACCGCTCAACATCACCATTGCCTGCGGCGCTGCCGTGCCGCCGGTAAGTTCGGCTTCCGTGACCGACAATTGCGACCCGACGCCGGCCTTGTCGTTTACCGAGGTAAGTACCCAAACCAGTAATGGCTCCTGCACCGATTTGAGTTATTCGGTAACCCGAACCTGGACGGCCAGCGACCTGTGTGGCAATATGGCGGTGACCACCCAATTTATACTGGTTCAGGACCAGGTAGCGCCGGTTTTTTCCAGCATGCCCGCCAACATCACCCTGGACTGTGACGCCCCCATACCGACCGCCTCAGCAGCCACGGCGACGGATAATTGTGACCCCTCACCCACCCTATCCTTTTTGGAACTGAGTACGCAAACCAACAATGGCACCTGCACCGACTACGACTATATCCTCACCCGCAGTTGGACGGCTACCGATAAATGCGGCAATGCTGCCACAACCACACAAATCGTAGTAGTTCAGGACAATGAAGCGCCTGTATTTGCCGGCGTGCCGGCAAATGTGACGCTACAATGCGGCCAGCCGTTGCCAAACGACCAGCCCGGCAGCACCGTCGACAATTGCGATACAGCGCCGGCCGTTTCGTATACCCAAACCAGCACCCAAACCAATACGGGTGATTGCAGCGACTTTTCATACAACCTGACTCGCAACTGGACGGCGACCGACAAGTGCGGCAACGCTACCACCGTTTCACAACTTGTTGTGGTACAAGATACTCAAGCGCCGGTGCTGAGCGGCGTGCCGGCCAATTTGTCGGTGACCTGCACTGCCGTGCCGGCGCCGGCAGTTCCGGTGGTTTCTGACAATTGTGACCCGGCGCCCGGTCTTGTGTTTTCTGAAATCAGCACGCAATCCAACAACGGCGCTTGCACGGATTTCAATTACACCATTTCGAGAACCTGGGTAGCGACGGACCGCTGTGGCAATTCGACCCTGGGTTTGCAGGTTATTTTTGTCGTGGATACCGAAGCGCCGGTGTTTACCAATGTGCCGGACAATATCACCGCCGCCTGCGACGCTATTCCGGCCTTGGCGACGCCATCCGTGACCGACAACTGCGACCCCGCTCCCGTATTGACCTTTACTGAGCAAAACAATCTTGGGGACTGCAGCGCGCAAGCCTACAGCATCACGCGCACCTGGATCGCTACTGACCGTTGCGGCAATTCGACGGTTGTGTTACAAACCATTGTGGTAGAGGATAATCTGGCGCCGGTGTTCAGCAATGTGCCGGGCAACCTGAGTTTTGAATGCGATGCGGTGAATATTCCTGCCGCCACAACACCGACGGTAGCCGATAACTGCGACAACACGCCGACCCTTACATTTAGCGAAGTAAGCAGCCAGGGCTTGACTGATATTTGTTCTTCGCAGCAATACTCGATCACCAGGACCTGGACGGCCAGCGACGATTGTGGCAATACGGCTACTGCCGTGCAAGTAATTAGTGTTTTGGATACCCAAAAACCAGTCTTTGAAGTGGCGCCGGCCAATATTACCATCGCCTGTGACCAAGCCTTGCCGCCTACAACCGGACAAGTAGTAGCTACCGACAATTGTGATCCGGAACCCAGTATTTCCGTGGCCGAACTCAGTACCCAAACCAGCAACGGCAATTGCACGGATTTTTCCTATGTCATCACCCGCATCTGGACGGCTACCGACAATTGTGGCAACAGCAACAGCGTAAGCCAGACGATCGCGGTTTCGGATACACAGCCGCCGGTATTTTCCAGCATACCGGCCAACCTGACACTGGAATGCAGCGAACCGTTGCCCCTGTCAGGGAGCGTCACGGCCACCGACAATTGCGATGCAGCGACCGTAGTTTCTTTTTCAGAAACCAGCACCCAGACCAACAATGGCACTTGTACCGACGCGAACTATGTGCTGACGCGCTCCTGGCTGGCTTCGGATGCCTGTGGCAACACAGCCGTAGTTTCGCAAACGATCACAGTGCGGGATAGCCAGGGCCCGGTTTTTGGCGGCGTTCCGCCCAATTTGACACTGGAATGCAACCAACCACTACCGGCTGCCCAACCCGCCTCGGTGACGGACAATTGCGACAGCAACCCGGCTGTTTCTCTAGCAGAAACCAGCACACAAACCAGCAATGGCAGTTGCACAGATTTTTCCTATACCATCACCCGCACCTGGACCGCGATAGACCAGTGCGGCAATACCAGCACGGCAGCACAAACCCTAACGGTAACGGATACGCAGCAACCCGCATTTGCCATTTTGCCGGCTAATTTAACGATTCAATGCGGCGAACCGGTGCCCACGGTGCCCGCCAATGCAGTCAGCGACAATTGCGATCCTGCGCCGGTGCTTAGTTTCAATGAAACCAGCACGCAAACCAACAACGGCTCCTGTTCGGATTTGAACTACACCGTCACCCGCACCTGGATTGCAACAGACCGCTGTGGCAACAGCAATACCGTCACACAGGTGATCGCTGTCCAGGACTTGCAAGCGCCGGTGTTTGGCAATATCCCCGGCAATACAACGGTGGAATGCGGCGAGGTGCCGGCGCCGCCCACGCCACAGGTGACGGACAATTGCGACGACGCGCCGGCTCTTACGTTTACCGACCTTAGTAACCAGACATTCAATGGATTGTGTACCGACCAAAATTATACCATCACGCGGACCTGGACGGCTACCGACAAATGCGGCAATGCAACGACGGCTACCCAATTGATTGAAGTAAAAGATACGGAGCCACCGGTGTTGAGCGGTGTGCCGGGTAACCTGAGTGTCGAATGTGGCTTTCTGCCCGGGCCAGCCAGCCCGGTGGCCGTCGACAATTGCAACCTGTCGCCGAGCATCACGTTCAGCCAAACCAGTACACAAACCAACAACGGCACCTGCACCGACCTGAGTTACACCATCACCCGAACCTGGGTGGCCAGCGACAATTGTGGCAATACCACTGCTGCCGTTCAGGTCATCAGCGTAGCCGATACGACGCCGCCGGTGTTGAGTGGAGTACCGGCCAATACCACCCTGGACTGCTCGTTCATCCCACCGCCGGAGGTATTGGACGTGATTGATATTTGTGATTTTTCACCGGAACTGAGTTTTTCCGAAACCAGCACACAGACCAACAACGGCAGCTGTACGGATCAAAACTATGAGATCACCCGGACCTGGGTAGCGACAGATCGCTGCGGCAATTCCAGTTTTGGCGTGCAGGTAATTACTATCCTGGATTTTTCGCCGCCGGTGATCAGCAATGTGCCACCCGATAGCACAGTCCCCTGCGATGCCGTGCCGGCGCCAGCCGCACCCTCCGTCGCCGACAACTGCGACAATACTCCCGTACTTACGTTTGTTGAAAACACAGGCGCTGGGTCCTGCGCGGATCAAAATTATACCATTACCCGCACTTGGACCGCCGTGGACAATTGCGGAAACATCACCCAGGTCACGCAAATTCTGACGGTTGAGGACAATGTCGCGCCGGAATTGCAGGGGCTGCCAGACAACCTCACCGTGGCTTGCGACCAAATCCCGCCACCGACCAACCTGAGCGCTACCGACAACTGTGATCCGGCCCCGGAAGTAACGCTGGACGAGCAAAGTACCCAAACCAACGACGGGACCTGCTCGGATTTGAATTACACCATTGTGCGCACCTGGACGGCGCTGGATAATTGTGGGAACGAGGTGTCGGCGACCCAAACGATTGTGGTAGAAGACACTGAAGCGCCTGAATTTCTGGGCCTAGCTGCCACTTTAACGGTGGAATGCAGTGCTGTGCCGCCTGTGCCGAGTCCGCTGGTGGTGGACAAATGCGATGTTGCGCCGGCCATTTCATTTGAAGAAAGCAGCACGCAAACGCAAAACGGGACTTGTACTGACCAAAATTACACCCTCACCCGTACCTGGACAGCCAGCGACCGCTGCGGCAACAGCGCCATTTTTACCCAAACCATCACGGTGCAGGATACCCAGGCGCCGCAAATTGCCTGCCCGGCAAACCTGACGGTAAATACCCTGAATGGCGACACCACGGCCACTGGCCTGAACCTGGCAGCGCTGGTGACGGACAATTGCAATTTGCAGGACATTACCTATGTGTTGAGCGGCGCTACCCTTGGCGCATCGCCGGCCAACGGACAGCACGATGCCAGCAGCGAGACGTACCAGATCGGCCTGAGTATACTTAGCTACACAGCCAGCGACGCCTGCGGGAATACGCAAACCTGTTCCAGCACCGTCAGCGTCAACTATACCCCGCCGGATGTGCATCCGGCATTTATTGCTGAAACCGACCTCAATGCCTGCAACCAAACCGTGGCCATTGACATCACAGCCATCGATTTTAAGGCCTTAGGCACGGTTCAATTTTCAATTGACTGGGACCCGGCGCTGTTGAAATTTGACTCAGTGGGCACTTTTCACCCCAATTTACAGATCAGTACAGCCCAGTTTGGCTTGGGTAGCAGCAGCAGTGGCCGCATATCTTTCTCCTGGACGAGCCCAACGCCGGTATTTGGCAGCGACATTCCGGACGGCGCACTGGTATTCCGCCTGTATTTTTCCAATCTGGGTACGATCGGCAATTCCGTATCCATCTCTTTTGGTGACGTGCCCCTGAGCCGGCAATTGAAAAACGGAGTGGGCGCCCTGGTGCCGGGCAATTACATCGACGGTCAAATTCAACTCAACGACAACCTGGGGCCGGAATTGAGTTGCCCGCCCGATACAACGGTACTAGCCCTGGCGTTTTTCTGTACCGCCCAATACACGGCGCCTGCCGCGCTGGCGGTAGACTATTGCAGCGGCGTCAGCAGCCTGCTCTCCGATCATCCGGATACCGAATATCCTGCCGGAACCACCCTGGTGACGTATA
>JADLDL010000267.1 GCA_020846655.1 Saprospiraceae bacterium | reverse complement strand
TGTTTCAGGTTGATTTCCTGCGGGCAAGCCAGGCCCTGTGCCAGAGGCACCGATACGTTGTCGATCGAGAAGGTTTCCAGGTCGCTATTGATCAGGCCGCAGACCCGGATGCGCAAGGTGCTGCCCGCCAGGCCGCTCACATTCACCGTCGTGGAACCGTTCAGGTCATTGCCTGAGCCGTTCACATAACTGATCGTGTGGCCCGTGAGGCCACCGCCCACCTGGTTGGATACCCGTTGCCAGGCTCCGCCGTTGAGGTTGTATTCCACATCCAGGTGGTCGCCGATGTTGTCCGCCGGAGATGGTCCAGCGGGCTCCTGGTCGAAACTGACCCAGCTCAGCGCCACAGAAAAACCGACGCCGGTGCCCGGCGGGTTGATATCCAGCTCCGGGCTTTCCCAGCACACGATCTGGTCCATGTCCAGCGCCTGCAATACGCCGCCTGTGGTTTTGAAATAATCGCCCACATCCACGCCCGTCAGGTTGCTGAGGCCGTAGATGGTCCAGTTCACACCTGTGAAGTTGTTGTTGGTGCAAGTCGTGCCGCTGGCGCCGCTGCACGTGGAGCCGTCGAGAATGCCTTTGCCGGCTATCGAGAACGTCTCCGAGTATGCCCCCGGCGTTGCCACCCCAACCGTGGCGCTGGTGGTGGCAACACAACCAGCATTGTCGGTCACCGTAACGAAATAGGTCGCCGGCGCCAGATTCGTTTGGTCTTGCGGGTCGCCGCCGCCCGGCAGGTTGTCCCAACTGTAGGTGTACGGCGCTACGCCGTTGGACACCGTCAGGTCAATTTCGCCGTCGTCGACGCTGCTGCAACTAGCCGGCAGCACCTGGGTGCTCAAGGACAGGGCCGTGGCCGTGCCTACAGTGGCTGTGGTGGTGGCCGAACAACTGGCCGCGTCGGTCACCGTGATGGTATAGGTGCCGGCTGCCAGCGGCGAAATGGTGTAACTACCGTTCGAAGCAGCGATTTCAGTGCCTGCGGGGTTGCCGCTGCTGGGGCCGCTCCAGGCGACGTTGTAGCCGGCCGTGCCGCCGCTGGCCGTCACCTGAATGGAGCCGCTCGTGGGGTTGCAACTGCCCGTCGGGAAAGCCGTCCGGCTCAGCGTGGGCGCCGTGCAGCCCGTGCTCACACCGGTTTGCGGCACGGATACGTTGTCGAAGAAAATTTGCTCGCCGCCGCCGTTGGTCAAGGCGCAGATTCGGATCACGAGGGTGCTGCCCGTCAGGCCGCTGACCGACAGGCTCGTGGGAGCAAAGGCGCCGGTTCGAATTCCAAATTGTATAAATGCGCCGCCGTTGAGGCTGTATTCGGCTTTGATGTAATCGCTGGATTCCAGGCCCCCTGTTTGGGAAACAGATACCGAAATAGATACCACGCCGGCAGTGGCGATATTCAGCGTTGGACTCAGCCAGCAAAGTTCATTGTCAATATCATCGACCTGCATTTGGTCACCGACCACGCCAAAGTCGTCCGGGCTTTCATTTTCAAAACCAAATCCATCCGGCTCGGGCGTGGTGAAGTAGGTTACCGCCGGGCCTTTGACAATCGACCAGTTCACGCCCGTGAAACTAACCGGCACGGTAGTGCAGGTAGACGTATTGTCTGTCGCCAAGTTGGCCGTGCAGGCGCTCCCGCAGTTGGAAATATTGGTGGTGCCCGCCGGGCAAATGGCGTCGACCAGGCCTTTGCCGTTTTGGCCGGTAAACGTTTCGGAGTACTGGGCTTGTGCCAGCCCGGCGCAGCATAGGAAAAATAGAATGAGCGGTGTTTTACACATGGTTTTGGTTTGAAAAATAAACGAATCCCCTGGGCAAGTTGCCCAGGTCATAGAGAATGACCCATTGGAGGAATGGCTGACACTTGTTCCGGACGGAACGCAGCAGGAGGAAAGAAAAACCAAAGGTACTGTAAAAATCGGGCGGTGTAAAGGGGCGGATTTAAAAAAGATGCTGGCGTCAAAATACACGCTACATTCGTGGCTGTTTTCCCAATCAAATCTTGTTTTTTTAACAAAATATACTGCCGTGTATACTTTTCCCATCTTGCTCATTCTCCTCATCCTGGCCTCCGGTATCCGCGTGGCGCAGGAATACCAACGGGCTATCGTGTTCCGCCTCGGCCGGTTTGTGGGCTTGCGCGGACCGGGACTGTACTGGCTGATCCCAGTCATCGACCGGCAGCAAAAGGTGGATATCCGGACCCGCACCGTCGACCTCGAACGGCAGGAAACCATCACCAAAGACAGTGTCACCATCAAGGTCAATGCCGTGCTCTGGTTTAAAATCAGCGACCCGGAAAAAGCGATCCTGAACGTGACCAACTACAACCAGGCGGTGTACCAGTTTGCGGTGACGGCCCTGCGCAACATCATCGGCCAGCACCTGCTGGATGAGGTGCTGAAAGAACGCGAGCAAATCAACCATACCCTCCAACAAATGGTGGATGCCGTGACGGCCCCCTGGGGCATTCAAATTGAAATGGTGGAAATGAAAGACGTGGAAATACCGGAGTCGATGCAACGGGCTATGGCCCGCGAAGCGGAAGCCATCCGGGAGAAACGCGCCCGGATTATCAAAGCGGAAGCCGAACTGGAATCTTCTCAGAAACTCTCGCAGGGCGCCGAGGAAATCGCCAAAAATCCGATCGCCCTGGAACTCCGCCGCATGCAAATGCTCTCCGAAATCGGTATCGACAACAATACCACCACGGTTATTCTGATCCCTTCGGAATTCACGACGGCCGCCAAAGCGTTCAGCGACGGGCTGGCCGCCAAAAACAAATCCTGAGCGCCGGAGTCATATCGACCCATGAAAAAAGGGCGCCCCGATGCTTCGGGACGCCCTGGGAATCGGTTACACAGGCTGCCGGAATACCCTCTCGTGTTGGGAACCGGAAGCTGCCCGGGACCGAACCGTATCCGCTAATCTAAAATGGCGTGGAGAATGCACTTCAGCGCTTTGATGCAGGGCACCAGCCAGCCTCCTGTAAAAATACCGACAGCACAGTCGATTACCTCATCGATGCAGGGCACACTGACGCGGTTGTTCCAAATGGCCGGGCCTTCGGCCGCGGGTTCGTCGGATTTTCCGGATTTTCCCGGCGGCGGGTCGTTTTCTTTGCCGCCGGCCAGGCCGTAGTAATAGTGGGTACTTTCCTTTCAGGCGCCGTCGCACACCAGTTTTTCTGGAGGGGCATCGCTGCGCACCAGAACAATATCCACCAATTTGTGCTTTTCCAATACCTCCTCAACACCGCGCGTTTTGTATTTCCGGCTTCCGCCGAATACATCCGGGAAATGATGCAGTTGTACAAATACCAGATTCAAACGGGTTCTATCTTATTCAATGTTCATATTATTCCGGATACATTTTACAACGTCATCGCAGTGGCCACCGGGCTGCTGGAACTGGAATGGGCCAAAGGTTTTTTTCAACAATTCAACGACAAACTGGACCCGCGCAACCACAAAAGCGAAGGCATCCGGCAGTTCAGCGAAAGTATGCTGCTGTTTGAACTGGGCCAATACGAACAAGCACTGGACAAACTCAACAGCGCTGTTTTTAAAGACATCCAATTCAAACTCTCTGAGCGCCGGCTGCGCATCAAAATTTACCTGGAACTGAACTACGAAGAACTCCTGCTCGACCAGTTAAATACCTTCCGGAAATTCCTGTCGGTCAATAAATCCATTATCCCGCAACACCATGAACTCGGCAACAAAACTTTTATCAACGCCGTCTCCTTGCTGTCAAAAATGGAACGCAGCGGCGACCGCTACCACGCCAAACTCGAAGATCTGGTGGCAAACAGCCCGATTCTGCCCGAGAAAAAATGGATTAGCCGCAAGACCGGGCAACTCCGCCAAGGGGCTTAGGACCTTGGCCAGCATCAAACAAACGGCCTCTTCTGCACATCCATGCAAAAGAGGCCGATCCTGTCTAAGTAAGACGTAAAAAATAAAGTCACTCTAAAAAAGAATCAGTTCCCTCGCTGCGCTCGGGATGACAAGTTCACTTGGGGATTATTTTGCTTCAGATACCTCGCTCCGCTCGGTATTACAACCCGTCTGGCGGAAATGTCGAGCAACGCGAGACATCTGATACAACGATTAACGCCCAGTTC
>JADLDL010000266.1 GCA_020846655.1 Saprospiraceae bacterium | reverse complement strand
TTTTGGCGGGCTGGCCTTTTTGGGCGCCTTGGCGGTAGTGGCCGGTGGCTCCGGAATGGGGGCAACCGGTGGCGGCGCTGCTGGTTCCGGCTTGGCTTTTGCCACTTTTTTAGGCGCCGGCGGGGCTACTGGCTCCTCTTTCACCGGTTCTGACACAGCCACAACCCCGGCAACTGGTTTTTCGATATTGGCCCCGATGCTCCGATATACGGCGTAGTAACGTTCCACCGTATTTTCCCAGGAAAAATCTACGGCCATGATTCGTTCGCGCAGGTGCGCCGTGATGCCAGGTTCGTTGTGCCACATCGAGACCGCCCGGTAAACGGCGTGGTAGGCATCGTCCAAACTAAATTGGTCAAACCGAATACCACGCCCCGAGCCATCCTGTTCGGCAATATCCGGGACCGTGTCTTTCAGGCCACCGATCGAGCGTACGATCGGGATGGTCCCGTAGCGCATGGCGTACATTTGGTTGAGCCCGCAAGGCTCCACCCGGGAGGGCATGATCAGAAAATCGGAACCGGCATAAATTTGGTGAGCCAGGGCTTCGTTGTAGTCGATCACGGCGTTAAACCGGCCCGGAAACTGGTGCGCCATGGCGCGGAACTGGTTTTCGGTCCAGGTTTCACCGGTGCCCAACACCAGGAAACTGGCCCGGGCGCCGCTTTGAATAAAACGCCGGAACACATCCGGCAGCAGATCCACACCCTTCTCTCCTACCATCCGGCCGATAAACCCGATGATCGGCGCGTCGTACGGAAACCCAAACCATTCGCACAGCGCGCGTTTGTTGCGGGTTTTGAACTTGGCAATATTTCCGTCTTCCAGGTGGTATTGCACGGCCGGGTCGGTGGCCGGATTCCACACGTCCACGTCGATACCGTTGACGATGCCGTGTTGTTTGCGCCATTCCTGCTGAAACAAGGATTCCAGGCCCATGCTGCTTTCGTGCAACTCATATAAATAGGACGTCGAAACCGTGGTGACGGCCCAGGCCGTTTTGATGGCTGTAGCCATGGGGTTGACGATGCCCCGCCAATCGAGCAAATTGCGGGCGGCGGCTTCATAGGGCGGCAACAAGTGGCCGCTGCTCCAGCCGAAGGCGCCCTGGTATTGGCCGTTGTGGATGGTAAAAACGGTAGGAATGGGCGCCAGTTCGCGGTAGGCCGGGCAGTGTTTCAGCATCCAGGGCACGAGGGCCGTGTGGTGGTCGTGGCAGTGCAGCACCCGGGGCCGGTCTTGCCAGGGAAAGGACAGCAGCCAGTCCAACACGGCTTGCTGGAAGCCGATATAGCGCTGGATTTCATCGCCATACGGGGCGCCGTTGGGTTCATTGTAAATGCCGGGCCGGTCAAACAGGCCGGGAATATCCACCACAAACAAAGGGTATCCGAGCGTGTTGCCGGCTTGTTGTTGTACCCGAAAATGCCATTGGCGCCAGTCGATCCAAATGGAACCGCCGTACACCGTCACCCAATCCTGATGCAGGATCCATTTGGTGGAATATTTGGGAATAATGGCGGCGGAAAGCACGCCAGACTGGGCCATATACTTAGGCAAAGACCCCACCACGTCGCCCAAACCACCGGTTTTAGCGGCGGGATAACATTCTGCTGACAAATGAAGTACTTGTATCATAGGCGGGATTTTTCAGGGGGTAAAATACAAACAAAGGGTACGAAGAAACCAAACGATTGCTATGGAAAATTTTACAATCCGGCACAAGCAACAAATGTTTGCTCGACAAGCCCGGCAGAAACCGTAAATATTTCTAAAACCGGCGAAAAAAGGCAGCCTTCGTCCGGCCCCGCGCAGAAAATTATTTTTTCCTAAAGTTTTTTCGATATTCACGGCTTAAACAATACGAATTATGTCACATAACTATTCTCGTCGCCGATTCCTGAAAACCGCCGTGTTGGCTACTGCCGGCGCTACCCTGGCTTCCTATTGCAGCACCACCAGGGGTGCAAAAATTCCACAGCACATTGGCGTTCAACTTTGGAGCGTACGCGAGGACATGAAAAAGGACCCCGCCGGCACCCTGGCTGCCATTGCCAAAATGGGGTACAAAGAAGTAGAGCCTTTTGGCTTTGATGGCGGCAACCTGTTTGGACTGTCGTACAGCGAATTCGGCGGCCTGCTCACCCGCAATGGCCTGACGATGCACAGCGTACACTCCGGCCTGACGCTGAAAAACTGGAACGCCGGCACCAATGACATCACCGACGACACCAAAAAAACCATAGATGCTGCCGCCAAAGCCGGCCTGCGCTACCTGATTTGCCCGTACATGAGCGCTGAAAACCGGCCGGACATTGCCAAAATGGTCAAACTATACCAGTCGATGGGCAAGTACTGCCAAAAGGCAGGCCTGCGGTTCGGATACCACAACCACGATTTTGAATTCACGGAAAAAGGCCCCGACAATCGCCTCCTCATCGAATGGATCCTGCAGGAAGTGGACCCGGCCGTTCTGGCCATGGAAATGGATATTTACTGGGTGCACCACGCCAAACACAATCCGCTGGACTGGTTCAAACGTTTCCCCGGCCGCTGGGAACTTTGCCACGCCAAAGACGAAGCCAAAACTGTAAAAGGAGAAACCGTTGAAGTGGGCGATGGCGTCATCGACTTTAAAACCATTTTTGGCAAAAGCAAAGAGGCCGGCCTGCAATACTATATTGTAGAGCTGGAAAACTACCAAACCACGCCGATGCAAGGCATTGAACGGTCCAGACAGGGCTTGTTGAAGGTGTTTGCGTAAGCCTGGTATTTTCTACAAAAACATAAAAAAGAGTGCCACGCCGGGTCGCCGGAGTGGCACTCTTTTTTATGAAAAACCAAGGGCAAAAGTTGTTTGCCCGCTCGGGCTTATTCCCACAAGATGCTGCGGCCGCGGCGAATATACCGGCGAAGGTTCACCCAAAAGGCCACCACCAGGTAAATAATCAGCGGCGAACCCATGGCTATAAAAGAGGTGTAAATGAAATACTTGCGCACCTCAGCCGGGGCGAGACGCATTTTTTCTCCCAAATATTGACAAACACCAAAAGCGTGTCGTTCGATCAGGTCTTTGAACCAGTGCTGCAGCATAATCAGGTGGAGTTGCGGATCAGGAAACAAAAGTAACGGTTTTTGCCGGTAGTTGTTCAGTGCCCGGCGGGCATTTTCAGGCGAAAGACCCAGGCAAAATCACAGGGTGGGGTTTGACGGGCTTTTTCCGGCGAAAACAGCACGGTGGATGGACCAGCAGCCTCCCAGCGCAGCCGGCCCTTGTGGCCCAGCAATTCCACCTCTGTGCCGGCCGGCAGGGCCAGATTGTCCAGCCGGATCTCTTTGGGCAGGGCAGTTTCGGTTTCTTCGGCCAGGTAAATGGCATACAGCAGCGATCCACGTTGCGTAAACGCCAGTTTCCCCTGGCGGTACACCCCGCTCTTCGGGGTGTCGGTGTCGTAGATGGCCTCCTGGTTCACGTTCATCCAGCCGCCAATGGCCTCCAGGCAGGTGTAGGCCTCCGGATGCCAGTCGCCATCGGGCCCCGGGGCGATATTCAGCAACAGATTTCCGCCTTTGCTCACCACATCGCAGAGGGTATGAATGAGGCGACGGGGACTTTTGTAGTGTTCCTGAAACACATAGGACCAGGAGTCGCCCATCGTCATGCAGGTTTCCCAGGGCACGCCCAACGGCGCGGCCGGGATGCCTTGTTCGGGGGTCAGGTAGTTTTCAAACTCGCCGGGAATCCAACGGTCTACCACCATAATACCCGGCTGATGCTGTCGGGCCATGGCGGCAATGCGGGGCATGTCGATGTCCTGGCCTTCGGGAATACCGCGTTGCCAGGACTCGTTGCGATCGATAGTGGCCGCCGGGCGCACCCAGGCGCCGTCGAGCCACAGGAGGTCGAGCCGACCGTATTGGGTGCACAGTTCTTCGAGTTGCCGGAAGGTAAAATCGCGGAACCGCTGGTAGCGCTCGGGGTATTTTTTCAGGTCGTAACTGACATTACGGTCTTTGGGCGGGAAGTAGGACCACCAGAAATCGGGCTGGTGCCAGTCGGGTTTGGAATAATAGGCGCCCACCTTGAAGCCCAGCCCGCGGAAGGCGGTAAAAATTTCCTTCGTCACGTCGGCCCTGGGATTGCTCGAGAAGGGGCACTTGGGGTCGGTGATTTTATAGTCGGTTTGTTTGGTATCAAACATACAAAATCCGTCGTGGTGTTTGGTGGTAAACACCACATAGCGCATGCCGGCCTGGTTGGCGGCGGCGGCCCAGCGTTCGGGCGCAAAACGGGTGGGCCGAAAGGTCATCTGGAGGTTTTCGTAAGCGGTTTTGTATTGGTACCAGTTGCCGGCGTAGGCGCCCCGTCGTTCGCACCAGCCCTCGTCTTCCGGACAGAGGCTCCAACTTTCAACGATGCCCCACTGGCTGTAGGTGCCCCAATGCATGAGCAGGCCGAATTTGAGGCCGCGCCATTCAGTGAGGTTTTTCCGAACCAGCGAATCCGTCGGCACAATGTATTGCCGGGCGTGGGTTTGGGCAGATAACAAGGCGGGCAACAAGCAGCACAGGAACAGACTGGTCCGGGCTTTGGCGCGCAAGAACAATCGGAGGAAGGGCATAGGCATCTGTAATTTTTGACCAAAAGATGCGATCAAAGGTATGCGTTCGACGGTAGCCC
>JADLDL010000265.1 GCA_020846655.1 Saprospiraceae bacterium | reverse complement strand
CGGCATTTGCTTTCGCGATTCGCGCCGGTATCCTTGGCGAACTGGCCGCCAAATTTGGCCTCACCGACACCCAATTGGGGTACATCAACCAAATGGCTATCCTTGGCTTCCCGATCGCCACGATGGTAGGCGGCTGGTTGTACAATGAGTTTGGCCCCAAACGTATGATGCACCTGGCCCTGGGCTCACACCTGGTGGGCATCCTGATGACCATTTTTGCCGGTGATTTCTGGACGCTCCTGCTGTCCAACTTCTTTATTGGCTTCGGCAACGGCACCGTGGAAGCCGCTTGCAACCCCATGATTTCCAATATGTACAAAAGTAACCAGACCACCATGTTGAACCGGTTCCACGTTTGGTTCCCGGGGGGCATATTCCTGGGTGCGCTGATTTCGCAGTTCATTTCCAGCCAGGCAGGCTGGGGTTGGCAGGTTCAAATCGGGGTCATGCTGATCCCTACCGTGATCTACGCCTATTTGTTCTGGGGCCAAACCTTCCCCGAACGCGCCGATGCCGGCCAGGCCTCCGTCACTGAAAACCTGAAAGGGATTTTCTCGCCGCTGTACATCTTCATGATCTTTTGTATGGTGCTCACGGCCAATACCGAACTCAGCACCCAGCAGTGGGTGGAGCGGCTCCTCGGCTCTGCCGGCGGCGCCCAGCCCATGCTGATCCTGGCGATGGTTACCGGCCTGATGGCCGTTGGGCGCTTCTTTGCCGGCCCCATTATCCACCGGCTCAATCCCACCGGCGTCTTGTGGGGCGGCGCCATTATTGCCCTGCTGGGCATCTACATGATGAGCATTTCGACGGGCGCCATGACCTATGTGTCGGCTATTCTGTTTGCCATTGGCGTTTGTTATTTCTGGCCGACGATGCTGGGCTTTACCGGCGAATACATTCCGAAATCGGGCGCCCTGGGGATGTCGCTGATGGGCGGCGCCGGCATGTTTGCCGTTTCGATGGTGCAACCCATCGTGGGGGGCTGGCTGGACGCCGCGCGCGAAGCCGCCAAAGCCACCAGCGCCACACCCGAAGCCGCCGACCTCGCCGCCGGCCAGGCCACCCTCACGCACCTCATGATTTTCCCGGCTATCCTCGTGGTTGCTTTTGGCGGCCTGTGGTTCTATATGCGCCGGAAATAGCGTGTTTCGTGGTGCGTGTTTCGGGGTGCGTGGTGCGTGTTTCGGGGTGCGGAAGGCAAATACTGTAAGGTTGAACAGTTTCATGTCTTGATAAGGCAAGCCTGCGAACGCACATTCGGTAGTAGTGGCCGGAATTAAACAGAAAGGGGGTAGTTTTTCGTATGAAAAACTACCCCCTTTCTGTTTAATTCCCAGGCTTCCACAATTCCGCTACCAGGGTGTCAGAAACCATTACCCCGCACCACGAAACACGCACCACGAAACACGCATCTAGCGCTGAATCATCAATTTCCCGGTGTCGCGGCCATTCACCCGTACGTAGTACAGGCCGGTTTGCCAACCCGAGGTATCCAGGTACTGGCGGCCGCCGCTCAGGCGCGTGGGCGCCAGCACTTGCCGGCCGACGACGTCGAATACCTCGACTGTGATCTGCACGGCGGCGTCCCATTGCAGGGTAACCTGGTCGGTGGCTGGGTTGGGCGACAGAAACAAGGCGGTGTTTTTGTCGGGCTGGTAAACGGGTAGGAGCAGGTCGCAAAAAGCCGAATCCGGGTTTACCTCGATCCAGCCTTTCTGGCTCAGGTCTTTGCCGGCAAAGGCCGAATAGGTGGCCGGATAGCGCTTGAGCCGGAAGGTTTGGTTGTCGTTTTGTGCCAAAACAGTGCCCTGGGGCGCAGCGGCGCCGTTTTTCAGCGGCACCTTGTATTCCCAAACAATCTCGTTGGCCGGGGTGATTTCAAACGCGTAGCCGTATTGACCCGAGCAAATAACGTAGTTGCCATTGGGCATGTATTGCACGCTCGACAGGCCGGTGGAAAACATTTTCGTCGGTACCGGGTGCTGGCGCGCTACGGTAAAACCTGCTGGCCCCCATTTGCCGCCGGGCATCGGGTATTTCCATTCGTACATGTCAAAGCCCGGATCAAACACATTAAAAGTAGAATAATCGGTGCCAGCCCGGTTGTTGAACACTTCTATTTTGCCATAATTCGTATCGAAGGTGTCGATAAAATCCTCAACCCAGTGCGGATCGTGCTGAAAAAACAGCGTCTGATCGGCGGCCGTACCGGTTTTGGAAGCCAGAGGATTGCCCCAACGGTACATCAGGTCGCCGCCCCGGCCGCTGAAACCGCCGCTGTGGCTGGCGGCCTGCGCCGTCGTGGTGCTGTGGTCGATGATCCAAACCTCGCTGAAGGTGGGCGAACTGAGCAGGATTTGGTCGTTGGCCGCTGAGTAATCGATCGCGTTGCTGTGCATCCAACTGGGCTCGCCATTGTTGGTGACGTAGTTGATGTCGACGCGCTCGGGATGATCGCTGACCACGCCAAAATTGGCCTTGGTGGCGTCAAAATCCTGGATCAGGTGATCCCAGGTATGCCATTCCCAGATGATGTTTTTGGTAGCAATATCGACCTCGATGATGTAGTCGGGCCAAATCACGCCTTGCGGCACAGTGGCCGGGTTGCGGCCCGCAGCCACCATTTCATCCAGGGTTTTGCGTTCCCAGGCGATCATCAGGATGGTATTTTTATGGGTCGGGCAAATATCGTGGTGCAGGCGGTGGAGCGAATCGTTGAGGGTATATGTCCATTCCAGGTTGTTGTTCCAATCCCGGATCTCGACGGTAGCGCCGCCGCCGCCGGTCCAGATCGGGTTGCCGGCTACTGCTGCGGGGCGTTTGGTTTTGATCAGGCGGCCATCGGGCATCAGGTAGGCGGTGTTGCCAGGCCGCGAGCCGGCGGCGTCCGTCCAGGTATGCACGACTTGGCCGCAATTGTCCAGCAAGTACACATTCGGCTGGTTGTGCGGATAAATCAGGTTGTATCCGTCGAGGGTTTTGGAAGGGTTGTACGACAACAAGCCGACGGTATTTTGTGCCGGCAGAAACAAGGGGCAAAGCACTGAAAGCAACAAAAAGAGGCGTATGGTTTTCAACATAAAAGATTTTTTTTAAATAAAGGTCAAAAATCAGACTGTTTTTTGAGAGAACGGGCATGAAGCAGCGGCAGTCTTTGTCCAGACTGGGCAAAGGATTCAGTGTTTGATGGCTTTGAGCACGGTAGCCCGGCCTGTGCCGGGCTGTATGACCCGTACAAAAAACGGCGCCGCCGGCCAGGCTCGGGCATCCAGCCGGATCAGTTCCTCGGCGCTGCTGTGTTCGGCCAGTTGTTGGCCGGTCGCGCTAAATACCTCCACCTGGCAGCGGCTGCGCGTCGGGTTTTCCAGCACCAGTTCCTCTCTTACCGGGTTGCTCCGCAGCCGGATGCCGCGCTGCGGCTGGTCGCCTGCGGTGGTCGATACGGTTTCGCCGTACAGCACACAGTCGGAGGGCCACGGGTTTTGTTCGACGGGCGCGCCGGGGCTGAGGGTTTTGCCGGCAAACGCCGGATAGGTGGCCGGGTATCGAGTGGCCCGAAAGGTGGCGTTGTTGCCGGGCGCCACGCCTTGCGGCACCGGACCCAGGGTTGATACCGGGTTGATGTAGTCCCAGACGGAGGTTTTGTCGGGTGTTATTTCAAAAAAATGGCCACTCTGGCCTTCGCAAATGAACACATTGCCGTTGGGCAGCAGGTGCGCGCCGGAAATATTGGAAGAATAAAACCCGGGGACCGAGTAGCTCCAATCCGTTAGTGCCGGGCCATAGGGCAGCCCGGCTTCCAGGCGGTAAAAACCGGCGGAATCCGTGGGGGGCGTCCAAATGTCTACCGAAGAAAAACTCCCGTTGGGGCGGTTGGTGCCGTTGTTGAACACCATCAACTGGCCGGCAAAGGGGTAGCCCTCGGGCGCCCAGCGCACATCGTGTTGCCCAAACAGGCTGCGGTCGAAACTGCTGCCCCGGCCATAGGTCTGCGGGTTGCCCCAGCGGTACAGGATATCGCCGCCTTTGCCGTATTTGCCGCCGCTGTGGCCTTTGGCCTCCTCCGTCGTGGTGCTGTGGTCGATGATCCAAATTTCGCTGAACACCCGGGAGCAGAGGGCGATCTGGTCGAGTTCGGGGTTGTAGGCGATGGCATTGCTGTGCACCCAGTCGGTGGCCGCATTGGGGCCCGAGCCCGAGTCAAAATAATTGAGGTGGATGCGCTCCGGGTGTTCGGCTACGACGCCAAAATTGGCTTTGCCGGCGTCGATGTCCTGCACCAGGTGGTCCCAGAGGTGCCATTCCCAAACGATGTTGGCCTGATCCGTGCCTACCATTTCCAGTTCGGCCACCCATTCGGGCCACAAGCCTGTGGCCCCCAGGGCATCGGGCCGGCGGCCGGCGGCCAGGGTGGCGGCCGGAGATTTGATTTCCCAGGCCTGGACGAGGATGTGCCCGTTGGGCATGGGCCGGATATCGTGGTGCTGCTGCATCGTGTCGTTGGCAAAGCGGTAGGACCAGAGCAGCGCGCCCTCCCAACTGAACAACTCGAGTTGGCCACCGATGCCGCCGCTGTTGCCAAAACTGCCGGGCACACGGCCGGCGCGCAGCAAATTGCCGTTTTCGAGCAGGTAAACGGCCGAGAGGGTGGGGTAGTCGCTGTCCCAACGCTTGACCACAAAACCGCAGTTGTCGATCAGGTATGTCACTTTGGAATTGGAAAACAGCGTGTAGCCATTGACCGAAAGGGAGTCATTGAGAAACAAACCCACGGTTTGTGTCTGAGCGCCGAGGGCGGCGGCCAGGCCGAGGGTACAGAGCAGGCTGAGCAATACATTTCGCATAGGTAAACAGGTATGGCAGGTTTCTGGGGCAGAGTCCGGAAAAGGCTGGTGCTGGGTTATTTTTTGACTTTTGCGGCGTTGTCTTTGGCAAATGCCGCCCACCCGCTGTATGATTTTTGTCCTTTCAGGGGCCCCGACGATTGAAACCAGTGGCAAACGGCGGCAGCCAGGGCATCGGTAGCGTCAAAATATTTTTCCTGAAAACTGCGCTTCAGGATATTTTCCAGCATACCGGCCACCTGTTCTTTGGACGCGTTACCGTTGCCGGTGATGGCGCGTTTGATCTTTTTGGGCATGTATTCGGTGATGACCAGGCCGTTGACCATGCCCGCCGCAATGGCTACGCCCTGCGCGCGGCCCAACTTGAGCATGGATTGTACATTTTTTCCAAAAAAAGGCGCCTCGATGGCCATTTCAGCCGGCTCATACTGGCGGATCAGGTCTTGCACTTGTTCGAAAATATAGCGCAACTTTATGGTATGGTCGCTGCCGAGGTGGGCAAACGTGACCACGCCGATCTCGAGCACCTGAATAGCCCGTTTGTCGGCATCGATCAAGGCGAAGCCCAAGACGTTGGTGCCGGGGTCGATACCCAGGATACGAATGGGTTGGGCGGGGGCTTCCTGAATTACTTTTTGCACGTTTTGTAAAAATTTAGGCCAAAAGTACATCTGCTGTGTCGGCCCATGGTTGCATTTTCTACTTTTGCGCCGCAAATAGTCAAAGCTCGCCCGGACCGCCGTGACGCAGGCCTGCTTTCTAGTCTAAACGCGACACCGGCACAGCAATAAACGCTGGCAATTGACACTCGATTAAAAAACAACATGGAAATCATTGGAGTATTAGGCGCTGGCGCCATGGGTTGTGGAATCGCCCAGGTAGCGGCCGCCCACGGACATGATGTGGTCATTTGTGACAACCTCACCCCAGCCCTGACCAAAGCCAGCAAACAAATGCAGGCTACGCTGAAAATACTGGTCGAAAAAGGCAAAATGACCGATGCGGAGGCCTATTCGCTGTTCAGTCGGATACGCCTCACCGACCACATGAGCGATTTCAGCAAGTGTACCCTGGTCATTGAGGCGATTGTGGAAGACGTCGAACAAAAGCAAATTGCGTTCAAAAGCATCGAAGCCACGGTGGATGCCAAAGCAATTATTGCCAGCAATACTTCGTCTTTGTCTATTTCCGCCATGGGGGCTCAATTGAAACACCCCGAACGCATCATGGGCGTACATTTTTTCAACCCTGCCCCGCTGATGCGACTGGTAGAGATCATTCCGGCCCTGCAAACCGAAGCGAAGTTTGTGGACCAAGCCCGGAAACTGATCAACAGTTGGGGAAAAACAACCGTGATTGCCAAAGACACCCCCGGGTTTATCGTCAACCGCGTAGCCCGACCGTATTACGGCGAAGCCCTGCGTATCCTGGAAGAAGGCATTGCTGATGCCGCTACGATCGACTGGGCCATGCGCGACCTCGGTGGCTTCCGCATGGGGCCGTTTGAACTGATGGATTTTATTGGCAACGACATCAACTACACCGTTACCGAAACCGTCTTCAAGTCGTTTTATTTCGATCCGCGCTACAAGCCGTCGTTTACCCAAAAACGCCTCGTCGATGCCCACTATTTCGGCCGGAAAAGTGGTCGCGGCTTCTACGATTACCGCGACGGCGCAGTGCTGCCCGAGCCCACCAAAGATGAAATGTTGGGCAAACAAATCCTCACCCGCATCTTGTCGATGCTGATCAATGAAGCCGCCGACGCCCTCTACCTGAACGTCGCCAACCGCGACGATATCGACCTGGCCATGACCCAGGGCGTCAACTATCCCAAAGGCCTGCTGGCCTGGGCTGATAGCCTGGGTGTCGACAACATCGTGCGCCAACTCGACTGGCTCCACGCCGAATACTGCGACGACCGGTACCGCTGCTGCCGCCTCCTGCGTATCATGGCCCGGGAAAAGAAAACGTTTTACCAGTAGAACGCGTAAATTGTGCCATGCTTACGCCGGAAGAGATCTTTCACCGCATGTTTGACCACGACCCGTTCAGCCAATGGATGGGTATGGAACTCGTGTCGGTCGAATCCGGGGCCTGTACCTTGCGTATGGCGGTGCGAGACGAAATGCTCAATGGATTCGGCGTAGCCCACGGCGGCATTACGTTTTCACTCGCCGATAGTGCCTTTGCGTTTGCCTGCAATTCGCATGGCCGCCAGGCGGTATCGGTTCATTGCACCATCGAGCATGTGGCGCCGGTGCGCAAAGGTGATATCCTGACGGCGGTAGCCACAGAAGAACACCTGGGCAACAGTTTGTCCAACTATGCCATCCGGATCCACAACGCGGAGGGGGCTGCTGTGGCCTTTTTTCGAGGGGTGGCCTACCGGAAGGCAAAAGAATGGGCCTGATTCTTGCTGTAGCAATCTCATTCCGATCCTATCATCCCTATTTCAATCCCCGTCCCCGGTACAACCAAACATGGAACACATGAAATTTGCCATAACTCAATTGTTATGCTGGTGGGCTTGTAGTATTTGTGCACAAAGCGCCACACCTGTCATTCAAATATCCGCAACGGATATTTCCTGTGCCGGATTGGCGGACGGCCGCCTGGAAGTCACCTTGTTTGGCGGGGCACTACCGGTCGATTTTCAGTGGACCAACCTGAATACCGGCGCCCAGGGGATCGGACAGTTTTTGGTGACCAACCAACCCATCCTGCTTACGGGCCTGAATTCGGGTTTGTACCGGTTTCAAGTGACCGGCAGCGACGGCGCTGATACCATGGTGCAGCGCCTGGTCAATGAGCCTTTGTCTTTAAAAAGTCAGTTGGTCTTGAAAAGTGCCGGCAACGGCTACGATTTGCAATGCGCCAACAGCCAGGATGGTGCGATTCTGGTCAATGTGATTGGCGGCACCATGCCGTTTTTTTACCATTGGTCCAACGGCGACAGCGGTTATTTTGCCGATAGCTTGCCGGCTGGCCCCATTGCGGTTACCATTACGGATGCCCGTGGGTGCAGTATTTCAGCCGACAGCGCCCTGGTAGCGCCGCCGCCCATCCTGACACAAATAGACGCCGAAGGCGAAACTTGTTTTGGTCAAAATTCAGGCGCCATTGCGCTGAGCGGCGTGAGCGGCGGTGTGCCTCCCTACGAGTTTGCCCTCAATACCGCCCCGGCAGGTAGCCAAATGGCCTGGACCGATTTGGCCCCCGGGCAATATTTCCTCTCCACCATCGACGCCGGCGGGTGCCTGCACCAGGATGGGGTGATTTTGCCGACCGGCCTGGAATTTACCCTCAAACTCGGCGCCGACACCACCCTGATGAGCGGCGATACGATGGTATTGAACCTGGAGATCAACCCGCCCGCCGACACGGTGATCTGGTATCCGCTGAGCGGCGTACAGGTTTTGTCGCCCACGCAGGCCCTGGTTTCGCCGTTTTTGAGCACCACATTTGCTGTCACGGCTATTAGTTCCGACGGCTGTGTGTCAAACGATGCGGTTAACATCACGGTCAGCCGGCATCGCGACGTGTACGTCCCCAATGTGATAGAGCCCAGCGCACAACTTGTTGAAAACCAGTTTTTCACTGCATTCACCGGCCCCGGTATCCGTACCATACAATACCTCCAGGTGTACGACCGGTTTGGGCGCCTGTGGTTTGACCGGCGAAATATACCGGCCAACGACCCCGCTGTGGGCTGGTCGGGAGCCGATGGCCAGGATGAGGCCCCGGCAGGCGTATACCTTTGGCGCCTTTGTTTGCAATATACCGACGGCCGGGAGGAACAACTACAAGGCGATGTGACCGTTTTGCGTTGAATTCCGAATTACCTTTGCGGCATGAAACATCTGATTCTCCTGACAGGCTGCTTGTTGGCTGCCAAGCTGTTTGCCCAACCCACAGCCAGGCCTGTTTCCTTGGCTGAAGCCCTCGACCTGGCGCTCAGCAACAGCGCCCAAATCAAAAAAGCGCAGCTGGACCGGGACGCGCTGGAATTGCGCCTCAAAGAAGGGCGCGCTGCGGCCTTGCCACAGATCCATGCCGGCCTTGGGCTCGATTATTTTCCCGTATTGCCCACACAGTTCTTGCCTGCCGAACTTTTTGGCGGCCCAGGCGATGCCTATGTGCCGGCTACCTTCGGCCAGCCCTGGCAACTGGCCGGTACCGTTCGGGTAGAACAACAGATTTACAACGAAGCCGGCCGGCGTATGGCGCCAGCCGCCAACACCAGCCGGGCCCTGCTCGACCTGCTGAGTGCCCGCAGCGAAGAAGAGGTGCTGTACAACACCGCCACCGTCTTTTTCCAGGCCCAGCAAACCGAACAACTACAGCGCTCGGTCAGCGCCAACCTGGAAAAACTAAAAACCCTCCAGCGAATGGCCGAACTCCAGTACAAAAATGACTACGCCACCTCAACCGATGTCCGGCGTATTCAAATGGCCCGGACCAACCTGGAAACGCAGCAATACAACCTGACCAACGGCATCCGGGCGCTGCACCAAACGCTGCAATTTTTGTGTGGTATCCCCCTGGACGAAACCATCAATCCGGTACAGGAACTGGCCAACCCCGCTGCCGACTCGGCGCGCTGGATGGCGCTGGCCCTCGAGCCGGAGGCCAGCACCGAGTACCGGCTGCTGCAACGCCAAACCGAACTGTTGCGCATCCAGGCCCACAGCCTCCGCGCCGGAAACATCCCGCAACTCAGCGCCTATGCTGCCGGCGCCTTTCAGAACCAACGCCCCAATCCTAATTTTTTTGAAAGCGGCCGGCGCTGGTATGGCTTGGCAGCATTGGGCCTTAAGGTCGACATCCCTATTTTCGATGGCTTCCGCCGCCGCACAAAAATCGATCAGATCTCGCTGGAGAGTTTGAAAATCGAAGAGGACCGGCAAGTGCTGGTCCGGGCCAAAAACCTGGAGTTTAACCAGGCCCGCGACCAGCTGCTGGGCGCTATCCAAATGTTGCGTACCCAGGTGGAGAATGTGGCCCTGGCCCGCGACATTACCGACAAACTAACGCTGCAATACAAAGAAGGCGTGGCCCCCCTCAGCGATTTACTCAACACCCAAACGGCAAAAGCAGAAGCGGAGAGCCATTACTGGCAACAGGTGTTCGGGTACAAACTGGCTGTGTTGCGCCTGCTCAAAGCCACGGGCCAAATTCGCCAGATCGCGCAGGCCAACCAATAGATTTATCCTAAAAAATAGGCGCCTAAAAACGCACCTACTGTGGCGACGAAGCCCATCATAAACACCGTGTAGGAAAAGGTCAGCAATCGGTATTTGCGATCGAGCACCTGGCCGAGGTAGTAGAGGTCGCGCGCCATATGGCCAAACAGGAGGCGGCCGTCGCGCAGCATGGTATCCACAGCGGCTTCGTACTGGTCAAGGCTCAGGTGTACAAAATTGCCAAAAAAAACGGGGCTCACCGGCTGGTCGGGCTGGGGTACAAAACTGGTGACCCGGGGCCGGGACGAGAGGACGGAAAAAATCAGGGAGGTCAGGCTGGTCATCAAAAACATGACGATTGGCAGGATAAACAGCGGGTTTTTGCTGGTCAGGGACTGATAGGTCAGCATCGAAATGGCCACCGACATGAGGATGGAATTGACGCTGATCATGATGTGGGCTTTGTTGTCGGCGATGGCGCTGAGCCGGATATGGTTGGCATAATTGGCCCGGAAAAAGGTCTGGATGCTGGCGCGCATGGGGCGGCGGGTCAGGCGTTCGAAGCGGGCAGGCGTGTTGGGGCGCGCGGGTTTTTCGGGCGGCGTTGTCGCCTGTTCCTGGCGCCAGTGCAACCACTGGCCGGCCAGCACGGGCTCGTAGGTCATTTTGGCGTATGCCGTAAAAAACAGGCCGCGCTGGGCTTGTTCGGCCAGGTACTCGTGCCAGGCAGCGTCGGACCAATGTTGGGTGCCGAGCAGTTCCTGTTCGAGGCGCAGCAGGGGCAGGCGCGGTTCGGCGGGCTCCACCCATTGGGCGACCCGGATGGCATCGCTCAGTACCTGGGCTTCGGGGCTGTGGGGCTTGGCGTCGCCGAGGGCGGCGAGGATGGCTTGCCGAACCCGGAGGATCAGGTCTTGCGGGCATTTTTGCTCGGCCAGGAAAAACTCGGCGCGGATGGCGCTGGTTTCCAGGACCTGGGCGAGGTCATAGAGATGGGAAATATTGTGAAACCAGGCGCCGAGTTGGGCGATTTCGGTGGTTTCGGCGGGCAAACCTTCTTGCTGGCCGATCTGGTCGGCCAGCCGAGCCACGGCAGCGGCCTGGGCAAAATTGTGGTACACCAGCCGGGGGTCGTGCCGTTCGTTCCACAAGTGCAAGACGTGGCGTTGGGCTGCCAGGAGCAGCGGTGTTGGTGCGGTAGAGTATCCGGTGCTGGTGTTCGTCATTCCTTGGGTATTGTTGTCGAACAAAAGTAAGGCGTGGGCACAGATCTTTGTTGATCCCCGGCCTCCGCTTGCCAAAAATAAAAAACGCCCGAACAGGAAAACCTGATCGGGCGTTTGTGTTGTTTGCGTGACCACGACTGGAGTCGAACCAGCACATCCGAAGGACACTACCCCCTCAAAGTAGCGCGTCTACCAATTCCGCCACGTGGCCATAGGTACTTGTGCTTTTTCAAAAGCGGACGCAAAGATATGCGCCCGTCACGCATTTTGCAATCTTCGGGTTTAATTTTTCTCCAAAACGCACAAAAACACCAGATACCCTACCAACTCCGATCATTCCCGTGCGCATCATGTTTCACTGTTTGGGATCGAAAAAGGGTTTGGCCACGCTGCTCTTGAAGGGCTTCAGATCCTCAAAAGCAGCAGGACTAAACCAACCCCAGCATCCTGACTCCAACTCCATTCCAGACCCTGACATGCCCTCGCTCCGGCAAACTTGCTAATCAAAGACTTGGATCGCGGTGCCTCGGGTCTGAAGACCCTCTGATATGGGGTTAGGGTCTGAAGACCCTAACCAGCATCATTTTTTTTATCTTTATGTCGCACACCTTTGTTAAAATTTTCTGGCGCAGGGCAACCATCCAACCATCCAACCATCCAACCGTCTAACCGTCTAACCATCCAACCATCCAACCATCTAACCGTCTAACCATCCAACCATCTAACCTTCCAACCTTACAGCAACATGCCGACGAGGGTGGCGGAGAGGTAGGAGGCGAGGGTGCCGGCGATGAGGGCTTTGAAGGCCAGCCGGGCCAGGTCGGCGCGGCGGCTGGGTTCCAGGGCTGAGATGCCGCCGATTTGGATACCTACGGAGCCGAAATTGGCGAAGCCGCAGAGTGCAAAACTCACGATGGCCAGGGTTTTGGGCGAGAGGGCGTTGGTGTCGATCAGTTCTTTCAGTTTGAGGTAGGCGACGAATTCATTGGCGACCAATTTGGTGCCCATGAGGGCGCCGGCTTGCATCGTTTCGTGTCCGGGTACGCCCATCGCCCAGGCAAAACCGGCGAAGAGGCCGCCCAGGATGAGGTCGAGGCTAAACTCGGGGTGCCCGGCCAGGCTGCCGATGGCGCCCAGGATGTAGTTGATGAGGGCGATGAGGGCCAGGAAGCCGATCAGCATGGCCACCACGTTGAGGCCCACTTTCAGGCCGTCGGAGCAACCGGCGCTGATGGCATCCACGATGTTGGAGTGTTGTTTGCCTACCTTTAATTTGACGGTTCCCTGTGTTTCCGACTCCTCGGTTTCGGGGTGCATGATTTTGGCCACCGCCAGGGCGCCCGGTGCGGCCATGATGCTGGCGGCGATGAGGTATTCGGCGGGCACGCCAAACAAAATATAGGTGGCCATAACGCCGCCGGCAATGCAGGCAAAACTACCGCTCATGGAGGCCATCAGTTCGGAATTGGTCATGCCTTTGAGGTAGGGTTTGATCATGATCTGGGCCTCCACCTGCCCGACAAACGCGCTGGAAATATTGCTCAGGGCTTCGGCGCCGCTCACCCGCATGAGGAAGTGCATGCCGCGCGCCAGTTTTTCTACCACCCATTGCATGAGCCCGATGTGGTAGAAAATATTGACCAGGCAGGCGACGAAAATAATCGTGGGGATGATGCGGACGAAAAAGATGAACGTGTCGTTGCCAAAAATGGGAGCTAGTTTTTCATCGCTGCCCAGCACCCCGAACACAAACTTGGCGCCCACATCGGAAAAGCCCAGCACCTTGGTGACGGCTTTGCCCAACCAACCGAAAATATCTTTGCCGAGGGGTGTTTTCAGGATAAAAACAGCCAGCAAGGCTTGTATGAGCAGGCCCATGCCCACGGTACGGTAGTTGATGGCTTTCCGGTTGGTCGACAACAAGTAGGCTAGCCCCAGGATGAGGATAAAACCGAGAATTCCGATGAAACGCTCCATGCAATTGAGTGATTGAAAAATGAAAAATAGGGTGGTGAAAGGGTGTTGTCATCAGGTTCTTTCCTAAAAACTTGGCGAAAAGTACGCGAAGCAGTTTGTTTGCAAAAATTTTTACCCAAATGCCTGTTCGAAGCATCCGGCCAGTACCTTTGACGCAGTGTCCTCCGTATCCATTCCATTCTATCGCTTAAACCTTTCAGTGCTCGATGAGACCCTATATAATTGGCATAACCGGCGGCAGCGGCAGCGGTAAAACCACCTTTATTCACCGGATTCGGGAGCAGTTCAGCCCCGAAGAGGTGTGCATCGTGTCGCAAGACGACTACTACCTGCCCCGCGATGAACAACACACCGACGAGCGCGGCGAGAAAAACTTCGACCTGCCGGAGTCTTTTGATAAAAAAGCGTTTCGGATTGATTTGCAACGGCTCATGACGGGCGAAACCGTCGTCCGCCAGGAGTATACCTTCAACAACCCGCTCGCCACCCCCAAGACCCTGAGCTTTCTGCCCGCGCCGGTGATCATCGTGGAAGGGCTTTTTGTGTTTCACTACAAAAAAATAGCCCCGCTGCTCAACCTGAAGGTCTTTATCAATGCCAAAGAAAACCTCAAGGTGATCCGCCGCATTTACCGCGACCAGGTAGAACGCAACTACCCGATCGAAAACATGCTGTACAAATACCAGCACCACGTATTGCCCTCCTACGAGCATTTTATCCAGCCTTACAAAGACGACGCCGACCTGGTGATCAACAACAACGCCCATTTCGAGCAGGGCCTGGCGGTGCTGACCGGGTTTATCAAGGGCAAACTGACGGAGGCTCAAAACTGATACTGCAAGGCCAACCCGATACCTTGTTCGGGCCTTGCCCAACGCAGGGACGTGCTTTTTCGAATATCCTGGTACGCATTTTTGTTGCGCATGCCCTGGAGCAGTACCCAGGCGACATCAGCCAGCCAAACGACCGCTCCCCCCGCGAGCAGGGCGGTGCCGGTTCTTTTCTGGGTTTGGTACGCGTCCTTCAAACTGGCAATCTCATTGGGGGTGCTGGCGGCCAGGTAGTCGCTGTAGGTATTGTTCGACTGGATTTTTTTCGCAATGCCAGTGCCGACCAGGCCGTAGGCGGCGGCCGTTATCAGAAAATAAGGCCCTTTTTTCTTTTGTACTTTATATTGCCCCAGGCCCGGTACCAGGATGGAACTCAGGGCGCTTTCCGGCCCGCCGAAAACCGGCGCGTACAAGTG
>JADLDL010000264.1 GCA_020846655.1 Saprospiraceae bacterium | reverse complement strand
CATTTCCCAAAGGATACCGGGGATTTTATGTGATGAAATACGAAATCAGCCAGGGGGCGTATGCCGGTTTTCTGAACGCCCTTTCGCGCGAACAGAGCCAGATGCGGGCCAATTTTGGCGGGAAAGGATACGCGAAATACCGCGGTACCATCCGGCAGGGGGAAGAAGGCTATGTGGCCGATAGCCCTGAGCGCCCTTGCAATTTTTTGAGTTGGGATGATGCCATGGCGTTTGCCGACTGGTGCGCGCTCAGCCCGATGACCGAGTTGGAATACGAAAAGGCTTGCCGGGGCGGGCGCCTGCCTGCCCCCCGCGATTTTCCCTGGGGCAGTGTCGATAAATTCCAGGTGGAGCGGCGGGTTGATGCCGATGGCGATCTCGTGCACCTGGGCGGCATGCCGGAGTCGGACCTTTCGGCCGCCACGCTGGCGGAATTTGGGGCCTCCCACTACTGGGTTTTTGATTTGTCGGGCAGTTTGTGGGAGCGCTGCATCACGGTGGGCGACAGTGTGGGCCGGGCCTTTGCGGGCACCCACGGGGATGGGGTCTTATCGTGGTATGGATTTGCCAACAACCAGGACTGGCCTTCGGGCATCTCCGCAACCAAGGGTTTTGGTTTTCGGGGCGGCGGTTTTTACCACCCCAACCGGGGCTACGGCGATTTCAACCCCTTCAGCCCGGTGTCCTACCGGCCGTTCGGCGCCTGGTCGGGCGGCAACCGCTCAGAGGCCTACGGGAGCCGGCTGGTGCGGCGTTCGCCGTAGTGCCAGCAAGTCCTCAGGGTTGATAGCACAGCAGGATGTTCCCGTTTTTGAACGTTCGGGTGCGGCTCAGCCGCAGGTCCAGCCTGCGTTGCAGTCCCTGAAACAGCGGCGTGCCGGCGCCGAGCGCAACCGGGTTCAGCATGATCTGGTATTCGTTGATGAGGCCATGTTCGGCCAATTGCGTCAGAATGCTGCCACTACCCAGGAGCGTCATGTCCTGGCCGGGTTGCTGTTTCATTGCTTTCAGCGTATCCAGCATATTGTCTCCGATGATCTGCGTGTTTTCCCAGTTGGCGGCGCGCAATGTTCTGGAAAACACAATTTTATCAGCCCGGTTCATGCCTTCGGCCACAGCCGGCATGGCGCTGCGCGCAGCCGGTGTCGGCCAAAAACCAGCCATCATTTCATACGTGACCCGGCAAAACAACAACGTGGCCCCGTATTGGAGACTATCTTCCGCAAACTCATTTTCCTCTGTATTGTGTATGTTCCAACTAATGTCCTCGTTGGGTCCTTTGTAAAAGCCGTTGAGGGTGGCGAAGGTGTAGGATAGAATTTTTCGCATTGTTTTTCTTAGGATTGATTCGCCAAAAGTATATCCAACTGCTGGTGTTGTTGATTCAAGGCGGGTTCCATACCGGCCGCGATCATCCCGTCCCGGTAGTCAGCGGAGGGGCACAGGGTGTGGATGGTCACCCGGGTGTTGTGCTCCGACAGGCTTTCAAACACATATTTTTGGAGGGCCACCAGGCCTTTTTCCGGCAAACCGGCGTATTCGGAGGTTTGGATGATGCGTTCCGGGGCACATACTTCGTGGATTACCCCGAACATCGCGACGCGGCTGCCGTCGGGCCCGGGCAGCAGGAAGCGGTAGGCGCCACCGCTGCGGTACTCGGCCTGTTCGATCGTCATGGGAAAATCGGGGTGCAACATCCATTGCTCCAGCAGGCGTTTTTCGGTAAAGGCCCGGAAGACCAGGGCGCGGGGCGCGGCAAATGTTCGTTGGATGAAAAAATCAAGCCTGCCGGGTTCGGCCAGGATCTGGGTGCGGGGGCTAGTCTGCATGTTCGGTGGATTGAATAGTTGTTAAAACCTGATCCAGGCGTTCAAAACGGGCTTCCCAGAGCGCCCGGAAGGGCGACAACCAGGCGTCGATGGCAGCGAGTTTGTCGGCCTGAATACTGCAATGCCGCTCGCGGCCTTGTGGCTGTACGGCAATGAGACCGCACTCGGTTAGAATTTTAATGTGCAGGGAAATGGCCTGCCGGCTCAAGTGAAAACGGTCGGCAATGGCGTTCAGGGGCAAGGGGCGGCCGGCCAGCAGAGAAATGATGTCCCGCCGGGTCGGGTCGGCAATGGCCTGAAATACGTCTCTTCTTTTTTCCATACGGATGCTTATGCAAGTATTTGCTTGCAAATGTATGCGCAAGTATTTGCTTGCGCAATAGCCGTTGGAAAAAATCTGCCTGGGGGGCGGGTTGTCGCAGAACGGGGAGTTCTGCATGGGGCAAGGACTTCGGCTTGGGCCGGTATGCTCCGGTTTAAGAAGCATACCGGCTGGCCGGAAAGTTGGTCGCGTTGTTGTTGCGCTGACCGGTGAATCAGTGCTGGAAACGAATGAAGCGCAGGGTGGGGGAGCCCTTTGTTTGGCGTGGTTTGATGAGCCGGAGCCTGGCCGGCGGCGTATGGCGGTGGTGCTCGGCGATCAAATCAGCCAAAAGGCCAACGCCGACACCACCAAGGCAAGGATAAATAGCATAAAGCCCTGGCCCCCGCCATCGCTGATATCCTGTTCAGCATCGGCGCATTGGCGCAGGTCAATCAATGGGCGGCTGGGGTTGGAAGGGGTGCTGCGTTTGCGCACGATAAGGTGGAAATCCGACGACTGAGTGCCCATAATATCAAATTGGTTTGGTCAGAAAAACGAACGATACGAGGGCTGGACCTCCAACACGTTTGCAAAAACATCCTTGTTGTGCCAGCCGCTTTGTCTGGATATAATGACCACCCGGGTAGCCGTATTGCCCGCCCCATCGATTGTCTGCGCAAAACGGGGGAAAACCCTCAGTGGATCGCGCCGCACAGGGGTATTTACCATGACGAAAAGAGTGGGTGGAATCCACCGGGTAAAAATTTCTACGCGCTATTGGGTTTCCGTTCCCCCTGCTTGCGCCAGGGCAGGAACGGAGCCTAGTAACTCATTTCATCCAGTTTGACCTTGCCTTTGAAGGTCCAGAACACAAAGGCTGTGTACAAGCCGACCAGGGGTGTGCCGATGAGCGCAATTTTCAACAACAAACCCATGGTTTTTTCACTCGAGGCTGCGTTGGCAATGGTGATGCTGTTGGCCGGCACATTGGGGGCAAATACCAAATACGGATACACCTCCACGGCTACCGTAGCCAACAAGGCAGCAATGGTAACGGCCGAACTGACAAAGGCCCAGCGGTACCGCCCGCGGGTCAGTTGGCGCGGGATGTTCGCCACCGCGAGCACCATGATCGTGGGCAGGAAGAAAAACTGCGGGTGGGAACGGATCTGGTCGCTCAGGTGCGGAACGTACAACAAGGTGTACAAGGTGGTGAGGGTGAAGGCAATAACAAAAAAGATGGTAAAGTTTTTAGCCAGCACCGCCACCTTCGCAAACAGGCGGTTCTCTGTTTTCATCGTGAGAAAAATGGCGCCGTGCATCATAAAAAGTGCCAGTGTGGTAATGGCCACCAGGATGCTGAACGGGTTGAAAAAGTCGAGCCACTGGCCGGCAAACTCATGGTTGGTATCCAGCGGGATACCCAGCGCGACATTGCCGAGCATTAGCCCCAGCGAGAGGGTGACGGTGGTGCAGGCAAAAAAGTAGATAAAATCCCAGGAGGCGCGCCAGATTTTGCCCGGCTCTTTGCTCCGAAACTCGATCGCCACGGCCCGGTAGATGAGTCCGACGATAAAAATCATAAAGGGCACATAAAACGCCGAAAAAATGGCGGCATAAGCCACCGGGAACCCCGCAAACAAAGCGCCTCCGCCGATCACCAGCCATACCTCGTTGCCGTCCCAAACGGGTCCGATGGCATTGAGGGCGATCCGGCGGCTTTCCTCTTTTTTTAAAAATAAATGGAGCGCGCCGGCGCCGAGGTCAAAACCATCGAGGATGGCGTAGCCCGTGATAACCGCGCCAAAAACAAAAAACCACCAGGTAGCAAAATCTATTCCCAGAAACATAGGTCAAGGATTTGGATAGGAGAACATTATGGTTGTTGTGGGCGGCGCATCAAGGGGTTTTCCCGGCGCGAAAAAGCCTCGTTTTCTTCGGGGTGATGGCTGCCGTCTTCCGGCCCGTGCTGGATTTTGCGGGTGAGCAGGTACAGGAACAAGACCAGCAACACGACGTATACCAGGGTAAACAAGGCCAGGGAAAAAGCGATTTGGTTGGCCGTCACGGTGCGCGAAACGGCATCGCTGGTGCGCAATAAACCATACACCACCCAGGGCTGCCGGCCCATTTCAGCCGCAAACCAGCCGGCCTGATTCGCGATTTGGGGCAACACCACCGCCCACACGAATACGCGCCGCAGCCAGCGCTGTTCAAACAGCCGCCCGCGCCGCCACATCCAGACCCCCAGCCACGACAACCCGATGAGCGCCATACCGATGGCCACCATGAGGTGGTAGAACTGGAAAACGGCATTGACCTGCCTGGGGCGTTCGTCTTCCGGAAAACTACGGAGGCCACGCACCGGCGTTTCAAAATCCTGGTGTAGCAAAAACGTCAGGCCACCGGGTACCTGAATGCCCGCGACGCTTTCCTGCTGTTGGTCGACCCAACCCAGCAGGTACATATCCGCTACGGCCAGGGAATCGTAATGCCCCTCCAGGGCCGCCAGTTTGGCGGGCTGGTTTTGGGCAACGCCCTCGGCGCTGCGGTGCCCCGTGAAGAGCTGCGCCAAGGAGGACAAGGCCGCCACCACCAGGGCAATTTTAAACGCCGGTTTGGCGATGGCCAAGTGGCGGTTTTTCAGAATATACCAGGCATTGACGCTCAAAACCAGGAAGGCGCCGGCCAGAAAGGAGCCAATCCATACGTGCGAAAGCCGGTCCACACTCGATGGATTAAACACCATTGCCCAAAAATCGGTGATTTCGGCCCGGGCATTCAGGCCTTCCCCGACAATATGATAACCCGCCGGCGTTTGTTGCCAGGAATTGGCAACCACGATCCAAACCGCCGAAAACATAGAGCCCAGCCATACCATGACCGTGGAAAAAAAGTGGACACGCGGCCCAACGCGGTTCCAGCCAAACAGCAACACGCCCAAAAAGCCGGACTCCAGGGCAAAGGCAAAAATCCCCTCGGCCGCCAGGGCCGACCCGAAAATGTCGCCCACATACTTGGAATAGGTGGCCCAATTGGTGCCAAACTCAAACTCCATGACGATGCCCGTCGCCACCCCAATGCCAAAGATCAGGGCAAAAATTTTGATCCAAAACCGGGTCATTTGTTCGTACAACTTATTCCCGGTGCGCAGGTACAGCCCTTCCATGACGACCAGGATCAGGCCCAGCCCGATGCTGAGCGGGGGGTAGATGTAGTGAAACGCGATCGTAAAGGCGAATTGAATCCGGGCCAGTATTTCTGTTTCCATGGTATCGGTTTATACTCGAAAATCGAGTTATATTTTGTCGTGGGTGTGTTGCTGTCGCTCCTGCTCGTACTTCTCGATGGCCTTCGGGTGGTAGCGCACGTTGATATTGATCCACATCAGCCTGGAAATGCGGAAAATATAAACAAAATTGATGGCTAAAAAGCCAATCAGCAGCCCGAAGGCCCAGGTTTGGCTCCATTCAAGATACCAGTGAAAGAACGCTACAAAAATCAAACAAAACCACCCCATCCAGATGTAGGAAATAAACATGGCGCCATAATAGTAGCCGGGTTCAGGGAAATAGTTCAGGTTGCATTTCGGGCAGCGCTGGTGCATGTCGAACGATTTTACGAAGGACCAGCTACCTGTTTCGAACATTTCTCCTTCCTGGCAACGCGGGCATTTCAGGGCGAAAATACTGTTCCACTTTGAGCCTTTTTTGAAAACTGACATGGTGTGCAGGATAATTTTAATGTCAAAAATGTAGCATCAGCTCCCGCCCGGACAATCGGGCACCGCTGCGTGCCGGCGCCCATCGGTGCTCGGCCGAAGGCTGTGGCGTGGGTGACGTTCGTCATGGGCGAGGATGATATTTGTCACGCAAAGGTGGCGGCTCTGCGGACTCGCGCAGTAGCACTAAACAGGGCATTGCTGGACTTTTTTACAATTTTTACAAAAAAAGCCGGGTTTTCAGGTCGTTTAATTGCATTTTTTATGGGAGGCAGCAGGCTTGCCCAGTTCAAATCACATGAAAAGTTCTACTTCTTCCTTTAATTGGTCAAGGGCTTTCGACGGGGCTCCCCTGACCTTTGCGGCACGTTTTCATTAAAACAGTTACACATGGAATCTACATCCGTCACCGTCATGCCGCGCATAGGCGACATCGCACCCGATTTTGAAGCCCTTACCACCACTGGCAAATTCCGGTTTTCGGACTATGCCAAAGGCAAGTGGACGATTTTGTTTTCCCACCCAGCCGACTTTACCCCGGTTTGCACCACCGAGATGTCTGGTTTTGCGCAGGAAAAAGACTTTTTTGCCGCCCACGACACCCGGCTCATCGGCCTGAGCATCGACAGCATCCATGCCCACATCGCGTGGGTACAAAATGTCCGCGAAAAAACGGGCGTTTTGTTCGAGTTCCCGATCATCGCGGATATAGACATGTCGGTGTCCAAACTGTACGGAATGTTGCAGCCCGGCGAAAGCGAAACGGCAGCCGTTCGCGCGGTGTTCTTCATTGACCCGAATTTCAAAATCCGCCTGATCATGTATTACCCCCTGAACATCGGGCGAAACATGGAAGAAATCAAGCGGGTGCTGGTCGCTCTGCAAACGGCCGACAAATACAAATGTGCGCTGCCGCTCAATTGGGTGCCGGGCGAAAAAGCCATCGTTCCACCCCCTAAAACCGTGGAAGACCTGAATGCCCGCCTGAAAAGCGATTACGAAATGGTAGACTTTTACCTGGCCAAGCAAGTCTTGAACTAGAAAGGTGTGCCAGGGTTGACGCTAAAAGCCGAAGCAAATTTGCTTCGGCTTTTTTTTGCCCAGGCTTTTCGGCCATTCTTAAAACATTGTTTCATCAATTCAGATACAGGCAATCTAATATTTCAGATTCCGCAATTAGTCCTGATTCTTCCCTAAAAAGTACAAGCAGCGGCGCGCCGGCATGTCGCAGTTTTGTGACCAGATTTCGTTCACTTTTTACTGCTTTGTTATGCCACATCATCAAATCGTCATCATTGGCGGCGGCAACGCCGGCATATCTACTGCAGCACAGTTGCTGCGCAAAAATCGGGCGCTGGATATTGCAATCGTCGACCCGGCAGATAAACACTACTACCAACCGGCCTGGACCCTGGTGGGCGGCGGCGCCTTCGATATTCAAAAAACGGAACGGACGGAGGCTTCGGTCATGCCCAAAGGTGTAAAATGGATCAAGGAGAAAGCCTTGTCCTTTGCGCCGGAGCAAAACCAGCTGCAGTTGGACAGCGGCGCGCTCACGTACGATTACCTCATTGTTTGTCCGGGCATCCAGCTCAACTGGAGTTCGATCAAGGGGCTGCCCGAAACCCTGGGCAAAAACCAGGTATGCAGCAATTACTCCTTCGAAACGGCGCCATACACCTTTGAGTGTGTCAAAAATTTCAAGGGCGGCAAAGCCTTGTTTCACAACCCCTCCACCCCGGTGAAATGCGGCGGCGCGCCACACAAAATCATGTACCTGGCTACCGATTATTTCCGCAAGCACAAAGTGCTGCCGAAGGCGGATGTGCAGTACTGGAGCGGCGCTGCCAAATTGTTTGCCGTGCCGCAATATGAAAAAACCTTGTTGGAGGTGGTCAAGCGCGGCAATATCAAGTTGAACTTTATGTATGACCTTACCGAGATCGACGGCCCGAATCACCGCGCCACTTTCGTCGGTTTTGGCGAACACAACAAAGGCGAAGTACAGCAAGTCGAATTTGACATGATCCACGTCACGCCACCGCAGAGTGCGCCGGATTTCATCCGCAACAGTTCGCTGGCCAACAGCGCCGGCTGGGTGGAGGTCGACAAAGGCACCTTGCAGCACGTTCGGCACGAAAACATCTTTTCCCTGGGCGATGCTTCCGGTTTGCCGATTTCCAAAACGGGCGCCGCGATTCGCAAACAAGCGCCGGTGGTGGTCACCAACCTGCTCGACGTGATGGCCGGCCGCAAGCCTTCGGCCACCTACCTGGGCTATACCTCCTGCCCACTCGTCACGGGTTATGGCAAACTGGTGCTGGCTGAATTTGACTATAACAATACGCCTATGGAAACCTTCCCCTTCGACCAGTCGAAAGAACGCTGGTCTATGTACCAACTGAAACGGGAGGTGCTGCCGCGGATGTACTGGGGCGCTATTCTGAAAGGACTGGCCTAATCTGTACACATTTCAGAAGAATAGATTTTATACAGTAAAAATATAAAATTTACATGCAAGACGCTGTCCGGGGTCTTGCATTTTTTTTGCCTGCCGTGAAAATTGTATCTATATTTTGATAAAAAAACTCTATCTGAGTGCGGTTTCAACGAGGCATTAAAAAAAAATACCGGAAAAAATATGGGCTGTGACAGAAGTCACGGATGCTGTAAAACCGCCCCCCTTATCTTTGAATCATTGAAAAGCAAACCTTGCTAAACGAAAGCAACCCCATCGCATCGGAATCATCAGCTAATATTTCCCGCTTGGATGATTTATATCAGCTGAGCACACATAAATCGTCGTTCTATTTGCCATTCAAATTCAATCCACCACGTTTAAATCTTTAGTGACATGAAAATCGAACAAATCTATACCGGTTGTCTTGCCCATGCGGCCTACTACCTCGAGAGCAACGGCGAAGCCGCTATTTTCGACCCGCTCAGAGAAGTAGAGCCCTACCTCCAGCGCGCAGCAAAAGGGAATGCCAAGATCAAGTATGTATTTGAAACCCACTTTCACGCCGATTTTGTCAGCGGCCATTTGGATTTGGCCAAAAAAACGGGCGCCAAAATTGTCTTTGGCCCCACCGCAAAACCCGGCTACGATGCCATCGTGGCAGAAGACAACCAGATCTTCAAAGTAGGCGATTACTCGGTAAAGGTTATCCATACGCCCGGCCATACCATGGAAAGCACCACCTATCTGCTGATCGATGAAAAGGGCAACGAACACGGCATCGTTTCCGGCGACACCCTGTTTATCGGCGACGTAGGCCGGCCCGACCTGGCGCAGCACGTTATAGCCGACCTGACCCAGGAAAAACTGGCCGGGCACCTGTACGATTCGCTCCGCAACAAAATCATGCCCCTCAGCGATAACCTCATCGTGTACCCCAACCACGGCGCCGGAAGCGCCTGCGGGAAAAATATGAGCAAAGAAACGACCGATACCCTGGGCCACCAGAAAGAGGTCAACTACGCGCTCAATCCGAAGCTCAGCAAAGAAGAATTTATTAAAGAAATTTTGACCGGCCTCACCACGCCGCCGGGCTATTTCCCACAGAACGTGCTGATGAACATCAAGGGCTACGATAGTTTTGATGCCGTCATGCAACGCGGGATTCAGGCGCTGTCGCCCCGGGCCTTCGAAGCCGCTGCCAATGAAACCAATGCGCTGATCCTGGATACCCGCAGTGCGCAAAAATTCTCGGAGGGTTTTATTCCCAATTCCATCAACATCGGCATCGACGGCAGTTTTGCCCCTTGGGTAGGCGCCCTTATCCCGGATGTCAAACAACAAATCCTGCTCGTCACCGAACCGGGTCGCGAAGAAGAAGTCATCACCCGCATGGCCCGGGTAGGCTTCGACTTCTGCATCGGCTACCTGGATGGTGGCTTTGATTCCTGGGAAAATGCCGGCATGGAGGTCGATATGATCGAACGCGTCACCGCAGATCAATTGGCGGACCTCTGGGCCAAAGACCCGCAACTCCTCAACTTCGACGTGCGCAAGCAAAGCGAATTTGCCAGCGAACATGTTTTGGATGTTGAAAATACGCCGCTGGATTCGATCAATGAATCCATGTTGCGCATTCCAAAAGACAAAACCGCGTATATCCACTGCGCCGGCGGCTATCGCTCCATGATTTTCGCCAGTATCCTGCGGGCACGCGGCTACGACAATCTGGTAGACGTGATCGGCGGCTACAAGGCGATGAAGGAAAGTGGAAAATTCAAGGTGTCGGACTACGTTTGCCCCACCACCTTGTTGTAGTACGATAGATGTATTTCAACAGGAGCATGTTGGGCCCGGCGGGGAAATCCCCAACATGCTCTTTGCATGCGTCATTTTTCTATGTCGTCAGACAAGAGGGATGGCGCATGTTTTGTATGGCCTTCTATACTTGACTGACCCTCTTATTTCGCGCAGAAAAAATCAATATCCTGGTATGAAAAACTGGAAAACCCGTTATCCCGGACCGACGCTCAGCCTGGCGCTCACGGCGCTTGTACTCCTGGGGGCCTGCCGAACCCCACCCCTCGAACCGGCCGGGCCTGCTTCGCCGGCCACCGCACTGGCGCAACTGGCGGCGGGCAACCAGCGCTTTGTGCGCGGGCACTCGAAGCACCCGCGCCAGACGCACCAACGGATCCTGGACACCCAGGAGCACCAGCATCCTTTTGCGGTGGTGGTCACCTGCTCGGATAGCCGGGTTTCGCCCGAAATAGTCTTTGACGAGGGGATAGGCGACCTTTTTGTGGTGCGCACAGCGGGCAACCTGATGAGCGATCTGGAATTGGGCAGTATTGAATACGCGGTCGAACACCTGGGCGCGTCGTTGGTGGTCGTGTTGGGGCATACCGAATGCGGCGCCGTGAAGGCCTTCCTGGAGGGGGGCGAATGCCAGGGCCATATCCGGCAAATCGTGGAATCCTTATCGAAAGAAGAAGAGGAACAACATGTTTTGCGTGTCGAAGGCAAAGATTTGCAAGCCTGTATCGAAGGAAATATTCTACACGGCGTGGCCCAAATCGAACACGATGAACCGGTATTGGCCGAGCGGATACGCCAGGGCAAACTGGGGGTGGTGCCCCAGGGCAAACGCATGAATGTAGATCGGTTTTTAGGATAATTTCCATAGGTTTGTTGGAAAACTATCCTAATGGAAATAGAAAGTTTGTTGGGTGGCCTTTTGATCATCTAAACAAGGTTCCAGAACCGCGCCAGAGTGCAAAAATCGAATATCCACTGGACGAGATTTTATTTTTAACGATCAGTGCTGTAGTCAGCGGCTGCTCGGAATGGGATGAGATAGCGGATT
>JADLDL010000263.1 GCA_020846655.1 Saprospiraceae bacterium | reverse complement strand
GCTTTTCGGCGTACATCATGACTGTGCGCTTGCATATACAGTGATTTATCCAACAAGGTCAATGAACTTCCGGTAATCTTTTATGTCGTTTTTCTCAGGTAATCTTAAGGTCCGACGACAAACCTTCTAACCTTCCAACCTTCCAACCCTCCAACCTTCTAGCCATGAAAATAGCATCCAACCCCGATTCGGGCCAACACCGCCGCCAGGGCACCCACTACCAACTGACAGCGGAAGAAATCGAGCGATACAAACAGGACGGCTACCTGGTGCTGAACGAGGTACTGACCGAAGCAGAAGTGGCCGCGCTCGACCCCTGGTTTGAACATTTTATCCAGGGCCGGGAACCCAACATGGGCCGCGATTTTTGCGACATGAGCCAGCCCTATGGCACGCCCGTGGAGGAATTTCAACTGGTCAACGCCATGTTGCCCAGCCATTACCGGCCGGAATTGGCCAACAACATCTTTTTCCAGTTGGCCCAAAGCATTGCCAATCAGTTGTACGACGGCCGGGCGGGTATGGATTATGAGCAGTTTTTGGCCAAAAAACCCAACAAAAAGCAAGCGGAGTTTGCCATGCACCAGGACCTGGGCTATTGGCCGAAAACCGAAAATACCTGGACGGCCACTTTTTCGCTGGCCATGAACGACGCCACCGTCGAAAACGGCTGCCTGCAAGTGGTGCCGGGCACCAACCGCGAGCCTGAACTACGGCCCCACCGGCCCAAAGACTACGGCAATGCTGAGGGCGAAGGCCTGAACCGCGACGACTCGCATACCCTCGTGATCGAAAGCAAACCCAGCGACGAAGTGGTGTACCTGCCCCTGCGGCGCGGCAGCGTGACCATCCACGACGAGCGCATCGTGCACGGCTCGGGCGGCAACCACACCGATGCCTGGCGCAAAACCTATGTCATGGCCTTTCGCGACGAAAACACCATCGCCCAGGAACGAGCCATCGGGTTCACGCACTCCCACAACGATACCGTGGATTGGGAAAAAATTATTCGCTGAGGTTCAGCGCTTAACGTGCTGCTCGCACATACCGATCCACTGCTCCATGGTTATTTTTTGCATCAAGGCCCCGATCAACGCAAAGGGAATGTGTTCCGGTTTTTTGAAGCGGATACAACTTTTACCCATGTCCAGTTTGCTCTTGCAGTGTTTGGTATACTCGGTCACAAACCAGTCGAGCAATGGGGGATTGGCGTAGAGGCCCATGTGGTAGAGGGCGATAAAGTTTTTTTGCGAAGCAATATTTACAAAAGGCAGGGGCAGTTTCGGGTCGCAGTGGTAGCCAGCCGGGTAAAGCCGGTGCGGCACTACGTAGGCGATCATCCCGTATCCGATGCCTTCTTCAAAGCCCTTGGGTAGGTTTTCCAGGATGGTTTCCCGCAGTTTTTCAATGGGCGCGCGGCGCTCCTCCGGAATGACCTGGAGGTATTCGGCGACGGTGGTGGCGTGGTGTGTCATATGGAAAAGGCTGAACGAATGGTATTGAACATCAGGCCGGGTGCACGGGGGTGCCGCCTTTTTGCGTGGCGACAAAGGCGCCCAATTGGCAGGCTCGCTCCAGGCAATGCTGCGGACTGGCGCCCAGTCGTTTTTGCTGCAAAAAGCCTGCTAAAAAGGCATCGCCACTGCCGATGGTGTCCTGCACCTGCACCGCAAGGCCGGGCGTTTCATAAAATCCGGCGGGGTCGGCATATGCGGCGCCTTCGGCGCCGAGCGTCACGATCAGGCCTTGCAGGTCGAAACGCAGCACCATCGAAGCCATGCGTTGCGGCATTTCGCCGCCGATATTGAGCCAGGAAGTGATGATGCTCAGTTCCTCGTCGTTCATTTTGACCAGATCAGCCGTCAGCAGCAGTTCGCGGATCAGGCTTTCCGCCACGTAGGGCTGCCGGAGGTTCACGTCGAGCACCCGATAGCGGGCCAGTGCGATGAGTTTTTTCAAACTCATTTCACTCTGCGACAGGCGGCACACGAGGCTGCCATACACCAGCATTTCGGCGGCCTGAACGGCTGTTTCGGCCGCCGCTTCGGCCTCGATAAAATCCCAGGCAACGGGTTTGACGATCTCATAGGCCGGGTGCCCGGCCGCGTCGAGGCTGACGTGCACCGTGCCGGTCGGGTGCTGCGGGTCCGGCTGGATGAGATCGGTCGGGATGTTTTTTTCCTGTAAAAACGCGAGCAGTTCCTTGCCCAGCGCATCCGTGCCCACCCGGCTGATCATACCGGTGGCGACCCCGAGTTGGTTGAGGTGAAAGGCTACGTTCATGGGCGCGCCGCCGGCTACTTTGCCGGAAGGCAAGAGATCCCACAGGACTTCGCCGAAACAAATGACTGTTGATGCCGCCACGGTGTTGATGCAAAAGTGAGCAAGAAAACAAGGGCGGCGCGGCTTTCCGGCCGCGCCGCGCCCTCAAATATCGATTATTTCGACAACAATTGTTTTTCTAAATCCTCCAGTGAAACACCCTTGGTTTCAGGCATCATTTTCCAGACAAACAATAACTGGAACACCATCATGCCCGCAAACAACGCGAAAATGACGCCGCCGCCTAGGGTACCGTTGAAATACGGAAAGGTGCCGGCCACCAGGGCGGCAAATACCCAGTGGGTGCTGCTGCCCAGCGAGTTGCCGTAGGCGCGTACGCTGTTGGGGAAAATTTCGGAAATAAACACCCAGATGACGGCCCCCTGGCCTATGGCGTGCGAGGCGATAAAAACGAACAACAGCACGGGAATAAACAAACCGGACGCTCCGCTGAAAAAAGCATAGGATACGCAGGCCAGGGAAACAATGTAGCCGATACTGCCAACGTACATCAGAAAGCGCCGGCCATAGCGGTCGATCAGGGCCAGGCCCAACATCGTAAACACCAGGTTGACCAGGCCAATGCCGGCCGTCGACAACAAAGCGGCACCTTTGCCCAGGCCCGTTTCCGCCAGGATGCGCGGAGCATAGTAAATCACCGCGTTGATGCCGGACAACTGGTTGAAAAACGCAAACAAAAAGGCCAGCAGGATCGGGAAATTGAACTTGCCCGACAAAAACAGCGTCATGCCGGAGGAGGTGTCGTGCGTGGGCGCCTGAATGGCCCGGATGGACTCCTCCACCGTGGCGGGGTTGATCTGTGTCAGAATTTTGCGGGCCTCGTCTACCCGGTTTTTGTGCGAGATCAACCAGCGTGGACTTTCGGGTACCAGCACGACCAGCAACACGTACACAACCGAAGGCACAGCCATGATGCCCAGCATCCAGCGCCAGGCATCTTCCGCCGTGGAGCCGATGATCCAGTTGGAAAAATACGCGACCAGGATGCCGAGTACAATGTTAAACTGAAACAAAGCGGTCAGCCGGCCCCGGCGCTCTGCCGGTGCAATTTCAGAGATGTACATCGGCGCAACCACCGAAGAGGCGCCCACACCCAGGCCCCCGAGAAACCGGAAAAACATAAGCATGTATACGTCCGGCGCGAGCGCAGAGCCGATAGAGCAAATCAGGTAGAGCACACCAATCCAAAACAAGGTAGGCTTGCGGCCCCAGCGTTCGGCTGGCAATCCGCCAAACAGCGCACCGGCAATGGTGCCGTACAGGCCCATGGCGACCATTTGGCCCACCATAAAATCGCTCAGGCTCCACTGGGCCTGGATCGCTTGTTCGCCGCCCGAGATTACCGCTGTATCAAAGCCAAATAAAAAACCACCCAGCGCTACGGTGATTGACCAGAAAAATAGTTTGGAATAGTTCATACCGAAATAGATTTGACGGCAAAGAACGAGGCCCGGCAGGCAGGCCCGGTTTCAGATTTCTAACTATTATGTTTAAAAATGTTACCTGGCCAATTTTGTTTATAATAAAATGGCAACCAACAAATTACACCAGGAATCTCGGAGCCCGGCCCGGGCATGGGCTTTAAAATTGTTACCCCTGCTTCACGGATGTTACGCAGCCGAGGTGATGACCAGTACAATTATGGTTGCTACTGCGCGAATTGTTTTTCAAAATATGCCCTAATCGCTTTTTCCCTGCCGTTCGCGCCACTCGGAGGGCGAGCATTGGTACCGCGTTTTAAACGCCGTTGCAAAATAGCCCGGCGAGGAATAGCCCACCTGGTAGGCAACTTCCGCTACGCTGTGTTTCCCTTCCAGCAGCAGCAGGCTGGCCTTTTTCAGCCGGGCGTGCTGAATGTAGTCGTTGACGCTCTCCCCCAGCAGCGATTTCACCTTGCGGTACAGTTGCACCCGCGACAGCCCGAATCCTGCACAGAGCCCTTGTACGCTGAGTTGCGGGTCGGCCAGTTGTTGCTCGACGGCATCCCTGAATTTTTGCAAAAACTGCTGGTCAATTTGGGCCACATCTGCCAATCGCCGGCTGTCGGCGGGCAAGTTGCCGCCGAAGCGCTCCCGCAAAGCCGCCCTGCTTTGGAGCAGGTTTTTGATGATTTCCTGTAGAAAAATCAGGTTAAAAGGCTTGGTCAGGTAGGCGTCGGCGCCCGTTTGGATGCCTTCTATTTTTTGTTCCATACCGGCTTTGGCCGTGAGCAGCACCACCGGGATATGGGAGGTCCGCAGGTCCGATTTCAGTATTTTTACCAGGCTAAGGCCCTCACGGGCCGGCATCATCACATCGCTGAGGATCAGATCGGGGACATGCCGGCAGGCCAAATCCAGGCCGCTTTCGCCATCGGCGGCTTCCAGCACCTGGTAGTCTTTGCCCAGTTTGCGCTGCAAAAACTGGCGCAATTCGCTGTTGTCTTCGATGAGCAGCAGCGTATGCTCCGGCGCGGGGTCCTGCTGTGCGGGCGGCGGGGCGGGCAGAGTAGCCGGCTGCGGCTCGTCGTCGTCGGTGTAGAATTTGTATGCTTCGTAGGCGAGGCCCTCGACAGGTGTCGGGAGCAATTGATCGTCCTGAAAATGGGTCTTGCCCAGCGGCAATTTCACTTCGAAGCGCGTGCCGACGCCCTTTTCGCTCCACAGCAGGATCTCGCCGCCGTGCAACTGCACCAGTTCGCGGGAGAGCGAAAGCCCCAACCCGGTGCCGCCGCCCGCCGGCGGTACCGGGCCCTGGTAGAAGCGTTCGAAAGCATGCGCCACATGCTCGGCCGACATGCCGCTGCCGTTGTCTTCCACTTTCACAATAGCCTGGTTCTCAATTGGATCTTTGATCACAACGACATCGATCCGGCCGCCGTCGCGCGTAAATTTGAAGGCGTTGGACAAGAGGTTGAACAAGACCTTGTCGAGCATGTGCACATCGAACCAAACCGGGAGCGAGACCTCGCGCGAGAAAAACCGCAGTTCGATGTTGCGTTTGTCGGCCACTTTCCGGTAGGCTTGCAGGAGTTCTTTGACAAACACAGGCAATTCGTTTTCGCTGGCCCGTACTTGCATTTTTTGTTGTTCCACCTTGCTGAAATCCATCAACTGGTTGACCAGGCGGAGCAGCCGGATGGCATTGGTGCGCACCAGGCCCAGGTCCTGTTTGGTTTCGCGGCTGCCGCCCAGTGCCTGTAAACCCTCCACTGCGGCGAGAATAAGCGTGAGCGGGGTGCGAAATTCATGGGACACATTGGTAAAAAAATGGACCTGCGCCTGCGTAGCCGCCTCGGCCTTGTCCGACATTGCAAGAATCTGGTTGCGCTGGTCCAAAATTTCTTCTTTCTGCTGCTCCAGTTGGCGGAATGCTTCCTTGCGTTCGATCAGCGACTTGTAGAGCCAGGCGCCCAGCAGGATACTGACGGCCAGGCTGGCGATCAGCACATACAGCGCGGTCGTTTGGTTTTGGAAAATACGCTGTTGCTCGCCAATCCGCTCCTCCTGCCGTTTGATACTGGCCTGCTGCTGGAGAATTTTATTGGACTGCATTTCGATGATCCGCACGTTCCGGTTATCGATAAGGGTGGTTTGCAGCAAGTTTTCTTTTTGAAACGGGCGGTGGTGGAGGATATCTGCGGCGATGCGGATGGCTTCTTCCCCGCCGGTAGGGTACAACAGGGTGGCATTGATCAGGCCCTGGCTCACCAGTTCAATACCGCCATTGGGGCCGGGCAAGCCGTCGACACCGATCACCCGCAGGCTGCGGTCGCGGCCCAGGCGTTGCGCGACCTGAATGGCCGCCAGGGCCATACGATCGTTATGGGCAAAAATCAGGTCGATCTCCGGGTGTTGCTGCAGGAGGGCCGGCAATTGCTCCTGCACGGCTTCTTTTTCCCAATGGCCATCCAGTTGGGCCCTCGGGTGCAAGCCCGGGTATCGGCGGAGCGCCGCTTCAAACCCGTCGTGCCGGTCTATGGCTGGTGTGGAGCCCCGCAAGCCCCAGATCTCCAGGATCTCGCCTTTTTCGCCCAGCAACCGGGCGGCATATTCACCGGCAGCACGGCCGATTTCTGTGTTGTCGCCCCCAAGGTAGGCGGTGTACAGGCTGGAATTGGTCCTCCGGTCGAGCAAAATGACCGGAATACCCCGGGCGTATACTTCCTCAATCAGGGGCGTAATGGGCTCGGCTTCATTGGGCGAAACCACCAGCAGGTCGATGCCTTGTGCCAGCAGGGCACGGATTTGTTCGATCTGCCGTTTGCTGTCGTTTTGGGCATCCGCAATAGGCAACAGACGCAAATCCGGGTAAAAACTGAGTGCACGCCGCATTTCCGCCTCCATCGTTTGCCGCCAGGCGTCCTGTGTGGTACACTGCGAAAAACCAATGGTAAACTGCGCCGGCACCGGCGCCTGAAAACACCCCGACAACCAACAAGCCGCTGCCATCGACCCAAGGGCCAACAGCCAAAACGAGTATCGGGCAAGGAGGCGGTCTTCCATGATACAGGCGAAGATAAGCCGTGTTTCGTGTTTCGTGTTTCGGGGTGCGTGTTTCGTGTTTCGGGGTGCGTGTTTCGGGGCGCGGTTTGCTGGCCCTCGGATTTGAGGGTTCCGGGCCGGTATGAAAATGAAGTTGCTTGATTTTGTGGGCCCCGTAGTCCTCCCCCTGGATGGCCGATCAGTTCTGGGTTTTGATACTTCGATGTTGGATATTCGGAGTTCGATATTTTTCAAAGGAAAATCGTCGAGGAATGTCGAATATCGAACGCTCAATATCCAATATCGAAGTATGTTCTATAGAACTGATCAGCCCTCGGGGGGAGGACTACGGGCGCAAAAATAATACCGAAATCCCCCTGGGCGAAGTCTTCAGATTACGCTCTTATTTAAGCCGGACTTTGTCCGGAAAATCTGCTGCCCCGGTCCACGGCCGGCAAACTCGGGTCTTCGGCGCATTCAAAAAACACCCGGCGCGGACAGTTGCGGCAAATGTCGCGGTTCAGTTTTTGGTAAATAGCCGGGAAGGCGTCCGTTTTGGAACTGAAAAAGTTTTCCCGCCCGATCTCATCCATAAACCCGCCGCTTTCCATCACATCCTGAGCAATGATTTTCAGTCGAATGATGTACAACCCGCCGCCTTTTTTGCGCCAGGCTGCCGCCTCGCGGGCCAGCCATTCGGCCCCGTCGAGGTCGACGTAGTTGATGCCGTTGGCAAAAATGAGCAAGTGCGCCTCGGGGCCTTTGCGGATCTCGCGCAGCACCGCCGCGATATGGTCGATAGCGCCGAAATACAGGTGCCCGTCGATCCGGATGATCTTCAGTTGGGGGCATTGCGGCACTTCTTTGCGGAGCAAATTGACAAACTGGTGTCGGTAGTGGCCGCTGTCGGGCGCCATCACAGCGATATTGGGTGCCGAGGTGCGTTTCAGAAAAAAATACAAGGACAGGAGGATGCCGATAAACACGGCCACCTTGAGTTCGGCAAACAGGGTAGAAAAAAACACCACGCCAAGAATCAGGTTGTCCTGTTTGCTGGCCTTGCGGATTTCCCGAATATGCTTGAGGTCGAGCAAATTCCAGCCGATCAGCAGGATAATACCGCTCAGGGCCGCCACCGGCAGGTATTGCGCATAGGGCGCAAACAGCAGTACGATTAGCATCAGCACCAGGGCCGCGAAGATGGCCGACATGGGCGTGCGGGCGCCCGCCTGGTAGTTGAGCGCCGACCGGGTCAGCGAGCCTGAGCCGGCGTAGCACGAAAAGAAACTCCCGACCACATTGGACATGCCCTGCCCGAGAAACTCCTGGTTGCTGTCGAGTTGTTGCCCCGATTGCACCGCGATGGCGCGCCCCACGGCCACGGTCTGCATCAATCCGAGCAGGGCCAGGGCAAACGCATCGCCCAACAGGCTGTGGAAGTTGTCGGCCGAAATACCAGGCAGCGACAGCGAGGGCAATTGCCGGGGGATAGCGTCGGTAAACGGTATACCCGCCGCCGGCCCGCCCATCAGCCAGGCCAGCCCGGTGCCGAAGGCCAGGCCGATCATCAGGTGCGGCCAGCGCGGAAAAGAGCGGTGCACCAACACCGTCACCAGCAGGGTAAATGCCGACACCGCCAGCACCGGCCACACGATCTGGTCCAGGTGCCCGAAGATTTGTCCCCAGGTATTCAGAAAATTAGCCCGCGCCGAAATATCGATGCCCAGCACACCTTTCATCTGGTTGGTCACGGTGAGCACGGCCGCGCCGGCCGTAAACCCCACAATCACCGTGTGCGATACAAAACTCACGTAGCGACCCATGCGCCCCAGGCCCAGCGCCACCTGGATCGCGCCGGCCATAAAGGTGAGCATAAGCACCTTATCGATGTATTCGGGCGAGCCGTCGACGGCCAGTTTGCTGACCGCCGCAAACACCACCAGCGAAATGGGCGCCGTGGGCCCCGACACCGAGTGCCAGGACGAGCCCAACAGCGCCGCCACGATGGGGGTGATCATAGCCGTGTAGAGCCCGTAGGCCGGCGGCAAACCCGCGATCATCGCGAACGCGATGCCCTGCGGCAATACCACGACGGCGCCGATGAGGCCGGCTTGTAAATCGGCCCGCAAGGTGGCGCGATCTTTCAGTTTGTCTTTCCAGGAAAGGAATGGGAAAAACAGCGGCAGTACGTGTGTCCGGAAATCAAAATGGATATCATCGGGGAGAGTGCTTTTCACCTCTTCCACCACGCGTTGTAACCAGGATTTCAGATAACGGCCCACGTTCATGGGTTTCCGGATTTTTAAAATGTGAGTCGAAGGGCGTGTTTACCAGTCAGCCATACGGTTGAACGACAAACACACCCTAAACGGATTTATTATTTAAAATAATATACCTCATCGGCAGGCCGCAGGGCGCGTTTCATCCACAAGGGCCGGCGCAGGTTGTCGGGGCCGGGCGCGGGACGGGCCAGGGCCAGCCAGCGGCGGTAAACCTCCATACTTTTATTGGTATCCACAAAAATATCGCCATAGCGGTCGTTCTCATGGGCTTTTTCCAGGCGGACTTTCTGGTGCCAGCAGTGCATGCCCGAAATGGGGTCGGGGTGTACCGGGAACGTGATGTTTTGGTGCACCCCGCCGTCGCTCCAGAAAATCCGGGCGCTGTCTTTGTCGGCACTTTTGTAGGGGCGGATACCGTCGAGGGTGCGCATGGTCCAGCCGCCCTGGCCGTCGGTTTGGATGTTGACGGTGGCGGTGGCCCAGCGGTTGCCGGGGGCATCTTGCGGGCGGCGCCAGCGGCCCAGGTGGTGCGAGCAGGCCAGCACGCCGGGTTTCATGCCTTCGGTGACCCAGACCTTGTCGACAAAATACCCGATCTCGGTGTTTACCCGCACAAGGCTGCCCGTGTCGAGGCCCAGGCGTTCGGCGTCGGAAGGGTGCATCCAGATGGGGTTGCGGTTGGCGATTTCGTAAAGCCATTTGGCGTTGCCGGAGCGCGAGTGGATCAGCACCGGCAGCCGGAACGTGGGCAGCAGCGGAAACTCGTTGTTGGACCGGTCGATTTCCGTTTCGTGGATATGGCTTTTCAGGTACGTGGGGATGGTATACTCCGGCCATTTCCAGTCTTTCATCGTTTGGCTGAAAAACTCCTGCTTGCGCGAAGGGGTCAGGAACCCGGTACAGGGCTTGCCCCCCACCATCACCCCCACGGCTTTGCCGTTTTTGGTGATGAGGCCGGTCTTATCGTCCGTTTCGGCGCCTGCCAGTTCAGCCGCGCTCAGGGCGATTTCGTTCTTTTTGTATTCCGATTTTTCCACTACAAAAGCGCCGTATTTGCGCATGTATTCGAGGGCGGAGAGCCCTTCCCGGGCGGCTGTTTCGGGCAAGTCTTTGGTGTGTTCAAAAATGTACTGGTAATATTCGTCGACCGTGACGCATTCGCCGGGGCGGTAGGGCGATTCGAAGTGTTGGCGGATACCCAGGGAGCCGTCGGGGTCGATGCGCCACGACAATTGAATCCAGAACTCGTCTTCTTCCCAGACTTCGCCGGGATTGACCTCGTAGGTAAATTGCACGTCTTTGCCCTGGCGGCGGGCTACTTCGCGCAGCACGGGCTGGCGGAAGGCAATCCAGGTACCGGAGTGGGTTTCGTAGCTGTTCAGGTCGTGGCGCTCGGAGGCATGGCCCATGGGCAGCACGTAGTCGGCAAAATAAGCCGTCTCGCTCCAGGTGGGCGTGAGGGCGATGTGGCAACCCACGGCGCTTTCGTCGCTGAGGGCTTCCATCCAGATAAAGCCGTCGGGGTAGGTCCAGATGGGGTTGAACACCCGGGTAAAATACGTATCGAGGCGGCCGCGCTTGTCTTTCAAAAAATGCGGCAGCAGAAACGACATTTCGAAGAAGGCCAGGGGGTATTCTTTGGGGAAATGCAGTTCGTTCCAGAATTTTTGGGCGGGTGGGTGGTCAAAAAATTTGGGTTTGAACTTGTTCCAGTCGTTGGGGCTGGTGCCGCCTTCGGTGCCGACTGAGCCGGTGAGCACATTGAGAAAATGCAGGCAACGGGCCACGGCCCAGCCGCCGAGGTTGCCCGATCCGGCGGCGCGCCAGTTGTGGGTGGCCAGCCGGGTGCCGGCTTTGGCGATCACGAGGGCGACTTCCCGGACCACGCTGGCTTTTACGCCGCTTTCCTGCTCCGCAAATTCGGGCGTATAGTCGGCGTAGGCGGCGCGCATCCGGTCAATAAATTGCTCGAACACCACCGGTGTGCCGGGGAATTCGGTTTCGAGCCATTGTTGCCAATTGACCCAATTTTCGAGGTATTCGCGGTGGTAGAGGCCTTCGTCGAGGATAATTTTGGCGATAGCCAGCAACACTGCCGCTTCGGAGCCGGGGTAGGTGGGCAGCCAGTGGTCGGCCAGGCTCGCGGTGTTGGAGAGGCGGGGGTCCATCACGATCAGGCGCGCGCCTTTCATTTTGGCTTCGATGATGCGCTGGGCATGGGGATTGAAATAGTGGCCCGATTCGAGGTGGGCGGAGATGAGCAGGATCACCTGCGCGTTGGCGTGGTCGGGCGAGGGGCGGTCGTGGCCGTGCCAGATGGCGTAGCCAAAGCGGGCGCCGGAGGAGCAAATATTGGTGTGGGAGTTGTGCCCGTCGACGCCCCAAGCCTGGAGCACGCGGTCCATGTAGCCCTCGTGGCCGGGGCGGCCGACGTGGTAGGCCACCTCGTTTTGGCGGTTCTCCTGCAGTGCTTTTCGGATGCGGCCGGCAATGTCGTCGAGCACCTCGTCCCAAGTCACGCGGGTCCACTGGCCGTCGCCGCGTTTGCCGCTGCGCCGGAGGGGATAGAGGATGCGGTCGGTGTCGTTGATCTGGTTGATGGTGGCGGGGCCTTTGGCACAATTGCGCCCCCGGGAGCCGGGGTGGTAGGGGTTGCCCTCAAACTTGCGCACCTGGCCGTTGGCTTTGTCGACATAGGCCAGCAAGCCGCAGGCCGACTCGCAGTTGAAGCAGGTGGTGGGTACGATGTCGTAGGTTTTTTTCTCGCGCCGGGGCCAGGCCTTGGCTTCGTACTCCGTCCAGTCGTTCCAGCGTTCGGGCGGCGGGTAATGCGTCAGTTCGCTGCCCGGTTGCAGGCGGTCGAGCGGGGCTTCGGCCGCCGGCTGGTGCAAATTGGGGATCAAACCCAGGGATTCGGCAATTTTCTCAATCAAAGACGGCATGAGGACGAAAGGCAAAATGTAAAATGTAAAATGTAAAATGTAAAAGGGTGGATAGGGGTTGGGGCAGGTTGGCTGCGGTGTTTTTTAAAATAAAAAGTTTTATTTATGAAATATAATCTATACTTGTTGTTTGTTTTTGTAATTAAAAAAAATGAAAAGGATGAAAACACAAGTGTATAATTTGGAAGAGCGGTTGATCAATTTTGCCGTGACTATTATTCAACTCAACGGGCATTTTCCGGACTCCTCCATTGGCCGCCATTTGTGTGGGCAGTTGAACCGTTCAGCGACCGCTCCCGCCTTAAACTATGGCGAAGCACAAGGAGCCGAATCGCCTGCCGATTTTTTACACAAAATGCGCATTTGCCTGAAGGAACTCCGCGAAAGTCAAATTAACCTCAACATTGCCCAACGCGCCGGCCTGCTCCCCGGCGACTTGGCAACGCCAGCCCTCCGGGAATGCCAGCAACTCGTCGCCATTTTCACCACCAGCGTCAAAACCGCCCAGCATCGCGCCCAAATGCCCAAATAACTCCCCCACCCTTTTGACTTTTACATTTTACATTTTACATTTTGCCTTTCCTCCTCCTCCTCCTCCCCCGTTTTCCACCCTTTTGACTTTTACATCTTACATTTTACATTTTACATTGCTCAGCTCAGCGGCAGCCGTTGCGGGGCTTCCACCCATATTTTTTCCAATTGATAAATACCATACAGCACCAGCAGGGCTGCCACGCCAAACACCGGGAGCGCGGTTTTGGGCAGCAGCAGCAAACACAGCAGCGGCGCCAGGTTGCCACTGGCGATGGCCCACCAAAACGCGCTGCGGTAGCGGCCGTTCAGGATCAGGGCCACTGTGGCTTTGGCATCGGAAGTGGGGTGGGTGATGCTGAGTTCGGCGAGTACGACCAGGAGGTTGGCCGCCAGGCTGCCCGCCAACACGAAGGGCACCAGGGCCGGCACGGGCAGCAGCCCGAGCGCACCCAACAAGAGCAGCATGGCGCTACCGGCCATGGCGCTGTGTACCAGCATATGCAAGGGCAACAAGGGGCTCTGCCAAAAATCGCGGCCCCGCGCCTGGGCAAACAGGAACGCCGTGTATACCGCTACCAGTACGGCCAGCCCCACACCAGGCACCAATAGCCAGGTCGTGAGGGCGCGCCAGCCCAGCCAGGCGCCCAACACTTGCAGGCTCAGCACGGCGCCGAACAGGGTGAGCGCATAGCCGCCCCGTACCAGCCAGGATTTCCAGTGCGGCCGCAACAACACGTAGATAAAACGCCCCGGCTGGTCCAGGTCTTTGACCAGTAAGGCCGTCGTGAGCAGCAGGAAAAACAGGCTGATGCCCAGGCCCCAGCGGGCACTGGCGACGGTCCAGCCACTGTTGGGACTGCCGTCGAGGGCCAGCAGGGCCAGCAGCAGGTAGAGGCCTGCGGCGATGGCTTTGGTGGTCACGTAGGCGGGCACTTCCCAGCCCCAGAGCAGGCCTTTGTTGGGGGCGTCGTACACGCGTTTGGCGCTTTTTCCGGTCAGCACCTCGATGCTTTTTTGCGGGGTAAAGCCGGCGTCGGCCGGTGCGTCTACCACCTGGGCACTTTTTTCGAGCAGTTCTTTGACCAGGTCTTCGCCTTGCCAGGCCATGCGCTCGGTGTAGCGGGCAAAATGGCCGACACCCCGGGTTTGGGCGCTCCAGAGGTTGTCTTGGGGTTGCGCGGCGGCGGTGGGGCTGAGCGAAAACTCGTCGCCGTCGATGTAGAACAAATTGGGCACCGTGCCTTTTTCCGGCTTGCGCACGGTGGTCTGGTTGCGGGCCAGCAGTTCGCTGATTTCGGTGTTGGGGTCGTCCATGTCGCCCGAAATGATCGCGTGTTCCGGACAAACGACGACGCAGGCGGGTTCCAGGCCAACATCCACCCGATGGGCGCAGTAGTTGCATTTGGCCGCCGTGTGGGTATCCGGATCAATGTAAAGGGCGTCGTAGGGGCAGGCTTGCATGCAGGATTTGCAGCCGATACAGCGGTCTTTGTCGAAGTCGACGATGCCGTCTTTGCGGATATACAGGGCTTCTACCGGGCAAATTTCCACGCAGGGGGCATCGGTGCAGTGGTTGCAGCGCAGCACCGAAAACAAGCGACGGGTGTTGGGGAAGGTACCTTTTTCGACCTGTTTGACCCAGGTGCGGAACACGCCCACCGGCACTTCATGTTCGCTCTTGCAGGCGGTGGTGCAGGCGTGGCAACCGATGCACTTTCGATTGTCGATGACAAATCCGTATTTCATTGGCTGGATATTGGATGCTTGACAGGACGAGATGGCGGTACATATTTCCCGAATTCCGCACAAACCATCCCGGGATAGTTTTTATCCGATCAAATGTATGGTACTTGTGCGCTTGTGCCGGCAAAAATATTTTTTTTCAACCGCGCGGGCGAAACAAACGGCACAGCGGCGGGAGGCTGAATCACCCACATCTAATTTTGTCCGATCCAAACACCGGGAAACCCCGGTGTTATACCTTTGCCCGACAATTTTCTTCCGGGCTTTCCCACACACATGAAAACCGAAATTCTCCACCAGTTTCGAACCCGCTTCGGCCAGGCCCCCCTTTTGGTGCAGGCCCCCGGCCGCATCAACCTGATCGGCGAGCACACCGATTACAACCTGGGCTGGGTGTTGCCCGGCGCCATCGACAAATCGTTGTGGTTTGCCCTGGGGCTACACCCCGATCCCAACCAGTTTCAGATGCTGGCAGCCGACCTCGGCGAAAGCCACGGCTTTCCCGCTGGCGTGCCGTTTGTGCCCGAACGGGCCGGCTGGGCGGAATACGTGCAGGCGGTCGTTTGGGTGCTGGAGCAGGAAGGGTATCCGGTGAAAGGCTTGCAGGGGGTATTTGGCGGCGATATACCGATGGGAGCCGGCTTGTCGTCGTCGGCAGCCTTGTGTTGCGGGTTTATTTTCGGCATTGCCGCCTTGCAAGGGCTGGATATTCCGCGCCCCGAAATTGCCCGGCTGGCCCAGGCGGCCGAGCACCGAATCGGGCTCAACTGCGGCCTGATGGACCAGTACGCCGTGCTTTTTGGGCAACGCGACCACCTGATCTGCCTGGATTGCAAGACCCTCGCCTTCGAGCGCTTTCCCTTACAACTGACCGGCTATACGCTGGTGCTGATCAATTCCCGGATCAAACACGAGCTGGCGGCCGGCTCGGGCTACAACGAGCGGCGCCAATCCTGCGAACGCGTCGTCGCGCGCCTGCAAGCGGAGCACCCGGCCCTCGGCAGCCTCCGCGATGTGGAGCCATCCCTGCTCAGTGCCTACCAGGACCGTCTCGATCCCCTGGATTACCGCCGGGCAGCCTATGTGTTGGCCGAAAACCAGCGGGTGCTGCACACTGTGGCCGCGTTGCAACAAAACGACCTGCGCGAGGTAGGCCGCACGCTATTTGAGGCGCACGAAGGCATGCGAACGGAATATGAAATTACGGTGCCGGAACTGGATTTGCTGGTGGAATTGGCTCATGCTGAACCCGGTGTGCTGGGCGCCCGTCAAGTAGGCGGCGGGTTTGGAGGCTGCACGCTCAACCTGATCCGCAGCGCCGAAAAGGACGCCATCCTGGCGCGAATGACCGGCGCGTATGCCCAACACACAGGCATCCAGCCGGAAATTATAGAAGTACACACACACGACGGGGTACAAGTGGTTGATCTGGAAGAATCCGCGTAGCGCAGGCGCCCTGCCCCGGCAAAACTCCCGGACAGCCCCCTGCGCTACGCGTCATGTCGGTTTATTTCGACAGTTTTTTAATCTTCTTGGACGTCCATTTTTTGAACGTTTTGGTTTCTTTGTCGGTCAGTTTGTCCTGCGGATTTTTTTCCAGGAAACGAGCCGGCGGCATCGAACCTTTGTCCAAAACATCCTGAATGGATTTTACTTTTTCCAGCAGTTGTTCTTTCGGCAGGCCGGCCAGGGCATCCCAGTTCAATTTGTCTTTCGCCTTTTGGGCTTTGCTGTCGGTACTGTGGCAGCCGTAGCATTTTACCTGGATAATGGCGTCCACCTTTTTGGGAAACATCGGCTTGGGATCTCCCGTAGCCGTGAAACTGGGCAACACCAGGATGCCGCCCAACAGGAACAAACAGAATTTAAACGTTTTGCGCATGATTCGTGCGTTTTAATGTGAGAAAAAAAATTTATAAATGTGGCCAATGTGCTAATGTGGCCAATTGGATGAATGTTTTCAATTTTTGAATCGGTTCAATTTTTTAATGCGGCAAATGTGGCAAATTGAATGAATGATTTTAATTTTTTTTAATTTTCTAACATTATCCCCATTCAAAAATTAAACACATTGACCACATTAGCACATTGGCCACATTGGCCACATTCATAAAATTGGCCACATTCATAAAATGATAGATGTAAAGCAATTTCCGTTTGTGCCGCTGCGCTTTGGGCCGGTGGATATCCGGCAAACGGTACGGCCGGATGGCTCCGTGCTGTTGCGCTCGGCAGTGCCACTGGAGGCTCATCCGGTGCGGATGACCGAACGGCTGCTGCACTGGGCGGATACGGCGCCGGAACGCCTGTTTATGGCCCAGCGCGATGCCCGGGGGGATTGGCGGAACTATACGTATGCGCAAACCCGGGATGCGGTGCTGTCGGTGGCCCAGGCCTTGCTCGACCGCGGTCTGGGGCCTCATACGACCCTTGTCATCTTGTCGGAAAACAGTATCGAGCATGGTTTGCTGGCCTTGGCGGCCCAGCACATTGGGGTGCCGCAGGCTCCTTTATCGCCGGCGTATGCCTTGCGGTCCACGGATTTTGCCAAACTGCGGGCCTGTATGGAGCTGCTCCAGCCAGGGCTGATCCTGGTGTCGGACGGTAAAAAATACGAAGCCGCCTTGCGGGCCGTGGCCGGCACGGTGGAAGTGGTGGCGAGCGGCGCGGCGCCCGACCATTGGCCGGCTACGGCCTGGACGGCCTTGTGCAACGCGAGGCCCGGCGCTGCCGTAGACGCGGCATTCGGGCGGGTAGGCACAGATACCGTGGCCAAAATCCTCTTTACCTCGGGCTCCACCGGCCAGGCCAAAGCCGTAATCAACACCCACGGGAACATCTGTGCCAACTGGCAGCAAATCGCCCAGAGTTTTCCATTTCTGCGCGAACAATTCGAACTGGTCGACTGGCTGCCCTGGAGCCATACCTTCGGCGGCAACCACAATTTCGGACTGGCCATGTACCTCGGCGGCACGATCTACCTGGATGCCGGAAACCCCACACCGGCCGGCATCGACACCACCGTGGCCAACCTGCGCGACATTGCGCCCAGCGCCTATTTCAATGTACCGAAAGGCTACGAGGAACTCATCCCCCGGCTGCGCTGCGACCGGGCGCTGCGCGAACGGTTTTTCAGCCGCCTGCAGCTCCTGTTTTACGCCGGCGCCAGTCTGCCGCAACACCTCTGGGATGCGCTCGAAGAACTGTCGGTCGCAACCACCGGCAGCCGGGTGGTGATCACGACCGGACTGGGCTGCACCGAATCGAGCCCCTCTGCTTTGTTTTGCCAGCAGGAGGGCGGTTTTGCCGGCCTGGTGGGCGTGCCGGTGCCTGGCCTGGACCTGAAACTGGTGCCCTGGGGCGATGCCTACGAAGCGCGTTTTAGGGGGCCCAACATCAGTCCGGGCTATTGGCGTCAGCCGGAACAGACGGCTGCGGCCTACGACGAGGAAGGTTTTTTTTGTACCGGCGATGCCCTGCGTTTTGCCCGGGCCGGCGAGCCCGGGGCGGGCCTGCTCTACGAGGGGCGGATTGCCGAAAGTTTCAAACTCAGCAGCGGCACCTGGGTACATGCCGGCGCCTTGCGCGCCCAACTGATCGCTGCCGCTGGCGGCTGGGTGCAGGATGTGGTCATCGTGGGGCCAGACCGGCCGTTCCTCGGCGCTATCGTGTTTTTGGCGCCTGCGCCTTGCCGGGTACTCTGCGGCCTGGATGAAACGGCGACGGCGACCGTCCTGGCTGCTCATCCGGCGGTGCGCGCGGCCTTGCAAACCCTGCTGGATACCCTGGCAGCCGGCGAAACCGGGGGAAGTACCCTGATCCGGCGGGCTCTGTTGGCGCCGTTCGAGCTGGCGCCTGAAGCCGGCGAACTGACGGACAAAGGCACCGTCAACCAGGGAGCGGTGTTGCGCCACCGCAGGGCAGTGGTGGATCGTTTGTACGCCGAACAGCCCGATGCGGCGGTGCTGGAGGCAAATGGTGGCGATCCAATTTTGAACAAGAAAGGCGCTACGGACTGAATCATTTCGCCCCTTCGCAGGGTCTGCGAATTGAAAATTCGCGTTACATTTTCAACTTGCGGAGTTCGCGTTCGAACACGGTTTCCAGTTGTTCGGCTACCAGGTTTTTGGCGATGATGGTGCGGTCTTTGTTCAGGATGTAGAGTTCGGGCGTGATGTCTACGTAGTATTTGCCGTAAATCGCCTTGTTGGAGGGGTCAAACACGTTGGTAAACGTGAATTTGTTTTTCTTGAGAAATTCCCGCCACTCGGCGTCGGTGGTGTTGACGGCGATGCCGTAGAAATCGACGCCCTTGTCTTTCCATTTTTCGTAGAGGCGCTGGATGTCGGGCGCTTGTTTCTGGCAATGTTCGCAATCGGGGCTGAACATAAACACCACCACGATGGGCGCTTTTATTTCGTAGATACTTTTGAATTCGCCGCTGGGGGTTTGGGCGCGCACATCGGGGCCTTTGCGGCCCATGAGGCTGGCCTCCATTTCCGAAACTTTTTTGCGGAGTTTTTCGATGTTTTCCGGCGTGTCCCAGTAGGCTTTGTCGGGGGTGATGTATTTGTTGATCATGAACACGAACACCGCTTCGCCGTCCATGACTTTGGTTTTGCCGTTTTCGTAATTGAGGCCGATCCAGTTGACAAAAAACTTAAAATATTCCTTGTGCGGCAGCACGCGCTGGACCAGCGGATCGGCCACTTTGATGATGGAATCGGGTACCTGGGGTACCAATTCGGTGATGTAACGTTTCAGTTTGTTGAACACAACGGGCGTGCTCAGGAGGCGGTTGTCGGTGAAATCGACGCCATCCCAGAAGTGTTCGCGGTAGTAGAGCATATTCCGCATGGTATCGAGGTCGCCATTGGCTTTGCGGTATTCAGGCCAGTCGGGGTTTTGTCCGGCGACTTTGAATTTTTTGAAAAACGCATCCGGGTAGGCTTTGTACAGTTCGTCGAGGTGGGCTTTGCGTTCCTCTACGATTTGGTTTTGGCGGGCTTTGGCGGTTTTGTATTCCGGGGCGGTGGCCGGGAATTTCCGGAGGGTTTGGCCCAATTGGCCGAGTTCGGGGTCTTGGGTGCTTTGGAATTTAAAATTCCGGTACAGCAGTTCTGTGTTCAGGGAGCCGGTTACCTGCATGGTGCCGGTGATGTCGTCGGCATTGGCGCGCAGGGTCATGTGCTGGTCTTTGTCGACGAGGATAGAGAAATTGCGCTGGCCGGGCAAGAGGAAGTAGTAAAACCCGGGCATCAGGGGGTGCTCGCGGCGCAGGGTAAAGTGGCCGCTGGCGTCGACTACGGTAGAATCGGCGAGGTAGTTTTGGTCGCCGTAGTTGCCGACGAGGCGCACTTTGCCGGCCTGGAGTCCCTGGATATAGGCTTCGATCAGGGTGCTATCGGTGGGTGGTGGAACCGCTGTGGCTGTGAGGCGGGCGGTGAACAGGAGGCTGCTGAAGAGAAACAGAAGGATAGGGCGCATCGCGTTGCCGTTTATTTTTTTGTAAACGCCCGCAAAAATAGGGCCGCAGGCCGGTACAGGTACGACATTTGGGAATTATTGACAAACGCCGCGTTTTGGGCGCTCAAATCCGGCCCTGCTCCGTTATTTTTGCCGGTCTCAAACTCATTTTCACAAACACAAGTATCTTTTTCATGAAATACACGCTGTTGTTGGCGGCTGCCATGCTCGCCCTGTTTGCCTGGACCGGCTGTTCCAAAGACGATCAGGCCCAACTTGATCGCGATGCCATTCTCCAATACCTGAACGACAAGGGCCTGAGCGCTACGGAGCATTCGTCGGGCATTTTTCACATCATCGACCCGCCCGGCTCGGGCGGCAACCCGACGCTGAGTTCCACGGTAACCGTCAAATACAAAGGCTATTACCTCGACGGGGTGGTGTTTGATCAAACCACCGGATCCAATACGGCTACCTTTGCGCTGAACGGCCTCATCGAGGGCTGGAAAATTGCCATCCCGCTGCTGCAAAAAGGCGGCAAAGGCCTCTTCCTGATCCCCTCCGGCCTGGCCTACGGCGCATACCCGCCGGCCGGCGTGCGCTCCAACGCCCCCATGGCCTTCGAAATCGAACTGGTGAGTTTTAAGTAGCGGGATATTGGATATTGGGATATTTTTTTTGTAAAATATTGGTTGTTAGTAAAATATCTCAATATCTCAATATCTCAATATCTCAATATCCCAATATCCAATATCCAATATCCAATATCTCAATATCCCAATATCTCAACAGTTGAGGGCGCCGCAGACGGAGATGACCTGCCCGGAGATGTAGGAGCCCATGTCGGAGGCGAGGAAAACACAGGTGTTGGCCACTTCTTCGCCGGTGCCGAGGCGTTTGAGCGGGATGGCCGACAGGTAATTGTCTTTCGTTTTTTCGTCCAGAATGGCGGTCATCTCGGTTTCGATAAACCCGGGCGCTACGGCGTTGCAGCGCACGCCGCGCGAGCCGTATTCTTTGGCTATGGATTTGGAAAAACCGATGATACCGGCTTTGGAGGCGGCATAGTTGGCCTGGCCGGCCTGGCCGAATACACCCACCACCGAACTCATGTTGATAATACTGCCGCCGGAGCGAATCATGGGTTTGAGGCTGTGTTTGGTCAGGTTGAACACCGATTTGAGGTTGGTTTGCATCACCTCATCCCATTGCTGCTCGGTCATGCGCAGCAGGAGCGTATCGCGGGTAATACCGGCGTTGTTGACCAACACATCCAGTTTGCCGAAATCTTTGACCACCTGGTTTACGAGGGCTTCGGCCTGGGCATAATCGCCGGCATCGCTTTGGTAGGCCCGGACGGAGGCGCCCAACTCGGTGGCGAGCGCTTCGGCACGGGCGGCCGAACCGGCCGAAACATAGGTGAAGGCGACCTGGGCGCCTTGTTCGGCGAATTTGCGCACCAGGGCTTCGCCGATACCGCGCGAGCCGCCGGTGATGAGGGCTACTTTTCCGTCGAGTAATTTCATTTTTAATGGATAGAAGGTGTAAAAACAGGGTGCTCCACTGGAGGTCGGAGGCTTGCCCCCTTGCGGTTTCGCTTTTCGGGCCTGTTGGGGGTTTTCTGCCGTAGCGCCCCCAACAGGCTTTTATCGGGGGCAAAGTTGAGGAAAAGCATTGGAAAATGCAGGATGGAGAAATTCACTTATTTTCCTTCAATTTTGCCCCTCTAAAACTGAACACACTACCGTGGATTCTACTCCTGCTCCCCGCATCGACGCTTACGCCGCGTTGCGCGTGCCCGATTACCGCCGCTTCCTGTCTATGCGCCTGATGACGACCCTGTCCATCCAGATCATGTCGGTGTCGGTGGGCTATTTTATTTACGAGCTCACCGGCAATCCGCTGATGCTGGGCCTGGTGGGGCTTACGGAGGCGATTCCGGCTATCGGCATCAGCCTTTGGGCCGGGCACCTGGCCGACAAGCACAACCGCCGCAACATCCTGGCCGGCTGCCTGAGTTTGCTGATCCTCTGTTCTTTTATCTTGTTTCTGCTGGCCTACCACCGCGAAGCCCTCGGCAAAGGCCTGCTGCTGGGCGGTATTTATACCGTGATTTTTATAACCGGCATCGCGCGTGGATTTTTTAGCCCCATCAATTTTGCCTTTTTACCCCAACTGGTCGACCGCCAAACACTGCCCAACGCCATTTCCTGGAACAGCAGTACCTGGCAGGTGGCCAGCATCACGGGCCTCGGCCTGGGCGGCTTGTTGTACGGCTTTGTCGGTGTGTCCATCACGTTCGGCACGATGGTATTGCTCTGCTGCCTGGGTCTGGTATTTCTGCTGGGCATCGGGTCCAAGCCAGTGCCGGAGATCGACGAAACGGAAAGCGCACTGTCGCGCATTCGCGAAGGCTTGCAGTTTGTGGCCGGCAACCAGATGATTCTGTGGGCCATTGCCCTCGATTTGTTTGCGGTGCTGTTTGGCGGAGCGGTGGCCCTCCTGCCGGTGTACGCCAAAGATATTTTGCAGGTGGGGCCACAGGGCCTGGGCATATTGCGCGCGGCGATGTCGTTGGGTGCCATTGTCATGGCCATTTACCTGGCGCACCGGCCCCTGGGCAAAAACGCCGGCACGCTCATGCTGCTGTGCGTGGCCGGTTTCGGCTTGTGTATCATCGGTTTTGGCGTGTCGCGTTGGTTTTGGCTGTCGTT